>NZ_JALEGS010000097.1 GCF_022763345.1 Phaeodactylibacter sp.
ACACACAGACCAAGGTTCTAATTTCAATGTGGCCCCAAAAAGCGGCATTCCGTGTATTCCGTGGTTCCCAATTCTGGCTTCCAATAGACAGCAATTCTGCGACCCTGGACTGAGAATGGGCTGTCGGTATATCCTCCGGAGGAACGATTACATGAGGCTTGACGTTTCTCCTTGAAATCTAAGGACCATGCCAACCATACCCATACCCAACTTCCAGACAGCCTTCCGGCAAAAAGCATTGCAGGGACGAGACCTACAGCTGCGCCGTCTGACCACAGCAGACGCACCACAACTGACCACCTACGCCAACAACCCAAAAATTGCCGCCAACCTGATGGACCGCTTTCCAAGCCCCTACACCGTGGAAAGTGCGCATTGGTTTATCAACTACGCAGCAGAAAATGAAGGAGAATCGGTTTTTGCCATCGATCGGGGAGAAGGGCTCATAGGCGTCATCAGCCTGATCTTCAAGCCCGACATTTACGCGGCCTCAGTAGAATTAGGCTACTGGCTGGGCGAGCCATTTTGGGGGCAGGGGATTATGTCTAAAGCTATAGGTTTGATTGTCAAACACGCCTTTGAAGACTTACAGCACAGCCGGGTGTGCGCCAATGTCTTTCATGTTAACTCTGCTTCCCAACGGGTACTGGAGAAGGCTGGTTTCGAACGGGAGGGCATTGCCCGTAAAGCGATCGTGAAGAAGGGGCGGATATTGGATGTATGGACGTATGGGAAGGTGAATCCCAACTTGTAACCGGAAATCACTCATGCGCACGCCCCTTCTGATTTCCACTACGCGCCTTCTCTTCCAAGACCTGTAGTTCCTCCATCTCTTCCGGCGAATATTGGTATTTGTCGATATTGTCAAGGTCAGGCTGCCCGGCATCCACCCAGGCGGTGTACCAGGCGCTGCCAATAGAAAGGATGGTAGCGCGCATTCGGTCTTCTACCATGCCTTTCATCCGCTCCTGATAAGCTTTAGCGTATTCCTGGCATTGGGTGCGAATGGTCCGGCCGAGGCGCTCCTCGTAGCAGTACTGCTTGTCTTCCGGGAAGGTCTTGCTCAGGTCCCGCTCAATTTGCAGGACACTATCGACAAGGAGGTGGCTGGCCAGTACAACATCCCAGTAGTAATCCTTAGGATTGGCGATGTACTCGGCCTTACCTACAAAGTAATCGTACTCCTGATCGGCAAACAGCTCGGGTATCCGGCTTTCCCAAAAGGCGTGGATGCCCACCTGATCGGTAAGCTGCCCGTTGTAATTGGTGGTGGTGTGAAGAGGCACGTGCGCATCCCCAATATAATGCCCAAACTCAGCAGAAATGCGCAGAATACGCGGGATATCCCGGTTGCGAAAGGCAGCAGTCAGTCGGCGTTGCATAGCCGGCAAATGGTATGGGACAATGCCGTATTCTGAAAAATGGTCAACGGCATAGGCTTTTTCACAATCAATCGCCCCCGGGCTTAGCCCAAATAGCATTGCCAGCGTATCGCAGCTCAGCTTCCATTCGTCCTCATAGTACTGCGGCATGATTTCCTGAATGAAGTAGGTCTTGTAGTCCGATTGATACGGCACCTGTAGCGCGCCCCCATCTGTATTCAGGCTAATAAGCACCTGCCGGCCTACGGTATCCCGGTGTAGCAGGGTCGTATCCCCGTCGGAGCCCACAACCCCCACTTCCGTAAATTTCATCAGGGCTTCGGTCCAGTCTCTTGGTACCTCCGGGAAGGGGTAGGTGCCCCAGTGATCAATGTCTATGTAGTGGCGTACGGCTTCGTGGCGGGTAGCGTAGCGGCGCTTGTCGGGGTCTACGGCATGCTCGGTGACGTACTCCAGATTTTTCTTGTAGAACACGACCATCTCCGGAGGGAGGGTGAATACGGCCATCCGGTTGAGCCGGCGGTGGCCCCAGAAACCCCAGCGCTCAGAGGGAGCGGCACCCAGCCCGATGAGCAGTAATAGGGCGGCAATGAGGGCATTTCTGCCTATTTGCCTTGAGCGAAATGGCGCTTGATGATTCATGTTCCGGATCGGTTGTTATGTCTAAGAATGAGGTAAAACTAAGCTTTAGCGGGCTTAAAGTAACCCCACAATCGTCAGTTTAACAGGTTGGTGTCCTGATAGAAAGACCCATATCCCCAAAATAGCTTTTCCATTACAAGGTGCTGCGCAAGCATAAAGTCCTGCCGGTTGCGTAGTACAAAGTAACGGTCCAGGTAGCCACCGGTTGTAACGTATTCTCCTGTCTTACGGTCCTGTGTCGTTACTTTCTCTTTGATGATAGGGTAAAATACGGCCCGGGTGGTATCTTTATCCGTGTTGACTATCGTGATGCTGCAAAAAGGGATGGTCTGCAAAATGGAATCCCGCCCCGAATGTTCATTGCGGAAGGCCTCTGCGCCCACATTTCTGAAGTTCACAAGATAAGCTTCGACACTGCCTTCCTTGAATGGGCGTTTGATGGTTGGGGTAATGTCATAGAATGGCTTTACGGTATAGTCGGTGCCCTGCGCCTCCAAAATGAAAGACTGATTCTTCTGCTTGGGATACTCTACAGAAAGGTATTTGATATCTTCCACTTTTTCTGAGAAGAGGGTCTTGTCCCGCCACTCATCCCCTTGACGGTCAAACCGCACGCTGACGTTGCCGGAAATACCGGGAATCTCTGCTACATAAGGCTGCTCTGCCCCATCCATAATGATGTAAGTACCCCGCTCATCGGCGGTAGACCCGCCTATGTAATAGGACTTGAGGAGGTTGCCTTTCTTATCGTAGAGCTCCACCTTTTTACCCTGAGTTGCCAGGGTGTTGACCATGTTTTGCAAGGCGTTGTCTGATGGCTTATACTTGATGCGGACATTCCTAATAACTTCCAGCAGAGGTTCCACCACATGCGGGTTGGCTGTGCCCCCGCCTTCTACATCCCATCCGCCTTCACCATTGCGCACGAGGGTGGTGCGCTCGCCTTTACGGCCAGCAATAAAAATCTTATGCAATTGGCTCATGTCTTCAAGGGCGAAGTTCCGGTCGGAGCCCGCCAGGGTCATTTTATTGCGCTCATCATCTGTGGAAAGGTACCAGAAAGCCCCACCGCCGAGCAGCAGGAAAACGACCAGTAAAATTAAGGTTCTTTTCATCTCTAAGTTTTATTTAGCAGCAAATCGGCGCCGCCGTACCAAGTTGTATGCAAATCCAAACAGTGCCAAAAACAGGAGTGGCACTCCAATATTCAAAAACTGCCAAAACCCTTTGCGCTCCTGAGCTTCGACGGTGTCTAGCAGTCTAAGCTTAATTTCCTTGCCCCGCGCTTGAATGACGCCCTGTTCGTTGATCAGGTACTCCAGGGTATTTACCATCAGATCTTTGTTGGCAAAAAGGTATTTGTCGAATTCATTAAAGCCCAGGGGGCTAAATTGTTTGCCGTCCCGACCTACTTTGTTACGGGCAATGTCCCCATCGGAAATCACGACCATTTTAGTAGGCAAGCTTTGATTGCGGAATTCCAGGCCCAGGTCCCTCATACCCTGCAGCATGCTTTGAGTGACGCGGTTTTCATACAGGGAAGGAAAGGTGCCTTCGAGCAGCAATCCCAGTGTTTGTGGCTCGGCATTGAATTTGCCTGGGTCCAGGTCGTAGCGCAGGAATTCGAAATTCATTTCTACTGGAATGTACTGCACCCGGCTGTTGTCAGACGACTGAAGCAAGGGGATCTTTTCCACTTCCGTTTTTGTGGTCACATCGAGGTCGACTGTGCTGGGGTATTTGAAGTTTACAAGCCCCAGGTTGTTGACAATAGGGTGGCGCTCCTTTGGGGCCACCACAGGATGGTAAGGATACCGGAAATTGTCAAACTGTGGAGCATTGCCTTGCATGCCTACCACCAGTGGAATACTTGAGCATTGCAAGTCAAGCACCAGATTGGGCTGAATACGGATGCCGTACCGGAACAGCAGATCATCCAGATTGAGGTCGTACTCATTGGGGTAGTATTGTGCCCGGCCCTGTAGGCTGTCGAGGTCCACCCGTACTTTGTCCAACAGCCAGAGGACCTTTCCGCCCTGCATGACATACTGGTCGATCTTAAATTTGTCCTTTTCGGAAAAAGGCTGTGTGGGCTTGGCCACAATCAGTAAGTCGGCTTCTTCACCGATGTACACCACACTGTCCAGGTTTATCCGGCCAAATTCGTAATAACCTTCCAATGTTTTTTGCAGGTCAGCGGTTTCAATGCGTTCCAGCTCGCCGTGGCCTGTGGTAAAAAGTACATTAGGCTGTACGGTACTGCGCAGCCGCTGAATAGCGTTGGCCAGTTTATATTCCAACAAGCCTACAGAGTTATTCAGGGTGCGTTCCTGAGGCATGCCGGGCACGTCATTTTCCAGGAGGTTAACCGCCAGCTCCCGGTTTTTATAGAAAACGATAGCGTAAGGGTAGATCATTTTGCGCTCGGTGCCCTCTACGCCCTTTACCGTCAGTTGCGTGGGCGTGATACCCTGATCGCGTAGATTTTTGCGGCGTTCATTGATTTCCTGGGTTGTGCCGCGGTTGGGGGTTTCAAACTCGTATTCTACATAGCCTGAGACGCCCCGGAAGTCGTCCAGGATATCCTGTGTGGCATTGCGCAACCGCTTAAATCCGGCAGGGAATTCCCCTTCCAGCAGCACCCGGATGTACACCACGTCATCCAGGTCTTCCAGCAGTTCCCGGGTAGGGTCGGTAAGGGTGAACCGCTTTTCCTCCGTCATGTCCAGGAAGCTGTACAAAGGCTTGCCTGCAATCCGTGCATTCGCCAGGATATTGAGGAACAGTAAAATTCCACAGAACAGCAGGAGTTGTATAATAAATTGAGTCTTTTGTTGTTGCTTAGCCATCGGAGCGTAAAGGTTACGATCTTAAGTCAATGATACAATTAGAACTGTGCAAGGGTTGCCTATGAATAGGTGAATGCTGCCTTTTGCTGTTTTACCACTTCCGTCGTTCCATGGAAAACAGGGTAAGGCCCAGAAACAGGGCAATAACCGAGAGAAAGTATATAATGTCCCGGCTATCGATCAACCCCCGGCTAATGGACCGGTAGTGGTAATCAATGCCAAACATCTGCACCACATCGTCTACCTTTCCCACCAGGCCCGGCAACCGGCTCAGGAAGTCAAAGCCGTAGTACAGGAAAAAAGCCAGGAAGGTCGCCAGCAGAAAGGCGACAATTTGATTGTTGGAGAGGGAGGAGGCAAACAGCCCGATAGCCACGTACGCAGCCGCCAGGAAAAACAGCCCGATATAGGAGCCCAGCACTGCACCGCTGTCGATATTCCCAACTGGAGACCCCAGCTGATAAACCGTGTAGTAGTACAGCAGAGTAGGGATGAGGGCAAAAAGCACCAGTACCATACAGGCCAGGTATTTGCCCATAATAATCTGCAGACTGGTTATAGGCCGGGTCGCCAGCAGCTCAATAGTCCCGCTTTGATACTCTTCTGCAAAGGACCGCATCGTCACAGCGGGTATCAGGAAGAGAAACACCATCGGCCCAATTTCAAAAAGTGGCCCCAGGCTGGCGTAGTTGACATTCAGCAGGCTCGTGTCGGGGAATACGAAAAGAATGAGCCCGGTAATGACCAGGAAAACCCCAACGACAATATAGCCGATCAGGGAACTGAAAAATGCGTTGACTTCCTTCAGGAATATGCTTTGCATGTAGGCTTACTTTTTGGATTTTGTGGCTTCTTTCTTCGGTACAGGGATATAAATTGGATTGCGGTCATCGTAAATCAATACACATTTGTAGAGCATGTCGGTACTAGCGGTTGCTGGGAGCTCGTCCACGGTGCGGTACATCTTGGTATCATCGCCAATCATGCTAATCAGGGTAGGCTGATCTAGTGGGCCATGCTGTTCGGTAAGCAGGTGCAGTATACGTGCCTCATTGATAATTTCCCGTTTGGAAATATTGCCCCGCCGGAACGGGCGCCCGGTCAGTGGATTGTAGGCTTTGATTTCCACCAGACGCTCCACCTCGCGCTCGAATTCGTAGTAACAGATACGGCCCCGAACCCGCAAACCGGCGAAGTGCAGCACCGAAGTATCCTTCACCGCTTCGTTCGGCAACAGAATATAAGGCAGGCCATCCAGCACCATCCCCCAAATACGCGCTCTGGGGAGTTCAACTCCGTCTTTGGACCGGATGTACTCCGCCTGCGCCCGGTAAGATTCCGCATTGGCGGCCAGCTTTGCACTCAGGTCCTTCCAGCGGTAGTCGGGCTGGTTATTCCGAAGTGCCTCTATGGAGAGGTACACCCCATCCTGAAACCGGAAAGCCGCTTTGAGCTGGGCAGAGTCTGCCTGTGCACTCGCCCAGATGGGCAGCGCAAGCAGCAAACCAATAAGGAGTCGTTGTAGTGCAGGCATAGGCGTTATTTTGTGAGGCGCTGGAATACCTCGTCCATCTCAAATACTTCTTTGCGCATCTCCAGCAGCTTCACTTTTTGGTCTACTGCAAAATCAAAGACCGATGCCCGCAAGTCCTCTTCTGCATCTGCCAGGATCTGGTAACGGTACCCATTCAGGTGGCGGACTTCCTTCACGCCGGTGATCTTTTTGAGCTGCTGCTGCAGGATTTTGCTTTGGAATTCCACCGTAATTACCGACTCTCCGGTAGTGACGGACTGCAGGTGGTCGATGGTGTCGTCCGCTACGAGATTCCCCCGGTTGATGATCACCACGCGATCGCAGATGGCTTTTACCTCCTGCATAATGTGGGTGGAAAAAATCACGGTTTTCTCCTCGCCCAGTTTTTTGATCAGCGCCCGGATATCGGCCAGCTGATTGGGGTCAAGCCCGGCGGTAGGCTCATCAAGGATCAGCACCTGAGGGTCATGCAGCAAGGCCTGCGCCAGACCCACCCTCTGCCGGTAACCTTTGGAAAGGGCACCAATCGGCTTGCGCTGCTCCCGCTCCAGCCCCGTCATTTCGATCATCTCCCTGATGCGCTGATTGGGCTTGTTGATCTTGTGGAGCCCGGCAATGAACCGGAGATATTCCCGCACGTACATATCGAGGTAAAGCGGATTGTGCTCAGGTAGATAGCCAATGTTTTTTCGGACCTCCATAGGCGCTTCCTGTACATCATAGCCGCAGACGGTCGCCTGCCCGCTGCTTTGGGGGATGTAGCAAGTCAGGACCTTCATGGTGGTGGTCTTTCCGGCACCGTTAGGCCCCAGAAAGCCTAGAACCTGCCCGGGCTTCGCCTCGAAGGAAATATTGTTGACCGCTTTTTGCTCCCCGTATATCTTCGTCAGGTTTTGCACCACTACCGACATAGCATTCAAATTTTAGTCCGCAAAACTATAAAAAAATGACCGCAAGCCCGACTTCTAAGGGCTCCCCGAAAAATAAAACGCACAACCGGGGTTGTACAATGGCGGGGCAAAAGCTTTCCGGAAGTTGTGCTTTTTATTTTGCCCCACTATTAAGGCTCAGTACTATTGCAGTGGCCTTTGTCGGATGACGACCTGCGAACAGGCTTTGGATCGCTGCAAAGATAACCCAAATTGTGCCAGCGAGGACCGGGCGGCAGCAATGCTGCTAAAGTCGAGGTGCCCCCGGAATAGCGCTGTTTCCGAAACCGGCAGGTTGTTTTGCACTGGCACGCCCAATTCGCGTTGCATGAGCTGTAGCACTCCTGAAAGTGGTGCCCGGAGGACGAGTGCCGTCCGTTCCTGTTGGTCCCAAATGATGCGCCCGGAATCTTCAAAAGCCAGATGCTCCTGCAGCAACAGGCTGTCTTTCAGTTGCAAGTCATACTGTGGTGGCGTCGGCCGCCAATCTATCTCTAACCGGTATTCCTCTTCCAGTTGCTCTAATATCATCGCTTTGCCATCGGATAGCGCATACCGGCTTGACGCAAAAGTGATGTCCAGTTGGGGGTCTTGATGCAGCCCACTCCAGTGGACTTGATTGCTATCCAGTTCCAGCAGCGATAGCAAGGCAACGGATAAAGGCGTCCCTTTCATAGACAGCCGGACGGGGGATACGGTTGTATCCTGGCCTGCGCTAAAGAAAGGCACCACCGCGTCGGTTTCCTTTAGGATAAGCCGGAAGGGGCGTGCCGATTCAATATTAAAAGCAAACGCCTGCGGGAAAAGTTTCAGGCAGCCTGGCTCAGGCTCTACTATTATCCGGTTAAAATAAAGGGTTTGGGCAGGCTGCAACTGCCAGAGCCGCTTAGCCAGCTCGGGCTGCTGCAGGCTGTTGGCCACCCACATTTCAGGTTGTTGATCAGCCCCTGCAATGATAAGTTGAAAACTGTGAATAGGCAGCGTGCTTGTGCCCACAAACAGCCGAAGCGACTCTGATAACTGCCCTTCAATCTGCCAAAGATGATAATTGGGGCTCATTGGATTAGCGCTCAGTGGCCCCCAGCGCAGTTCTACCTCCGGCCCCCGGTAGTCCATATAGTCGGGCAGGGCTTTCCAGTCTAGCGGATCCGTAAGCGTGGTGGTGCGGCGGATTTCCTGTGTGGAGAAGAGCTGATCGCGGTCGGTCAGCAGGCGGTTGTAGGTCTGGAAACCCGGTACGTGAACGATTTTGTAGAGGGCGTTTTGCTGGTACAGCTCGTAAATATGGCGGGTCTCTGTTGCCGAAGTATCAATACGAAGGATGGGTCGCTGCCCGCTTTCCTGTATGACCTGAAAACCAAAAGATTCCTGAGTATGCCGGGGGTGTGGTACCTTTACTACAGGACTGTAGGGCAGCATGGGGTCTATGACCCTGATGTGCAGGGACTGGATACGGATGCTGTCAGCTGCATCTATCCGCAGGCTGATGACATCTCCCGGGCGAATGCCGTTTTGATAAGTAGACACCACTGATGCATCAAATCCCTGTTCAGGTATAAAAGCAGGATAAGAAAACCAAAAGGGCCCAAACCGCTGATAAGGCTCCCGGTGAAGCTGCACGACCTCAAAGGGTAGGGACTGGGTTGCTTTGAAAACTTGCATCGGCTGCCCGATCAGCGTTTTGAACTCATCCAGCGGAAGTGCCGCCTCGCCCTTGTAAACTTCCGGATTAGCGAATTTGGACAACGGAATACTCAACTTGCCCCACTGAATCCGGTAGTCGCTTGGCGCAACGGGTGCTTCGTGTATGGGCAGAGACCCGGCCTGATCAGTCGGCACCGCCTTAGGCTCAGGCTGAGAACAGCTGACTAGGAGCCCTAGCACAAGGGCGGTCAGTAATCCGGGATATCCACGCATAGTTTGGAGAATGTTTGTCCTAAGTTAACGTGTATTTGGGACAATTGCTTAGTCCTGCTTCCTAATGAAACGTTAAGGGTGTTTTGGCGGGGCTCCACCACCGAAGTCTTTAAGCCATAGTCAAACACTGGATGCCCCGTCAGATGCTAAAGGTGGGTAACTTGTCATGGTTAAGGCTTGCCCGCGCCGAAGGTGCGGCATGTACCTTTGTCAAAAGGTCCGGTGCCAAACGAGAAAGGGCAGGGTTTATAGGGCAGCCGCCTTGAGTAGCTCACCTTCCGCACCTACGGCGCGGAGACCTTACGATGCCTTGGAGTTACCCACATTATGCCCCTATCGGGGCCGGGCTAGCAGGCTTGTGTACATAGCAGTTACAGCTCTAGCCCGCTTTTTAGGCTAAATGGAACGTGTGAGCAACCCCTCGGAGTCCCGTTAGGGACTGCATGCGGGTAACCACAATCTGTTGCTGCTTGCCCGCGCCGAAGGTGCGGCATGTGCAATGTTCTAAAGGGATAGCGCTAAGCCCAGGCGCTATCAAAGCGGTGCCGGAAACAGTAGATTAACAGGCGAAGCCATACGCTATAAGCTTATTTCCCCACATAGTTCTGTGGCGTAATCTGCTTTAGCTCTGCCTTAATGGCATCAGCCACCTGTAGTCCGTCCACAAAGGTGTGGATATCTGCTTTGGTAATGGCCGTCTTGCCCCGGGTCAGGGCTTTCAGCGCTTCGTAAGGCTGTGGGTAGCCTTCCCGGCGAAGGATATTTTGTATGCCCTCGGCGACGACCATCCAGTTTTTCTCCAGATCGGCCTCCAGTTTGGCACGGTTCAGGAGAAGCTTGCCAAGGCCTTTTTTGATGGACTTGAACGCAATCAGGGCATGCGCAAAGGGTACTCCAACGTTGCGCAGTACAGTGCTGTCCGTCAGGTCGCGCTGCAGGCGGGAAACAGGGAGCTTATCGGCCAGATGGGTGAAAAGCGCATTGGCGACGCCCAGGTTGCCTTCCGCATTCTCAAAATCGATGGGGTTGACTTTATGCGGCATGGCCGAGGAGCCGACTTCGCCTTCCACCACCTTTTGCCCGAAGTAGTCCATGGAAATGTAAGTCCAGATATCCCGGCAAAGGTCGAGCAGGATGGTGTTGATGCGCTTTTGCGCCATGAAAATGGCAGCGAGGTTGTCGTAATGCTCAATCTGTGTAGTGGGGAAAGCCCGGTGGATGCCCAGCGCTTCTTCCACAAAGGCTTTACCGAAGGCATGCCAGTCTATATCCGGATAGGCGACATAGTGAGCATTGAAATTACCGGTAGCACCTCCAAATTTGGCTTTGAACGGGATGCGGTCCAGCTGTTCCAGTTGCTCGTCAATGCGGGCCACAAACACCTGAATTTCCTTGCCCAGGTTAGTGGGGGAGGCGGGTTGCCCGTGCGTGCGTGCCAGCATCGGAATGCCCGACCATTCTTCGGCCAGGCCTGACAGCTTGCCACGGACCTCCTTGAGCGCTGGTAGCCATACTTGATAAAGGGCATGCTTAATCATCAGAGGAGTCGCTGTGTTATTGATATCCTGAGAGGTCAGCCCAAAGTGGATGAATTCCTTGTATTTTTCCAGCCCGAGCGCATCAAACTGCTCCTTAAGAAAATACTCCACCGCCTTGACATCGTGGTTGGTGACCCTTTCAATGGCTTTTATGCGTTCTGCATCTTCAATTGAGAACTGATTGGCCACCCGTAGCAAGTCATCCAGCTTAGGCTTTGGGAAGTCTGCCAGTTGCGGCAGCGGATGGTCCACCAATGCCGTGAAATACTGAACCTCCACCAGTACCCGGTACTTGATCAGGGCAAATTCGGAGAAAAAATGAGAAAGGTCTTGAGTCTTGGCGGCATAGCGCCCGTCGATAGGGGAAATAGCGGTGAGCATAACGTCCTTGATTTTTGCGTGCGCAAAAATAGGAACAAAATCATGAGTTTTCCAGTAATTCCAGAATTTCCCCAAAGGTATCGCTCTTTAGGGCATAGTACGCAAAGCGCCCCTCCCGCTGCGGCTGCAGTATCCCAGCCTGCCTTAAAATCCTCAGGTGATGAGAAGCCGTAGCCTGTTCAATGCTCAGCGCTTCGTGGATATTCGTAACGGTAAGGGGGGCCTGCCGGTAGAGCAGGTTAAGAATGGCAAGCCGTACAGGATGGGCAATCGCCCGGAGCTGCTCCGTTTGCTTTTCGAAGGATTTAAAGTGAGGTGTTGCGACCATTGATCATGAGTTTTCAAAGTAGGTAGGTTGGGGCAGGATAACCGCTCAAAAATAAGGGCATTTTCCACTCTTCTCCACTGTTTTCGGGAATAGAGAGGCTTGACTTAACTTTGTCCGGCTGCAATTCCAAAGTTGGCACCTGGTCCGGAAACAACGCCTAAAACCTAACCCGGCCGCTTAGCACCACATTCCGCCCGGCACCCGTCAGCCCTGAGGAGTAAGGGCGGTACCGCTGATCGGTCAGGTTTTCCACCCCGGCACTAAGGGTGAAAGTGTCATTGACCCGGTAAAGCGCCCGGAAGTCCAGCGTATACCAAGCCGGCGCATACGGATTGCCATTAGCGTCTGCGGCATATAAGTACGGCTTGTCCTGCTCGGTTAATGGCAGGTCTTCAAATGCAAAGGAACTGTGGTACTGCCCGTTCAGTTCCAGCCGGAAAGCCTCCTGCTCGTATTGCAACCTGAGCACTCCAAACCAGGGTGCCGCATGGCGCAGTGGGGTGGTACCCCCTTCCTCCAGCTCTTCCCGTCCTTCCTGATAATTGAAGCGGGCATGCAGCCCCAACCCATTGAGCCATTGCGCTTCAACACCTGCCTGTATGCCATAGACCCAAGCCTGAGCTGTATTCTGCACGGCTTGCACCCGGCTTAATGTACCATCGTAGAGGATGCTATCCTGGCCTGAAAGCTCAAAGTCCCGCCTGACCAGCGCATTGTCAAGCCAAGTATAGTAGCCCGTCAGGTCGACCTGTAGCACATCTCCGATAACCTTGGAAAAGCCCAGTTCTGCATTGTAAGCATACTCCGCACCCAGGTTGGGATTGGGCACAACTACAGCGCCCGGCTCAGAATCAAATACTTTTCCAATGTCATCTACATTGGGCGCGCGGAACCCAGTCGAGAGGTTGGCGCGCAGCCCCAGGGACGGCTTGGGGCGGTACACTGCACCGATACTGCCAGTGAGTGCGCCTTTATTCAGGCTTGCGATGGTAAAGGGAAATGGGAAAAAGGTGGTATCAAAATCGGCATTCAGCAAAAAGTGGTTGTAACGCCCACCGGTTTGTAACCGGAGCTTGGGGCTGACTTCAAGCTGATAGGTCAGGTAGGCTGCGTAGGATTGCCAGTCGGCTTGAGGATAACGGGCGGGCCCGGCACTTTTCGCTCCGGTGTCCAGGTTATTGAGTAACCCGTTGGATTGCACCTGATTGAAGAGGGCTTCGAGCCCATACAAGAGGCGCTGCTGCCCTCCCAGGCGCTTGGTGAAATCCAGATTGGCCGAAAGTGCATCCACGGCTTCGGTGCGGGTGCGGCGGACCGGGTCGCCAAAATCCCGGTCAATGCGGCTTTCCTCAAAAAACTGATGAGCCAGGCTTAGCCGGGCTTCATCGTAAAGCGTGTTTTGCCCAGTATGTGAAGCCTGCAGCTGATTCATTTGCCATACCTGTGGGCCATAGGACCATTCCGCACTCCGGGGCACCCCATTTCGGGTGCGGACTAAGCGGTCATAGCGGGCATATTCGGTCGTAGCAGAATAGTGAAAAGCATAAGTGAAGTCCCAGTCTGTATTGGGGCGGAACCGCACCTTTTGCATTAGGTTGGTCTGTTTGTAACCCGTAGGCGTTTGCAGCAGGGGATCGGGGTTGGAAACCACCTTGTCGACGCCATCAATGCGCTCCACGTAAAAAGGGCGCAGGTAGTCATCCGGCCCATGCTGCCCCATCCGGAGATCGCCGTAGCGGTTATGGGAAAAACTGCTCACTATTGCCCATTTTTGCCCGCCAATATTGATGTCAAAGTGCCCGGTTAGTTCCTCATTTGCGGAAGCATGGCGCAGGGCCGCGCTGCCCGAAGACTGCCGATCCTGACTATCGGCGAGGGTAGGCGTGAGGGTGTAAAAAGCCATGACGCCTCCTATGGCATCGCTGCCGTAGAGTACAGAGCCGGGCCCAAAAAGCAGCTCGGTTTGCTCGGTGGCAAAGGGGTCTAGGGAAATTACATTTTGCAGGTTGCCGCTCCGGAAAATAGCCGTATTCATTCGCACGCCATCCACGGCAATCAGCAGGCGGTTGGTGGCAAAGCCCCGGATCATAGGGCTGCCGCCGCCCTGTTGGCTTTTCTGAATAAATACCTCCCCAGAACTGCCCAACAGGTCAGCAGCGGTTTGCGGATTGCGCAGCAATACTTCTTCGGACTGTATGGTGGCAACCCGGTTAGGGACACGGCTGGCATTCTGTGCCCATCGGCTGGCGGAAATGACGACCTGATCCAGTGCCAGGGCGGTCACCTTGAGTTGTAAACGGAAGCCTTGTGCCTGGGCAGCCGCGTAGGGGGTCCGGTACGTCTTGTAGCCCAAGAGCTGAATCATCAGCGTGTCAGAAGCCGGGAAAGGGCTCAGGTCCGCCTTTCCGGCCTGGTCCGTAATGGTAAAATTGCCGCTGGGCTGCCCAACAACTGTAGCGCCCGGCAGAGGCGTTTGCGCTGTATTAGTCAGGGTAAGTGATTGGGCATTCAAGGCAGGCAATGCCAGTAGCCATAGCCCCAGTAGCGTAAAAAATGATTTTGTCATACCTAGCAGAGCCTTTGCCGGCTCCCCGTTTTTCCAGCGAAGGTAGGGAAAATTGGGGCTTGGGGCAATGGAGGGCAGGTCGGGGGCACGGCAAAGCAGGCCAATGACAATCGGCTACTCCTGCTTTTCCAGCACTTCTGCAAAGAGCTGCTCAATATGCTGCTCCGCAAAGCCCGGGCTGCCTGTCATACCCTTGCCGCCAATACCAGTGACAATGTGAAGGCGGCCATCAATAGTCTCCTGGAACAAATCCCGGGTTTTGCACTGACTGTAAATGCCGCACCACGCACTTTGGATCCGCCAGTTTTGAAGCTGGAAAATTTTCATGGCCTCATCCATCATAAACCGGTTGATGGTATTGTCGAGCTCGTACCCCAGGTCATCTTTGTCTTTGGCATCCGCGTACTCGTGGGAGTCACCGAGGACAACTGTGCCATCGGGCGCCTGAGTTAGCAGGATATGCACACCGTACTGCTTGGCAAAGCCCATTTCTGGTTCCCGCGCCTTTATCGCAGCGTAAGAGGGGCACTCCGTAAAGCTTTCGTACCGGCGAATGGTGCGCCCGGTGAGGATGTTGCCCAGGATGGGCTGTGAGGGCTGAGGTTCCGTGCGCAGCATTTGCAGCTTAGTGGCTACGAGGTCACTTTCGCGAAATAGCTCCGGAAAAAGATTTTGAAATTCACTGCCGCTACAGATCACCGCCTGTACGCCGGCAAAAGCTCGTCCGTCACTGCTGAACAACCGCACATCATCCCCTGCCATTTCCACCTGTTGAATCTGGCAGGTTGGAAAGTAATCCAAGCCCATCTGTTCTACCATATAGCCGATTACGCGGTGTACGGCCACTCGTGCATCAAGAGAAATCTCCTCCGGGAAAAACAGGCCTGCTTTGCAATACTTGGGGTGTAGAACCGGCCAGCGCTCCAGGCATTCCGCTTTGGTCAGCAGGTGGGAAGGGTAGTCAGCGGTCTGGTTTCGGGCAGCCAGCTCTTCAATCAGGCTCTCCTCTTCTGCGTTGGAAGCAATATAAACTGAACCATTAGGCTGTAGCGAAAGGTCAACCTTTTGCTGTAAGTCTTTGTAAAGGGCAAGGCTGCGCCGGCCGATGGTTTGCCATTTGGCATTCATGCCAGAAGGCACCACCTGCCCAAAATTGCGGGTGGAAGCCGACTGCGGGTGTTTGTGTTGTTCAATAAGCGCGACTTTCAGCCCGGCACGGCGGGCGTGGTAAGCGTGGAAGGTGCCCATTACGCCGGCGCCGACCACTAAGAGGTCATAGGTAGCAGTAGCCATAGTTGCGGTTTTTGCAAAGGTGCGTATTCCCGATGTTTAAAATGTGGTTTTGGTGTTAAGCCTGGATTAAGAATCCTGTTGCGAAACTTAGACTAGCCGCTTTTGATGAATGAGTCAGCGCATTAATCGTCTTTAGGATTGAAAAGGGAAACGGAAGGGGAAAATAAAACCCCGAACCCTGGCCACTTCCAGGATTCGGGATAGGATATGCTTCGGGTAATAGCGTGCAGGATTATGGAAGCAAGACCTTGTCAATAGCATGGATGACACCATTGCTGCCCTGAATATTCAATAATCCCGGGATTAGATTGGCAGGTTCTGTGGTAGAATCGATAATCTGCAAATTGTCGACGTCTATCCCAACACTACCGTTCAATGTATTTGCCGGACCATTGGTCAAGTCCGTAGAGAAAACGCGGGCAGGAATAACATGGTAGAGTAACACCTCTGTGAGCAGATTAATGTCGATGGAATTAACATCCGTGTCCAGTGCATCGAATAGTGCGTTGAATGCCTCATCCGTTGGAGCAAATACAGTAAATGGGCCCTCGCCAGATAGCGTGCCGGCCAGATCAGCTCTTACTACTGCTGCCACTAACTGTGTAAACTCGCCAGGATCGTTGTTTGCTGCGATAGCAATTTCGACAATTGTTTGATCAGGCGCCATCAGGACCTGGTCGATACCGTGTGCAACACCGTTAAACAAAAATGCAAAGAAGACATCTGCGTCAACAACATTGACCTCGTTCACTGTCACCCCACTGGCATCTACTGCTACTTCAACTGCTGGACCGGCAGTTGTTAAATAAAACTTGTTCTCCAGGTCCGCTGCAAAGAACCGTCCCGAAGGGATAACATGGTATTCGAGGATAGCTCGAAGTGCATCCGTAGGTACCCCCGCCAATTGAGCAGAGTTAGAAATGCCAATAGCCGCAAATGCGTCATTGGTGGGAGCGAATACGGTGACCTCAGCATTGATGATGTCATTTACCACCCCAGTTCTAATAGCCGCAAGGACAAATAGGCGGTAGTTCAGAAAGTTGCGGCGGCGGAAGTCCAACTCACTGTTTTCGGCATTTTGTATTTCTGCATCTACATAGGCCAGAATCTTTTCTATTTCTTGTTCTGTAAGTGCTCTTTGTTTGGGAAAATCTTCGGGCGTGTTAATTTCTACCCCGAGGAATTGCTCGATGGTACCAAGTGTCACAGCTTCTTTTGGAGCTTCAATGGCCTCTTCTGTACAAGAGAAAACTAAGAAAGAAAGCGCCAGAAAAGCGAAAAAGCGGTTAAATGAAATTTGCATGGTTAAATGGTTTGGTGTACAAAATGATGAATTTCGATATCTGAACTTGGTCAATTTTATTTTTGTTCCGGTCCTCCAGCCAATTGCGCTATTGTGTCAATGATTTGGCGGAATGGATTTATTTTACAAGGAAACCTCACGATTTACAGAACCCTTCACCATTTACTCAGAAGACTTTGAATAATGGTCGGCCTTATGGCATGTAACCTCAATGAGTGTAACGGTTTGACGAATTCAACTGCACCCTGCAGAAATGATACAATATCTGCGAACGCATTGGAATTACCGGTGTTATTCTTTCGTCCAAAAACGAAAGACCATGTTAAAGCAACTGCTGACTTCCCCAATGGAGAAGTTCATAAAGATTGAAAGCCTCAGTGGAGTATTGCTCTTTGCAGCGACGATCGTTGCCGTAGTTTGGGCTAATTCTCCTTTTGGCGATTCCTATCAGGCTATCTGGGGGTACGAGGTCGGTGTAAGTATGACCAACTTTGAGCTGGTGAAGCCTGTCATCCTCTGGATCAATGATGGGCTTATGGCGCTCTTCTTTTTCCTGATCGGGCTGGAAATTAAGCGGGAGCTTTCCGTGGGAGAGTTAAACGCGCCCAAAAAGGCCATTTTCCCATTATTCGCAGCCATCGGGGGTATTGCTTTCCCTGCGTTGGTTTTTGTACTGTCTAATAACGATCCGGAGGCGCTGGCCGGCTGGGCGATTCCTATGGCCACAGATATTGCCTTTTCCCTGGCCATTATGAAATTGCTGGGCGACCGGGTGCCGCTCAACCTCAAGGTCTTTCTCACGGCTTTTGCGATCGTAGATGACCTGGGGGCTGTGCTCATCATCGCCCTGTTCTACAGCTCGGGCATCAAGTGGATGCTGATCCTGATTGCTTTTGCTATTCTAGGGGTATTATTCCTGCTGACCATGCGGGGCTTGTACTCCAAATACCTGCTCATGGTGCTGGGCGTGGTGGTCTGGCTGCTGTTCCTTAAGGCCGGTATCCATCCTACTATTGCCGGCGTGCTGCTGGCCTTTACCGTTCCCATTCACCGAAAGGTGAAGATACCTGAGTTTATGGAGGCGCTGGACGAGTTGCAGGAAAAGATCATTAAAGCCCCGCGTCAGGAAAACGGCTTGTTGTCCAAAGCGCAGATAGAGCATATTGACAACCTGGATGAATGGACCACGGAGGTGCAGTCGCCCCTGCAGCGCATGGAGCATAAGCTGCACGACTGGGTCGCTTACGTGATCATGCCCGTATTTGCCTTGTCCAATGCCGGTGTCACGGTGAGCACGGATACGGCCTTGAATATGAACCTCATTCTGGGCATTGCCCTGGCCCTGATTGTGGGCAAAGCTGTTGGAATTTTCCTGATGTCCAACCTGGCGCTCCGCCTGGGCATTTCCAAACTGCCCGATGGCGTGAGCAGGATGCAAATACTCGGCGTGTCCTTCCTGGCCGGGGTAGGCTTTACTATGTCTATTTTCATTGCCAACCTTGCATTTAAGGACAACCCCGCACTACTGGACTCCGCAAAAGTGGGTATTCTGATCGGCTCGCTGATCGCTGGCTTGACGGGTTTTCTGATACTGCGCGCGCTGGGCAGCCCGAAAAGCGATTCCCGGTAGCGGGTATGCAACTCAGAAGCTCAATGTTGCGTTTCTTTGCAAAACCTCATTACCAATGAAGTATTCATTTTTGATCTCAGCTTTGGCTTTAATCCTGATGAGCGCTACCTGCAACCGCAACGGTGCCGTAGCCGATGATTGTGTTGACGCTTCTAAGATTGACAAGGCAGCTGCCTGTATCGAAATCTATCAGCCCGTCTGTGGCTGTGACGGCAAAACCTACTCGAACTCCTGCTATGCCGAAAATTATGGTGGTGTCACCTACTGGGAAGAAGGCGCCTGTGAGGACAGAGAGTAGATAGTGCTGTCCCCTCAGCCTAGTTTTTGGATGTGGGCTTCCAGTTCCTGCCGTTTGGTTTGGCTGACAGGAAGTTCTATACCATCAATCAGCAGGGTACTGTCCTGAAAGTTGATAGCCTCAATATGCTCTACAGCCACAATATACCGGCGGTGGGTACGCAGAAAGGCTTCCGAGGGCAGTAGTTCCTCCAGGTTTTTTAGCGTGATGCGGAGGGTGAAAGTTTCTGCATTGCGCACCTGCACTTGTACGTAGTTGTCGTCCGACTGGGCGTAGAGGACATCTTTGATGGCGACTTTGTAGTAAATATGCCGCTTTTTGAAGAAGAAAAACTGCTGTGTGATAAAGTGTTCCCGGTTCTCAAGAGCGTCACTCTTTTCACTGTCTTTCAGCATCCGCACTTTGGCGATGGCCAGGTCAATGGCGGAGCGCAGGGTCAGTGGCTGTACCGGCTTCACCAGATAGCCAATGGTGTTGGACTGCCGGGAAGCTTCCTGATAGGGGGCATCCTGCAGGGCAGTGATGTAGAGAACGGGAATGTCGAGGTGGGCGATCTTTTCCCCCAGTTGCAGCCCGCTGAGGTTGCCGTTGATGTCGATGTCCATCAGGATGAGGTCGGGCTCCTGACTGTAGATGTAGTCGAGGGCGGTGCCGGAATGGTCGGCGCGAAGGGTGTCGGTATAGCCCATTTCATCGAGGAGCATCTCCAGCTCGAGGGCAAAGGAAAGGTTATCCTCAACAATCAGGATTTTAAGAGGCGTCAAAGACATAGCATCTGGGTTAAGTAGCTTTCAGGGGCAGGCTAAGGGTAAATATAGTGCCTTTTCCAATATTACTGCTCACACCAAGTGTAGATTGGTTGAGTTTTGAAAGCTCATGGGCCAGGTGGAGCCCCAGCCCTGACCCTTTTTCGCCAGCCGTGCCGGGCTGAGTGCGGCCTTTTTTGAGCAGGAAAAGTTCCTTCAGCTGTTCGGGCGGCATGCCTGCTCCGGTGTCCCGCACCTTGAGCCGGAACAAGCCCTCATCGGAGGTGCCTTCGATGGTAATCCGTCCCCCTTCCGGCGTGAATTTAATGGCGTTATCGAGCAAGTTACGCACGATCGTGCTCAGCGCATTGGCATCACTGAAGATGACCGTATCCTCGGGTATGGCCCATTCCAAATCCAGCTGCTTGTTTTGGAGCGCGGTTTGGAATGGCGCGGCCGTATCTTCCAGCAGCGGCAGCAGCTTCAGTTGGGTAGGCTGATAAGGCATGACATCGCGTTGCGTGAGGGCCCAGTTGAGGAGGTTTTCGGTAAGCTGACTGAGCCCGGCAGCGTCCTGCTCGATTTCTGCCCCCAGTCTTTCCAGCGTGGTGAAGTCTTTTTTGCGCAGCAGGTAGTTGACCTTTTTGGTAATACCGCGGAAGGCGATGGCCGGCTTGCGCAGGTCATGCCCGATGATGGCAAAGAGGCGGTCTTTGGTCTCGTTGAGCTGTTGCAGCTGCTGGTTTTGCAAGGCGATCGTCTGATTTTTGCGGCGGGTGTACCAGAAAAAGCTGGAGGCAAGCACGGCAAGCAGTAGCCCGCCAATGGCAAGTATCAGGTTTTGTGTGGCCTGAGCCTTGAGGATGGCGGCTTCTTTGGCTTGCTCCACCTCCAGTTTTTGTTTTTCCAGCTGAAACTCAAAATCTTTGCGCTGTTCGGCCAGGCGCTCCAGGTCCTTGCTTTGGTCAAGGGTGTCCCGGAGTTCGTGGATAGCTTCCGCATAGTACAGGGCTTCATCTGTCTGCCCCAGTGCTTTGTGGGCATTCATAAGCGTCAGGGCATCCTCTTTGGCTTGCTCGTAGATACGGTTTTTCCGGTAAGCTTCATAAGAAGGGGAGAGGTACTGAATGACACCCTGATGGTCTCCCTTCGCCTCGCTGATGACACCCCGTAAGCGGTAATAGGAAACAAGATCCTGCCCCCCGAAGGTAGACGGTTGATAGGCACCTAACTGCTGTACCGTTTCCTCTGCCTGTTCAAGCTTCCCGGCATTGGCATAAACCTGCCCGAGCTGCAGGAGAAAGTTTTGAGCATAGCGCTGTGTACCGAATTCATCCAACCTGGAGATTGCCTCTGTAATATAAACCGCAGCGGAGTCATACTCCTTCAGCCCATGGTACAACTGCCCCAGCCGGTAATAGGCAGCCATGATCAGATCGGCATTTTCGAGCCTGAGGCTCAGGCTCAGCGCCTCCCTGAGATAGGATTTGCAAAGGTCGTAAGCTTCGCGTTCCCCTTCAATGAGGGCCATGCCCAATAATGCCTGCACCTTCATACGGACGTCGCCCAGTTGTTCGCTGAGGTGGTAGGCTTCCAGCAAATTGTCCGCGGCATCACTCAGGCGGCCCATATTTTTGTTGACCTGAGACAAGCCTTCCAGCGTGATCATTACATCCTCATAAGCCTCCCGGCTCATTTGGAAGTCGTAAATGGCGGTGTAAGTCTGCAGGCTGTTCTCATACTTGCCGGCATCCGTCTGTAAAACCGCCAGATTATACATTGGGCGGGTCATATACAGGGAGTCGCCGCTCTCCCGATAATGGGCAATAGCGGCATTATAGTACTGCTGCGCAGAATCAAAGACACCCTGATAGTGAAAAAGCGTGCCCAGTTGTGCTATGATAAAAACCTCTGCATCGGCTGCGCCCACCTGACGGGCCTTCCGGAGCGCGGGCCGGTAGAGGGCTTCTGCTTCAGGATAGGCGCCCTGCAGGCTATGCATGATGCCCATCCTGGCCTGGCATTGGAGGGCAGGGGAGAGCAGCCCTGACTTTTCGTACAACTGGCTGGCTTGCTCGTAAAGCGCTCTGGCCGTTTCATACTCCCCGGCCTGATAGCGGAGGTGCCCCTGATGCAGGTACACAAAAGCGGTGATGCTGTCTGATTCCAGTTGGCCGGCCACCTCTTCCAGCTCCCTGAGGTAGGCTTTGGCCTGATCTCTATCACTGCTCCAATTGGCCTGTACCAGATTTTGTAGGACCGTGGCCCGCTCCTGAGGGCTGTTAGCCTGTTGCAGCATCTGCGCCAGGCTGTCCGCTGCGTTTGTGCTGCTTTGCCCCTGCAGCGCAATTTGCCAAAATAGTAGCACCATGAGGCAGGCCCACCTTACGATTTTCATTTTTAAGTGCATTTATTGAAGGTGAAAATAGGGCCTTTTGCTGAGAAAACTAAAAGGTAGCAGCAGGTAATGTGAACAGTATCCTGTCACAGTTTTACTCGCCACGGGTTTGCAGGCGTTCACCACAGCATTTCCTGCGTTCGCCACATTTACGGTTTTTTTAAATATCTAAAAACTACTTTTACAACACTTAAAATTCATCCCAAAAGCTAAGACTGCCCATTCAACTCAAGCGTAGTAGTGTACCCTCACCAAATCCTTGCTGTTGATACCTGGTAGCATCGTCCCAATAACTACAACGGTACGAACCCTTTGTGTACGGTAACGACCATCGTACACCTGCTAAACCCTTGTTTAATCCACAACCAGTTCACGCATGAAAAACAATCCTCAACCCCAGCAACCCCGTTTCCATTTGCGATCACTTGATCTGTCATTGGCTGGCCTGATTCTGCTTTGAATCATCTTCATGGCAAGCCCATACATTCATTAACTCTTCTATTCTTTTCCAGGCAGTACTGCGGATAAAACAACCCCGCTGCGCTGTAAAAAATGTTCCAATATGAAATGTTTCTTTCGGCTGTTTGTTGCGCTGTTCCTTTTCACTTGTTCGGCCAACCTCGCCACTGCCCAAAATGAAGTCAAGATCAGCGTGCAGGGCATCCTCCGCGATATGAACGGCACGCCCGTGGACGATGGGGAGCAGGAGCTCGTCTTCAGACTCTACGATCAGCCCACCGGGGGCACTGCCCTTTGGGCCGATACAGCAGTAGTGGAAATCTCGGGCGGCGTATACAGCTACAACCTCGGCAGCGATGTCCCCTTGGATCCTGCCCAGTTCAGCTCCACCCTTTACGTGGGCGTCTCGGTGGAGGGCTTTGAGCTTGAACCCCGCACCGAACTGACTTATGCTCCTTATACCCTCTACGCCAACTCTGCCACTCACGCAGATACGGTCGCCTTTGCCCATTCCACCCCCGCCCTTTCCTCCGGGTCTCCCCAGAGCGATAGCCTGGAGGTCGAGGAAGAACTTCGGATGGTGAGAGGTGTAGTAAGTATCTCGGGATACGTAAATGCTGGTACCGGTTTTACAGTGTCCAAAACAGGCACTGGTCAATATGAAATAATTTTCGACGTACCATTTTCTGATACCCCTGCGGTCTACGCAATTTCTAAGTATGTTCAACAAAACTTTGCTTTTTTTAACAGAACAATGAATATCAAAGATTTGTCGCCATCCAGTGTTGAACTGAATTCGTTTGATTGCAGCTCCGCCAATGGTTGTAAGAAAGATGCAGAATTCCAATTCATAGCGATCGGCCCCAAGTAAGGTAAGGCGTAGTGGGTAACGCCACGTTTGTCCTTATGAGCAAATGGTGCTGCTCCTGACTCCTGCAATAAAGATCATGATTCGATCCATACACAATAACCTGTTTTGAGTCCGCCAAACAACTATTCCGACGGCAGTCAGGAATTGGGCGGTCACATTAAAACTCAAACATTTCGAATAATGATGAACCGTCCATGATTAAATCATCATTAAACACACAAGGAAATGATTATTTAATCATGGTAAGCTGCATCTGTGCAGTTGAAAACAAAAAAAATAAACAGATGAAAAAAATTCTCCTTCTATTCGCTTTGACATTGGGCGTCTTTTCCATGGCGCTCCATGCCCAAAATGGCCCCAAGATCAGCGTGCAGGGCAAGCTCAACGATGTGAATGGTCTCCCTTTGGCCGATGGGGGTCAGGAACTCATCTTCAGGTTGTACCATCAGCCCACGAGCGGCACGGCCTTTTGGGCCGATACGGTAGTGGTGGAAATCACGGGTGGGATATACAGCTATAATCTCGGCAGCGGCAATCCTTTAGACCCCGCCCAGTTCGATGCTACGGTTTATGTGGCTGTGGTGGTGGACGGCGTTGAAATAGACCCCCGCACCGAACTCACCCACGCTCCTTACACCCTGCGTACCGACTTTGCCGTTCAGGCGGATACCGCTCACTATGCCCTCGCTGTGCCTACTGACAGTTTAGAGGTAATGAAAAACCTGCGAATAATCCGGGGAAGAATTACCCCAACGGGTGTGGTAAGTGACGGTTTTACGGCGACTCCATTAGATCCCAATCCCCTTGGGTCGTACCCAGCATATCGAATAACATATAACGAACCGTTTCCCTCTACACCTACGGTTGCATTTGACGCATTTAATACTAGTGGTGGTTCTTATAAAATGCCTAGTTATCTTAATGTTTCTGCTACTTCTGCTGATATCTTTTTATTTGAAAATTTTCAGTCCATTGAATTTCAAATCATAATAGTCGGTCGAAAGTAGGGTTAGAAACCAGGATAGATAATGCCGGGTGGCTAATCTGCCAAGCTGCGGTCAGTGGAAAGCCATTACTCAAATCAAAAATCAATTCGGGGTGCAACGGGCAGGAATTTCTTTCCTGTTTCATCTTAGACTAAACTTCAATCTTTTAAATGATGATGAAAAATTATTTCCTTCACTTCGTTTTGACGGCGACCATCAGCACTTTTGCTTTGGCGCTCTCCGCCCAAAACGACAGCAAAATCAACATTCAGGGCACCCTGCAAGGGGTGGACGGTGCCCCCGTGCCCAACGGGGCGCAAGAGCTCATTTTCAGGTTGTACGATCAGCCCACGGAAGGTACCCCGTTGTGGGCCGATACAGCAATGGTGGAAATTGCCGGTGGGGTCTATAGCTACAACCTCGGCAGCGGCAATCCTTTGATCCCGGACCATTTTAGTTCCCCGCTTTATGTGGGCGTAGTAGTTGATGGGGAGGAACTTACCCCCCGTACCGAACTCACTTCTGCTCCTTATACCCTGCGTACCAGCTCGGCTGCCTATGCGGATACAGCGGCTTATGCCCTTACCGCCACCTATTATAAAGCGGAGGTAGCTACAAAGACCCGGATCATAAGAGGGGTTGTAAACGCTAATGGAACCATAGCTGCCGGAGCCGGTTTTACAGTGTCCAGGATACAAATAGGTACATATAATATTTCTTTTGACGAACCTTTTGCTACTACCGATGATCTGGTGGTTTTGGCAATTGCTTTTGAAGACACAGTCAATCGTCCCAATGAACCATCGAAGGCCCAGGTAATTCATGATGTTTTTACGACTAACGCAGTTCAGATTCGTACATTTCCAGGTGCTTCAAATCAAACTAGGGTGGATTTCCCCTTCAGTTTTATCATCATAGGTACAAAAAATTAGGCAAGACACCACCGTCTTGTCAGGTACACCGCATCGGGGCGGATGTCCGGCAACGATCGGAATGCCTTCCTTCTGGAAAATGATTATTCATCATAAAGCGGAGTGGTACAGGGTAGCCGGGCAAAATAGCCCGGTTGCCCTATCGCTCAGGCCAATGCTATAAAATAGAATAAAATGAAGCTATACTTTACAACCTTATGCTTGCTGGCGTTTCTGGGGCTCAGTCCGGCCCTGCTGGCACAGCAGGAAGTGGATTGCAACCCTTCCACTATAGGCTCCGGGGAGTTGACCATCAACTACGGGAGTACGGTCAATGGTTTTGCCGCCACTACCCGGTCCAACGTCACCTACGGGCAGCCGGTGGTGGGCAGCACGGCCTATTCCAGTGAAAACGCGGCCAGTTTCGGCGTTTTCTCCCTTTTCCTGATGCCGCCACGTGCACCATCAGTCATGGCCACGCAGGGCGACTTCCCCAACCGGGTGCAGCTTTCCTGGAAGCCCAACCCCCTGGGCTCTCAACCTACGGAAGGGTACATCATCACAAGGGATGGCTCCTACCTGACGACTGTAGATGCCGATGAAACCCAGTTCCTCGATTTCAATGTACAAGCCGGGGAGTTTTACGAATATGCCGTCTCCGGGAAGAACGGTTTTGGAAAAGGAGTCTCCGGCCGCAGCGTCGGTTTCGTCAATCCTAACGGGGTCGTTTCCGGAAAAATACAAACCTCCAACGGCAACCCGGTGCCCGGCGCCATCGTAACCCTGACGCCCACCATAGGGCAATCCCTGTCTTTCGGGGGCGAGGGCGAAAACATCTGCATTTCCTACGATGAAGCCCTGCCGACCGATATGTTCACCGTATCAACATGGGTGAAGATCGGAGCCAGCCACGATTCGGACGGCATCATTGACCTCGGCAGTGATTTGAACAAAAACTTCTGGATTCACACCACCCCGTCTAATATGGGCAAAGGCGTGGTAGCCGGCGTTGGCGATGGCACCGCGCATGAAATGGCATACGAGTTTGAGGACGACCCCAATACAGTTAGCACCGATGAGCGGGACGAATGGCACCACGTAGCGGTGGTCTACGGAGGAGGCTCCATGATCCTGTACGTTGACGGGCAATTCAAGCGCTCCATACAAGCGAATATCGTTAATGAACCGGCCCTGTTTTCCATCGGCAGTCGGCGGGACCAATCGGGCTTCTTTGAAGGTATCCTCGATGACATCCGCATTTACAACCGCCTGCTCACGCAGACAGAAATTGTTTCTACCAAAGACATTACCGCGAACAAGTTTACAGAAGGCCTGGTTGGCTACTGGAAATTTGACGAGGGCCTCGGCACCAAAGTTTTTGACCTTTCCAATACTGGCATGGACGGCAACCTGAATGGGGCGGCCTTTTCCTACGACACCCCGGACATCCTGAACGGCGGGATTACCGATGGCACCGGTTTTTACTTCATGGAAGGCATCAACTACAGTCAGGAGCAAAGCTTCACGGCCCGCCCCTCGAAGTTGTTTTACAATAACTACGCCCTGGAATTCAATGCCGCTTACGAGTCCTCGGCAGTACTGACCAATTTTGGCCTGTCCGATACGAGCCACATTGAAGTCACGGTACACCCTTTCGACCTGAACAGCACGCAGAGCATTTTGAGCAAAGTGGAAGGTGGCAGTGATGCCTTTAACCTCTTTCTGGAAAATGGCAAGTACAAGCTAACGGTCAACGGAGAGACCCAGGAACTGGGCGATGCCGCTGCCGAGTATCAGCACCTGGCCCTGAGCTTGAACAGCACAGCCGGTACGGTAACTTTCTACCTCAACGGGAACGAAGAAGGCAGCCTGAGCTATGGCAACCTGGCTGGCACCTGGGAAACGGAAGCCTGGCAGGTCGGTGCCCGGGGTATTGCTGCCCCCACTGATTTTTATACGGGCCTGGTAGATGAAGTCGCCTTTTACGCCGACTCTCTGCTGACCCTGCAGGAAATACAGCTGCACGCTACTGCCTTTGGCGATGGGGGCACGGATGTAGGCCACGGCAGCCTGACTTCCTACTTCAACTTCAATGAAAGCGAAGGCACAGAGCTGTTTGACAGCGGCCCGGCGGCTACCGGAGTAGGGGAGAACAAGGGCGCATCCTATTCCTTCATCACCCTGCGTCAGGAGGAGTTCCCGCACGAGTTTGAACCGAACACCCGTTTTGTCAACATCAACAACACCTCAACGGCCGTGAGCGATGTGGACTTTACGGACATTTCCACCGTGCCCATTTCCGGGGTAATCCGCTTTCAGAATACGTTCTGCTTCCAGGACAGCGTGGAGATTTTGGTTAACGGGGCACCCTATTTCCCACCTATCTTCACCAATGAAGAAGGGCGCTTTGTGGCTGACTTTGAGCCGGGCGCCAATGTGGTGCTCACCCCAAAGTTCGGTACAGACAGCACCGCCCATAACTTTTTCCCTGCCTTTTTCGAGGCCCGCAAGCTGAATACGCCCATTGCCAATGTGCTTTTCCAAAACACCACCAAACGGGAGATAGAAGGGCAGCTGTTTGGCGGGCATTGCCGTCTGTCCGTGATTGCAGAAGACGGCAATGGGGACCCGGCCGCTATCGTAAAGGTCAAGCTGGCCGCATTGAACGGCTGCTACGAAGAAGAACTACAGCTACAGACGGTGGACGGCAAGTTCAAGTTTGATAATGTCCCGCCCATCCCGGTGGCCGTATCGGTAACCGAGCACTCGAATAGCATAATCTACGATTACTTCCAAATACAGGGCGGCAAGGAAGTCGACCTGCGGAGTGTGCGAAAGGATACAGTGGACTTCATGTACATCAGCCCGCCCAATGTAGAGCTGGGCGAGATCAATGACGGGCTGCTGGCTAACGAGTGCAACCTGCCACTGATTAAAGATTCCCAATCTCCTGAGTTTTCGGTACCTAAGTTATATTCTAATAATATCCGGGTATATCAATCTTACGATGGAGGCAGGTGCTATTTGGATACCTTTGATTTGGTTATTAACAATGGTATTCAGGAAACTATGCAAGAAGAATTCAAAAGTGACTCCAGTACCTACGTTTATGAATGGTATGCCAATAATCCAAATTTGTTGGCACCACATACCAAACCACTTCAGGTAGTAGCTAAAGTTGGTACTCAGACTGCCAGTGCATCTTATGAAGCAATTGTTTTGGGAGAACGTCAGCAAGAGGGAACTATAACAACGACTGGGCCATCGGAAGTGTTTGCTGTCGTCCATGACCCTCCGGGCGACGGCTCATTTGCCACTTGGTCGGAAAGTACCAAAACTTGTACAACCTGGGAAGATGCAACTGTCAATACAACATCTGGCAGTGCAGAGGTGAAACTGAGGCTTGGCCCTAAAAAAGAAATATCTGTCGGGTCACCTTTCGTATCGGTAGCTCAGGATTTCGAAGTGTTTAATGATACCCGTATCTCGGGTAGTTTTGAGTCAATCAATACCAGTAATAATACGGGCGAATTTTGTTTTGAAGTGGTGCAAGAGATATCCACATCTGATGGTGATGACATCTGGGGGGACTACGGCGATGTATATTTTGGGGCTTCTATCAATTTCGAGATTGGTGCAAGAGATATCCTGGATTACGACTTCGATAATTGTCAATTTACCAACGATGTTGTACTATCTGTTTCTCCAAATGGATTTGAAACAGACTTCGTATTCTCCCGTTGGCAAATTGAGACTGAAATTATTCCTCAGTTGCAGGAAATCATTGATCAGGGGGTAGGGCAAGGAATAACTCAGGAACAGTGGGAAATGGCCATAGCCTCCCGCAAAAAATGGATTCAAACCTTAGCCCAAACGCAGATTGCAAAAAGAGAGGCTGAATATGACCGGAATATCACCTTTGATGCAGCCACCTCTTATACAGAAACGGTTACCACAGAGCAGTCCGGCACCCGTACCTTCTCTACGACCTTAGGCAGGGCAGGTGAGATCGGCACCGAGTTTGGTGTGGTGATCGGGGGATTAGGAACAACTTGGGACTTAAGCATCGGATATAGCAGAGAAACAACCAGCTCAAATGGTAGCTCCCAAAGCAATTCACTGACGACCTCATTTACATTGGCCGATGATGACCTGAACGATTTTTATTCTATCGACATTGCTGATAATTACAGCCAGTTAACGTTGGAAAATAAAAGTGAGTATTATGAACTAATCATGGATATCGCTGGGGAAAATAATCCATTGCAGGCGGAGTCGCAATTCGACTTCTCACCTGCTAGTACTCCATTCTCCCATACCCCAATTTTTAGATTGGTGGGTGGCGAATCTATGTGCCCCTGGATACCCGGCACCCGAAACCGGGAGGAGGTATTTGTACAGGTAGCGGAACCAGTCCAGACTAACGTTCCTGACAACACCGCCGCAATCTATAATGTTACCCTTGGCAGTATAGGCCCCAACGGGGTAGACGGTCTTGTGTATCAACTAGGCGTCCGAGCTGAAGGCAATCCCAATGGCGCATTGATTTCAATCGATGGTCAAGAATTGGTAGGGCTCGGTGGCACGGCAGAGTTCCAGTTCGTAGGCACTGAATCCATACAGAAACAAATAGCCGTAGAAGTTGGCACCTCTACTGATTTTAATTTTGAGGGTTTAGGCCTATACTTCGGTTCTACTTGTCAAATTGATCACGCTCTGTCGGTTGGTTATGACCCTTCTGATATCAATGGCGGTTTCTTGATTTATGATAATTTCTCTAACTATGGAGAGAGTGACATATATACTGATGAAGGTGATGTGAATTGGCCAAATGGGGGTACTGGTGAGGATTACTATCGGCGCTTTTATAAAGAGTTCGAGCTCACGGCCCAATTTATCGAGCCCTGTACACCGATCGACATCTCCTTCCCGCTTCAGAACCATGTGGTGACGCCGGGCAACGAGAACCTCTTTGTGACCCTGAGCGAGTACGATAACGAGGACCCGGACCTGGACATTGTCCGCCTGCAGTACCGCCCGATCCCGGGCGATGGCTCCTGGGTCAATATCCTGGAATTGCCGGCAGACAGCTTTGCTAATGACCCGGTCTTTAAGATCGTGCAGTGGGACATGATGGAGCTGAAGGACGGCGCCTACGAGCTAAGAGCAATCGCGGATTGCGGGGGCACCATAGGCGGCGACCTTTCGCCGGGCATCTCTGAAGTCATCAGGGTGGTCAAGGAGACCGAAGCCCCCGAGCTGTTCGGCGCGCCACAGCCTGCTGATGGCATCCTGAGCCGTGGCGATGAGATCTCCATCACCTTCAATGAGCCGATCAATTGCAATAAAGTCTTTGATGCGGATGGCATCGGTACGAATATCAACCTGAACAACATCGCCCTGATCGATACCGAAACCGGCGCACTCGTGCCCTTCAGCAGCCAATGCGTGGGCGACAAGATCATCATCACGCCCGAGATACAGTCCCGATTTATCAACGGCAAGACCCTCCGGGCGGTAGCTACCGATATCGAAGACCTGGCCGGCAACCCTATGGAAGTGCCTATCGGCGCTCCCGGCAGCCCGACCGTAAACTTTGAATCCTGGGAATTCCTCGTCGACCTGAACCCACTGCGCTGGACGGCAGGCTCGGATATAGACGAAGTCGTAAACGAAGGCAATGGGCTGGTCGTTACCCGGGATATTGTCAACCAAAGCGGTGCCCCGATGAATTTCAGCATCACTGGCCCGCGCATCGACAACCCGGACGGCTCCGTTTCCTACGGCAGCATCCCTACCTGGGTGACCATAGCGCCCACAGACGGCACGCTAGACCCCGGCGAGCAGGAAGAGATTACTTTTGTTTTTGCAGATAACCTCCCACAAAACGAATATGCAACTCAAGTCAATGTGGTCGGCACAGACGGCAACAAGGACATTGACGTCGACCTGCGGGTGGCCTGTGAAGGGCCGGGCTGGGAGATCAACCCGGGCAGCTTTGCCTACTCGATGACGATGACCGCCGAGCTGAATATTGAAGGAGAGGTGTCCACGGACAACCTCGACCTCATCGGCGCATTTGTCGGCAGCGAGCTGCGCGGTGTGGCAGCCGTGGAGTACGTAGCCGAGATCGACAAACACCTGGCCTTCCTGACCATCTACAGCAACAACCTGGTTGGGGAGACGGTCACCTTCCAGATCTGGGATGCCCGGGAGTGTACGCTCTACGGCAGCACAAACGAAAGTTTCGATTTTGTAGCGGACGACCTCATCGGTTCGCCCATCGTGCCGCAGGTCATCCACACGAACAACCTGCTGCTGCGGAAGATCCCGATCTTCCCGGGCTGGAACTGGATCTCCTACAACCTGGAGCTGCCAGACCCGAGCATCAATGCGGCCCTTTCGAGCCTGACCCGCCCGGAAGATGCCACCATCAAGGGGCAGACGAGCTTCAGCCAGTACTTCAACGGCGGCAGTGTCTGGGCCGGATCGCTTACGGCCCTGTCCCACCTGACGATGTACCAGTACAACGGCACCGCTTTCGACAGCCTGGTGATCCTGGGCAACCCGATAGACCCGGCTACGCCCATGAGCTTGTCCGCGGGCTGGAACTGGATCGGCTACCTGCCGCAGGCGGGCATGCCGGTCAATCAGGCCCTGGCATCGCTCAGCCCGCTCAATGGCGATATCATTAAAAGCCAGGCTGGCTTTGCGCAGTACGTTGCAGGCGTAGGCTGGGTGGGCAACCTGGACTTCATGAGTTCCCCGAACGGCTACCTGATCAACCTGGGCGAGGCGGGCACGCTCACCTACCCGGAGAACTTCAACGGGCCCAACGAGGAAACTTTCCGCAATCAGG
>NZ_JALEGS010000098.1 GCF_022763345.1 Phaeodactylibacter sp.
CCGGTGGTGCAGGGGTCGCCATCATCGCAGGGCAGGGTAGTGGTGGTTCCTGTGCTGCAATCGATTGGCATGCCTCCGCCACAGGGTACGCAGATACTTCCGTCGCAATCCAGGATGGTCTGTGTTTCTCCAGTAGTGCATTGGTCGCCATCATCGCAGGGCAGGGTAGTGGTAGTTCCGGTGCTGCAGTCAATAGGCGTGCCCATACAAGGCACACAGATACTTCCGTCGCAATCCAAGATGGTCTGCATATCATTCTCCGTACAGGGATCGCCATCGTTACAAGGTTGAACGGTAGTTGTCCCTTCCAGACACCCTGTTCCGGTGCATGAGATCAAGTCCGTTTGTACGGTTACTATTATGGTATACGTCAAGGCGACGTACCCTTGATTGACAGCATCCTGCCCGTTCGTGCAGCCGGTGGTGAAAACCGGCACAATATCAACACTAAAATTGCCTCCAAAATCGAAAGTATTCGGATTGCAGTCATTGTCGTATGTTTGACTGTAGGGAGCGCCGGCAGGAGGAAAGGGCAACTCTCCTATCACGTTGCTCGTAGGGCAGGAGCCCCCCATACCGTTGTAAGGCGCACAACCGTAGTAAGTATTGTAGAAGGTATTGGAGTGACTGCAGCCAGGCGGTATATTTGGTGTATAGCTTTGAATGGTAATATCTACACTAATGGATACGATGCGTTCGCAGGGACTAATACTACTCCCCAAATTAAAATCATGGTGATACCCCTGGCTGTAAGGGCCTCCAAAAGCTTTTCTATCCAACCCTACAGTCGCATTTACCTGTGTCTCAGTAAAAGTCAGGGTCTGCTGAGCTACTGCTTGGAAAGAAAAAGTTAATACGAACAAGAAAGAAAGTAGGAAGCAGGGCTTAAATTTATTGTTATACATACAACTTGGGTCAAAAAAGGTTAGTTACAGGCTGGACGAATCGTTATGCTTATGCTGTAAAATCCGGCTGGGAAGGTATTTGGGTTAGCGATTATGCGAAGCTAAGGGTCTGTTAGACGCTTCGAGAAGTACAACAAGATGCAGCCATTTCTGAATAATAGATTAAATCTACGTAAAAATAACCGTGATGTAGATCCTACCCTGCATTTTTATTGAAAAGACGATTTATTACTATTCAGCAGGTAGGTGCAAGCCATTGCGGTGTTTAGTAAATTGCCGCCGCGATATTCAAAATAGCAGAACACACACCTAAGGGTATCCTAGAAACAGAACTACTGCGACTAAAAAAGGGGAGCGTAAGAACGTGGCGAGTGCGCGGGAGTCGAGCTTTTTAAGAGAAAGCAAGAATTTAATATGGATCCGGAGACTTAGTAGTTTTTGTTCTCTTTCTTACGTCTCTTTTCTCCCTCCACTGCTTCGCGCTGTTGTTGGCTGACGAACAGGAAATCAGCGTCCCGGTTTGGATGGTAAATCAAGATAATGGCTTTGGCTGCGCGGTAGAGCATCAAAACAACGGATATCATCAGGCCGCCGAGCAAAGCGCCATAACTCAGCAGCACGTAATAAGTAACCTGGTAAAAGCCATCAAGCTGAAGGTCATTGTTTTTCAGGGGCAGGTTAAGGAACATAAGCAGAAAAATTGCTCCGGCAAAAGCAATGGTAGATAACCGTGCAATCCATTTGACGCGATCGAAGTGCTCTGCTTTGATGTTCCGCTCTGTACTGCTGCTAAAGGACAATAAAGTAAGTAACAACGCCAGTATGGTTGAAGTCGCCGTCAGTGTGCTAGAGCAAATAAACCGAAGGGAAGGTTTCATTTCCTCAATACTAACCTTAGCTTCTGCCGGCCCCAGCTTTCCTGTGAAATAAGTGCCCAGAAAGATGATCACAGCAGCAAGCGTACCACTGTAGAGCGTACGCATATACTTCAGCTTCCGGAGCTGATTATAGATTTTCATTTGGTTGGCGGTTTTTTTTTGAACTCGCCAGGCTGTGCTCATGTTCGTTTGGATAATCTGAGCCCGATAAAACGACGCTACAGCGAAAAAGAGGTTTGGTTGTAAATATTTTGATTACAAAATATACGCAAAAAGCCTGCCTCACCTAAGAGGCAGACTTTTTGCGCTAAAGAGAAGTCAGTCTGAAACACGCTACTTAATATCGATAGACTTAATTGTTCCGGCATCATCGGCATTGGTCTTTACCGGCACAACAATCTCCAGCATGCCATTTTGATAGCGTGCATCAATTTTATCTTCTATAGCTGTTTCTGGCAGGGTAAAACTGCGGCTGAGCCGGGAATAATTATGTTCACGGCGGGTGTAGGTGTCATTGTGGCTCGTGTGGTGATGAGCTGCCTCTACATACAGATTCCCTTTATTCACGGTGATATCGAAGTCAGACTTTTCAAAGCCCGGTGCTGCCATTTCGATCAGGTATTCTTTTTCATCGTTATTTCGGATATTGACGGAAGGCACGGTAAAGCCTTCGTCATCGATCGGGCGCCCCATGCGCCGCCTGGCCTGACGGTTTAGGAATTGGTCAGAGTAGCGAGTATCATCATCGTTCGGTAAAAGTCCTCTGAAGTTTCCAAAGGTTCTCATAAGTATCGGTTTTCTTTTGAAAATCTCTACTTATAAAACTGGAAACCAAGGGGTTGTGTTCGAAGGGTATACTGGGGATTGAAAACGGACTGCGCTGCGCCAAAACACAAAAAGACCACCTCAAACGAGATGGTCTTTTAAAGTCGGGGCGGCAGGATTCGAACCTGCGGCCCCCTGCTCCCAAAGCAGGTGCGCTAACCGGACTGCGCTACGCCCCGATCTATATTAATCCAGCGGTGACGGGGGGATTCGAACCCCCGATACCCGTGAAGGTATGCCAGTTTAGCAAACTGGTGGTTTCAGCCACTCACCCACGTCACCGGGTAATCCTGAATTGACCCAGCTGCCAGAGCTGGTAAGTTGTGAGTGGGGTGGTGGCATCTGCCGTTTTCTGAGCCCCAAATCACTTGACTTTTTTTGAGAAATCCAAGCGCTTTTGCCTGAATTTTTTTGCTCTTTCGAACAACGTTTCCGTGTGTTTTTCTTGAGCGATTGCAAAGGTAAGAACGCCAGTCAAAAAATCAAATCTTGTAACGTATTTTTTCCAACTTTTTTGACTGGTATTCTCTATTTTGCTGATTTACAGTAGAAATAACGCTAAAACTTTTTTCAACGTTCCCAATCACTGCTTTTTATTGGTCGTGCAGGCTTAGTTTGATCTTCTTTTCAAGTTCCGACACCGTGTCCTTGAAGATCATGTCGGTCTCCATGAGGTCAGATACGGTCTTGCAGGAGTAGATGACAGTGCTGTGGTCCCGGCCCCCAAAGTTCTCCCCAATGGCCTTGAGCGACTTGTCCGTCAGGTTCTTGGCCAGGTACATCGACAACTGCCGGGCGATGACAACCTGCCGCTTGCGGGTCTTGCCCTGCAGCTTCTCTACCGGAAGGCTAAAGTGCTCCGCCACGAGGTTTTGGATATAGTCGACGGTAATCTCCTTATTGATCTGCCGGACAAAGTTGCGGATCACCCGTTTGGCCAGCTCAATGTCGACTTCCTGACGATTGAGGGAAGACTGGGCGATGAGAGAAACTAATACGCCTTCCAGCTCGCGGATGTTGTTTTGGATGTTGTAGCAGATGAATTCTGTTACATCAGCCGGGAGCTCAACGCCTTCCTGATTCATCTTGGCCTCCAGGATGGCAATGCGCGTCTCCAGGTCGGGTGCCTGCAAATCTGCTGACAAGCCCCACTTGAAGCGGGAGATTAATCTTTCCTCCATGCCGTCCAGGTCCTTAGGTGCCCGGTCGGAAGTCAGGATGATCTGCTTGCCATTCTGGTGCAGCTGGTTGAAGATGTGAAAAAAGATTTCCTGGGTCTTCTGCTTATTGGCCAGAAACTGAATATCGTCCACGATCAGTACATCAATCAACTGATAGAAATTGACGAAGTCATTTACCGCATTATTCTTGATAGACTGAATAATCTGATTGGTAAACTTTTCACTGGACACATATAAGACCGTCTTTGCCGGAAAGCTTTGGCGGACCTCATTGCCTATGGCATGGGCGAGGTGCGTCTTTCCCAGCCCCACATCCCCGAAAATCACCAGCGGGTTGAACGAGGTCGCCCCCGGTTTTTTCGCTATAGCCACACCGGCTGAGCGGGCAAGGCGGTTGCAGTCCCCTTCAATATAGTTATCGAAAAGGTAGTTGGGGTTAAGCTGGGGGTCCACCTTAATTTTGCGGATCCCCGGGATCACGAAGGGGTTTTTTATGGTTTGGCTGTCCAGCATGCCAGGGGCGAATGCGCCAGACTTGCCTCCGTTTTTCTTTCCTGGAGTTCCGTTTGTTGTACTGTAATTTGGTTTCCCGTTTGGAGCAGCTGCCACTGCACTCTTCGTAAGAATTTGATATTCCAGCCGGCCATTTTGCCCAAGTTCACGGCGGATGGTCGTCTTCAGCAGCTTCACGTAGTGCTCTTCGAGCCACTCGTAAAAAAACTTGTTCGGTACCTGAATCGTCAACGCATTATCTTCAAGCCGTACCGGCTTGATTGGGTCGAACCAGGTCCTAAAGCTCTGCTGATTCACATTCTTGCGAATCGTTTGCAGACAGTTACCCCAGACTGTAGCATGATCCTTTGTCATTCTGCAGGTTTAAAAGCATTAATAAAAGTGGGCTGTTAAGCCTAGAGTATCAGCAAGTTAGGTTTTGAAAATGCAGGGTGGCGGCTCTTACAATAAGTAAAAAGCCAAGTCGCATTTAACCGATGTTTTTGATCTGTGCCCTTAACTATCGGAGGACTACAAAGTTGGCAAAAAAAAGCCGGTTTTAAAACTGATGTTGAAAAGTTTTGATAGGGCAGATCATATATAAATCGCCTAGCGGCTTAACTGGCAAGGGCTTGCGCGGAACAAAAAAAATATCCGCCTCTCCCAAAAGCCTTTCCACATAAGGGTTGAAAAATGTGGATAACAAGGTGTTTGTTGTTGAAAGCTACACAAGTGTCTGTTTATCAATTGATTAAACTATTTGGTTACGCTGCGTAAATGTTAAGTTAATGTAAAACAGGATGCTTTGCAGCGTTTTTTTCTTAATTTTAATGCAATCAAAGAAATCACCTTATGCAGCGCTCAGGCATCATTATTCTGGTGGCCTTTCTTGGCCTTTGCGGGCTGGCGGGCTGGTACTTCCTGTCGGGTTCTACTTCTGCAGAGCAGGACAAGGAACTCCGGTACCAACTCAAACGGCAACCTTTTTCTATACAGGTTACAGCTACCGGCGAACTAGCCGCTAAGCGTTCTGTCAAAATCAGAGCCCCGCAGGGCATGCGTGCTGCCGGTATCTATGAGACGACGCTTTCAGACCTTATTCCCGAAGGTAGTGTAGTGGAAGCAGGCGATTATGTGGCTTCCCTCGACCGTACTGAGCTGGCAGGCAAGATGAGCGATGTACAGACGGAACTCGAAAAGATACAAACGCAGCTTGAACAAGCCCGCATCGATACGGCGATAGATTTACGTGGGCTCCGGGATGAACTCGCTAACCTGGAGTTTACCAAACAGGAGAAACTGCTCGCCGTGGAACAGAGCAAATTTGAACCCCGCTCCGTGATTCAACAGGCTGAGCTGGACCTCGAAAAGACGGAACGAGATTACAAGCAGTTGCTCAAAAAATACGAGCTTAAACAGCAGCAGGCCATTGCCAAAATTCAGGAAATCGATGCTCTGCTCCGCCAAAACCAACGACAGCTCAAGGTTTACGCTGACTTGTCGGAGGAATTCCGTATCAGTGCTCCCGAACCTGGCATGATGATCTACGCTCGTTCCTGGCGGGGCAAAAAAGAGCCGGGCTCGCGGATCAGCGCCTGGGACCCCATTGTGGCAGAACTGCCTGACCTTAGCGACATGATTTCCCAAACTTATGTCAATGAGGTGGACATCAGCAAGGTGCAGGAGGGGCAGGATGTCGCCATTCAGGTGGATGCCTTCCCGGAACGGAAGTACACAGGCAAGGTTATCAAAGTAGCAAATATAGGCGAACAGCTCAGCGGGTACGACGCCAAAGTATTCGAGGTCATCGTACAGGTCAACGAATCGGATTCTATTCTCCGACCGGCTATGACCACAAGCAATGAGATACTCACCGGCACTTACGATGATATGCTCTCTATTCCTCTTGAAGGCCTGCAGTCCGACAGCCTCTCCTTTGTATATAAGGATAGCGGTTCCGAAGTCGTCCGGCAGGAGGTCATCACCGGCTTGTCTAACGCAGATGAAATCATCGTGGAATACGGCCTGTCCGAGGGCGACCAAATCTATCTGGTGCCGCCCCCCGGTGCAGAAGATGCTAACTTTGTGCCGCTTGACCCGGCCATCAAAGAAGACATCCGCAAAAAGCAAAAGGAAGCAGAGGCTAAACGGCAGGCAGAAGCCCTGCGCCGGAAGGAATCTGTAAAAGACATTGAGCCGCCCAGCAACAGCAGAAATAGCGGAGGCAACGTCATCATCTTTGACTAAACCACCCAGCGGGCAAAACCTGATTCTATGCAGCGTGTACTATTCAACTTCCTGCTGGCGGTGGAGGGCGTCAATGCCAATAAGCTCCGGTCTTTCCTTACAGCCTTGGGCATCATTTTTGGTGTGGGCGCAGTGATCGCCATGCTCGCCATTGGCACCGGGGCCAAACAGGCGATACTCGACCAAATGAAACTCATTGGCACCAATAATATAGTTATTACGTCCGTAGTACCGGAAAGCGGCGATGAAATCAGCACGGAAAATGAAGAGGAAGAAGAGAAAAAGCCCTATTCGCCCGGGCTTAGCCTCGCAGACCTGGCATCCATTCAAAAAACCGTCCCCACTGTAGACCGCCTGAGCCCGGAAATTATCCTCCCCGTGAGTGTAGTCCGGGCTGGGCGGCAGGAAAAAGGGCGCTGTATCGGGGTGGAGAATGACTTTTTCGAACTCAACGGTCTGGAAATCGGCCAGGGCATCGCCTTTCAGCCCGTGCATATGGAAAAAGGGGAGGCGGTTTGCATTATTGGCACAGAAGTGAAAAAACGCTTCTTCAGTGAGGAAGACCCGGTCGGCAAGCTCATCAAATGCGGCAAAACGTGGCTGAGGGTAATTGGCGTGCTGAAAAAACGCAACGCTTCCGAGGAAAGCCTGGCTCGCCTGGGTATCCGGGACTACAATTCGGATGTCTACATCCCGGTAAGCACCGCATTGCTCCGGTTCCGTAACCGGGCGCTCATCACGCCGGATGACCTGGGGAATAACGACGAAAACAAAGCTAAAAACTATCATCAGCTCGACCGCCTCGTGGTGCGGGTGGACGACAGCAAGAAGCTACGTGCCAGCGCAGACGTGATCGCCCGGATTTTGCAGCGCCGTCATTTGCAGGTACCGGATGTGGAAATTGAAGTGCCGGAACTGCTCCTCGAGCAGGAACAGCAAACGCAGGAAACCTTTAACCTCGTACTGGCGGTCATTGCCGGCATCTCCCTCCTTGTGGGCGGTATCGGCATTATGAACATTATGCTGGCTTCTGTCCTGGAGCGCATCAAGGAAATAGGTGTGCGCCGCTCCCTAGGCGCCACGCAGCTCGATATTATTTTACAGTTTTTATTTGAAGCCGTATTCATCAGTCTGATTGGTGGGCTGATTGGCGTGCTGCTGGGCGTAGGCGCAGCAAAAACCATCGCCTCTTACGCGGAAATCCCGACCATCGTCTCTGCCTGGAGCATACTGCTGTCCTTTGGGGTTGCAGCGAGCATTGGGCTGGTGTTTGGGCTCTTCCCGGCACAGAAAGCCGCCAAACAAGACCCGATTAAAGCTTTGCGCTCTGACTAAAACAAATCCCGATGAAGCATTACTTTTTTGTTGTACTGCTGGCCCTGTCCGGCAACCTTGCCCACGCTCAGCCCGATACCCTTCGGATGGGGCTGGAAGAAGTGGTCCGGATGGCACAGACCGGTGCGCCGGATGTGCAGATTGCGGAGACGGCCGTCAAAAATGGCTTTTGGCGTTATCAGTCTTTCCTGGCAGACTACCGTCCACAGATCAGTTTTGGGGCCACCCTGCCCAATCTGAACCGATCCATTCAGACCATTACGCTGCCCAATGGTTCCGATGCCTTTATCGACCGGGCCCTAATGAGCAACCTGGCTAATCTGAGCCTGGAGCAGGACATTGCCCTTACCGGTGGCTCCATCTTCGCGCAAACCGCTTTGGAGCGGATTGATATTTTTGAAACCGACAACAACCCCGGCTCCACTTCCTACCTGAGCACCCCGTTTGCGATTGGGTTTCAGCAACCGCTCTTCCAGTTTAATGCGCTGAAGTGGGCGAAGGAGATACAGCCTTTGGTGTACGAAGAAGCCCAGCGGGCCTTTTCGGAAGACCTGGAAGATGTCGCCTATAATGCTGCACTGTTGTTCTTCGATGTCCTGGTGGCTCAGCTCAACCTCGAAGCGGCGCAGCGCGATAAAAGGGATGCTGACACCCTCTTGGTCATCTCCCGTGGGCGTTTCGATGTGGGGCGTATTGCAGAAACGGAACTTCTCCAGATTGAGCTGAGTGCTATGAATGCGGATGCTTCCCTCGCGTCCAGCCGGCTCGATTTGCAGACCAGTACCGAAGCCCTGCGTAATTTTCTGGGTATTCAGGAAGCCGTTTACTTTGAGCCTGCCACGCCCGGTGAAATTCCGGTTTTCGATATTGATGCGGACCAGGCCCTCAGCCTTGCCCGGCAGAACCGCAGTGAGTCGGTTGGTTTTGAACGGCAATTGCGCGAAGCCGACCGGGAAGTCGCCCGAGCCAAAGGCACTACCGGGCCTTCTGCGGATATTAACGGCTACTTTGCCCTTTCTCAAACGGCCAATATGTTTGGCGATGCCTATGTCGACCCACTGGATCAGGAGCGGCTCAACATCCGCCTCAATGTACCGATTGCGGATTGGGGCAAAGCCCGGTCCCGAATAGAAATCGCCCGCTCCAATCAGGAACTCACGCAGCTGCAGGTACAGCAAAACCGTGTCAATTTCGAGCAGGAAATCCTGATCAAAGTGCAACAGTTCAGCCTCTTGCGCAATCAGGTGGATCTCGCCCTGCGCGCCTACGATGTCGCCCGCCGGCAACTGGAGATCACCAGGCAGCGCTACCGCATCGGCAAGATTGCAATCGCGGACCTGAATATTTCCATCAGCCAGGAAGCGAGTGCCCGGGCAGCCTATGTGAGTGCCCTTCGTGATTTCTGGCTCGCTTATTACGATTTGCGCCGTCTGACGCTTTATGACTTTGAAAACCAGCAAAGCCTGAAGCAGAACCGGGAGTAGGGATGTCTTAGCTTAGCTTGGCCAGCAGCCAGTCCCGGTTGTTGAGCGGCTGGGTGGCTTCCACCTTTGCCCGCAGTGTGGGATAAGAGGCTGGCAGCTGCCGCAGCAGTGCGCCTGTCAGCCGTATGAAGTTTGCGTAAGGGGTTTTGACCTTGGTGGAGATTGACCGGTTGCGTCTCAGGAAAACCTGAAAAGCCTTTAGCGAAGCTTCGAGTGCATCCCAGGCGCCCTGTTCGTAGTAGATTTTGGCCAGCAGCGTCCGGCTGCCGAGGTTGTAGTGAATATCCGTGAACTCCACCTGCCGGAGCTGATTGAGGGCGGTCTCGTAGTCTGCTCTGAAAAAGTAGAGCTCAGCCAGATTGTAATGCAGCGCATCCTTTTGCTGGTCAGCGGGCAGATAGTCTGAGTACGCTTTGACAAAATCCTCCACCCAATCATACCTTTTCAGGTTGAGCCCCAGCTTGACTATGTTTTTATAGGTCCAGGGCGATAATTGCTTTTCCTCAATCAAAATTTTCTCGTCAATTCCCTGCTGGTATAACCCCAGCAAATGTGGAGCAAAAGACCGTTCACCATCACGTATCCTGCCAATGCAATAATTAATGGCGTAGTAGAGTAGGGGGCGGGCGGTTTCCTGGCTCAGCCGGTTACTCCACCCTCGGAATAAGTCAACATAACTGAAAAAAGTCTCCTGATGGCGGGCAGGTGCCTGCAGCATCTGATAAAGGTACAGGTAGAGTTGGTGCAGCGGTTTTGAGCTCAGGTCTTGTCCGGACAAATGGTTGATCACGGGCTCCACCAATGTGGGATCAAAATCCTGATCAATCAGGCGCTGCCGGTTGAGCATCTCGCAGGTGTACTGTAGCTTCTGTAGCATAAAGAAATCATCCAGGGCGCTGTTGGCTTCCTGTAGAAAGGGCGTGGGCTGCCGCGTATTTTGCCGGAAAAACTGCTGTTCGGCCAGATCGAGCAATTGCCAGCTTTGCAAGTGATGTGTAGGGCTTAGCGGTGCCTTTTCCAACGCATCGTTTGCTTTGCGGTTAGCTTGCCGGTAGTGCTTGCCCAATTGGAGCCGGGCCAGTTCTTCCGCCTTGATTTGTTCGGCAAGGGCGGTATCCTCCTGCAGGCGCTTCCAAACCAGCCAGTCTTCTGCCAGTTTCAGCAGGTCGCTCATCAGCTGATTGAGCATTTGGTAGTGGTAAGGCTGTTTTGGGAACAACCCCTTAAATACGGCTTCCCGTTCCAATGCTTCCGGTTTCCACCCATCTGTCCAGAGAGCATGCAAATGACCTAGTAAGCGGTGCGCATCCGGATTGGGATTGTGGAAGGGGCTCTCCACAAAAGCAAGCAGGCTGCGCCAGTCGTAGCCGTCAAGGGTCTGGAGGAATTGGAGGAGCTTGGTGTTTTTCATGTATCGGATATGCCTAGTTTTTTAGAGAATCCTCAGTTGTTTTTACCGAAGAAGTAGAACATGGCCTTGCCGGGCTACCGTACGCCCGCTTGCCAGCTCCCGAAATTGGGCTACATAGGGATATAGGCCAGAAGTTACCGGCTTTCCGTTCATTTGCCCATCCCAGATTGAATGATTCCTGTTTCCCTCAAAGACCAGACCTCCCCAACGATCAAATATCCGCATAATAATGAGCTCGAACCCGTCCCCCTGTGGGAAAAAATAGTCGTTGATACCATCACCATTTGGGCTAAACGCTGTGGGGATTTATTTGCAATCAGAGTGTTAATATGATGCTGCTTTCCTTCAGAGCCCAAAACCTTGATCCAGTTTTCCTGCCCACCCATTATTGCCGGGAGTAAAAAGCAAAAAAACAATATCAGCGTAAGCCTAGCTGGTAAGGTATTCATATTGTAGTCATTTTATCTAGTGCCTCAAGCCATACATCCTTGAAGAAAGCAAAGGACAAAAAGCCGACAAATCAGAGCAGGAAAACTCAGGTTTAAATATTTATCCGAGTCTAAAAATAACACAAAACACTGATAAATAGCATATAAATTTTGAATAATCTTAGGTTCTTACACATACAAATATAAAAAAATGTAGTTGTGCCCCCTCCGCCTTGCCCTTACTTTTGTAGTGTAAGAAAAAGTAATCACCCATGCGGAAGATATTTTGGATAGCAACTTTCTGGGTTTTCGTTTCGGGCCTGCAGGCGCAGGTTTACCCGGGCGATGCCAACAACAGCGGCAAAGTCGATCAGGCAGATGTGCTGTACACCGGTTATGCTTATGGCAGTGCCGGTCCGGCGCGCATTCAGACCGGCACCATTTTTGAAGAAATGCCGGTTTCCATCAACTGGATGCAAAGCTTCCCCAGTGGCGTGGGCTATGCGCATGCGGATGCCAATGGCAACGGGCAGGTCAACCTCTCGGATATGCTGGCGGTGGTGACCAATTTCGGGCAAAGCCACTCCACACCGGCCCCGGTTGTTTTCCCTGCCGCTGTACCGGGCATGGATGCTGCGCTTGCCTTTACGCCTGATTTGCTGAACCCTCCGCTAACTGCGGGATCCATCGTCAATATCGCCCTGGATTTGGACTACCCCAACCTGCCCACTGAGGTAAACGGGCTGGCATTTGAGATCGCTTTCAACAAAAACTACATCCAAAGCATTTCGCTCAGCTACGATCAGGATTGGCTGGGCGGCACCTCGGAATCCTTCCGCTTCCAAACCATCAGTACAAGTCAGACGGACCGGCTGAAGACAGCTTCTACGCGCTACGGGGTCAACCCCACCGCAGCAGAAGGAAGGGTAGGGGTTTTGTCCATCGTCATTGAGGATGATCTGATCACCTTTATGCAGGCTGACAGCGCCAAGATACTCCTGGAAATCAAGGAAGTCATGCTCGTCAACGACAGCCTGGAATTGCAGCCGGTCGTGACCGACAGCCTGATGCTGACCGTATACAACCCCAACTACTTGGTCACCCAAACCCTGACGGAGGAAACAGCCGATATGCGCCTTCTCCCCAATCCTGTGCGCAACGGCCGGGTATTGGTGGAAGCCCCCAAAGGCATAGCGCGCGTTGGTGTCTTCAATATACTGGGGCAACCACTCTACGAACAGGAACCCCGGACGCCCACCTTTGAAATCGCTGTGCCCGGCAGCTGGCCAACCGGTTACTACCTGGTGCGCGTGCAGCAAAGTGACGGGCTGTTAAGAGAAAAACTATTGTACATCATTCAATAAAATCACCCGACTTTATGAAAAACCTGACTGTTTTACTATTAGCGTTCTGTAGCTTCTTCAATAGCTATGCTACGGAGCTCAGCGTTTCCGGCAGCCTGCTATTTGGGCCCGATCAGGACCCTGTGCCTGGATTTGAAGTGGAATTGCTGCTGCCCTCCCTTGATGAGTACCTGTTTGCCGTTACTGAAGCGGATGGAAGCTACACGTTTACCTTCAACCACGACTTTAGCAACATGCCCACGCTAACGGCCACTGTGAGTACCATCGATTTCTGTACGGGCGTATTCCTTACGGAAACAGTAACGCTGCAGGAGAGTGCCCCTTCGGCAACGGGAGTGGACCTGATCATCTGTGGCGACATCAATCCGCCGCCACCACCGGAGCACTGCGAAGCCTTCTTCTTCATGGAGCAGATCAATGCTGACCCCTACGAAGTACAGTTTTATGACCTATCGAGCACCGCCACGCCTGTGGAATCCTGGTTTTGGGATTTTGGGGATGGCAACACGAGCGACGAAGCTTCCCCCCTGCACACTTATGCTACTACGGGAGTGTATGATGTTTCATTGACCATCACTGCTGATACTTGTACCGCTATCTTCACCAATCCGGTCTATGTTGAAGATTTCGTGCCCTGTGACTGCGACTGGAATGAGTACGACCCGGTGTGCATTGAGGTAGCGCCAGGCATTGTGGAGCTTTTTGAAACCCTCTGCTATGCCGAATGCGCAGGGTATAGCGCCGATGATGTCGTGGACTGCAGCGACAACGGCTTTGACCTTTGCGAAGCCTTCTTTACCTACGAACAAGGCGCGGATAGCCTGACCCTGGATTTTACGAGTTTTTCTTTCACTTTTGGGGACAGTATCATGGGCTACAACTGGACGTTCCCGGATGGCGGCACCTCAACGGAAGCCAATCCCAGCTACACTTTCTCAGAGACAGGGTCGTTTGATGTCAATCTCACCATCGTCACAGAAAGCGGCTGTGTCAGCTCCTATTCCCAACCCGTATATGTGGGGGACAACGGCGGTCCTTGCAACTGTGATGATGTCTTCGACCCGGTTTGCGTGATCAATGAAGCTGGCGTGATCATCACGATGCCGAGTGCCTGCGTAGCCATTTGCTCCGGTTATGGGCCGGATGAAATTTACGACGATTGCAATTTTGACGATTGCGACTGCCCGCTGGTTTTTGAGCCGGTTTGTGTGGAGCTGTTCCCCGGGCTGGTCTTCGAATTCCCCAATGCCTGTGTGGCAGAGTGCGAAGGCTTTACCACAGATGATTTTATCGATTGCGAAGGCGATGTCAGCTGCGTTTGCCCCGCCATTTTTGATCCGGTCTGTGTAGTGGAGAATGGCGACACCCTGACCTTCCAAAACCCTTGCTACGCCGAATGCGAGGGCTTTGGGCCTGATCAGTTCGAGGACTGCGATATCGATGCGCCCTGTGGTTGTGATGATGTCTTCGACCCGGTTTGTGTGGCGACGCCTTCCGGGCAGATTCTCACCTTCCCTAATGCCTGCTTTGCGGAATGCGAAGGCTATGATTCATCTGTGTTCTTTGAGTGCGACGATCCTGGTGACTGCAACTGTTATCAGGTTTACGATCCGGTATGTGTAACGCTTCCGAATGGCATTGAGCTGGTCTTCCAAAACGACTGTTATGCCGAATGCGAAGGCTTTGGCCCGGATGAGTATGCGCCCTGTGACGGTGGAGGCGAATTCTGCGAAGCTTACTTTGAGGTCATGGAAACCGATGTGCCCGGGCAGGTACAGTTTTTTGATGCCTCTTTCGTGACCGACGGTACGGTGGTGGAGTGGTTCTGGGACTTTGGTGATGGCAACAGCAGCACGGCGCAAAACCCGGTACATACTTATGCGGAAACAGGTATTGTGGAAGTTTCCCTGACCATCACAACCAATGAGGGCTGCACCAGTACTATTGTGCACCCGATATTCCTCGGTAGTGGCGGTGGCGCAGGCAATGGCCCGGAATGCCAGGCGATGTTCTCCTTCGAGCAGGATGCAGACGACCTGTTGTCCTTTACCTTCATGGATATGTCCATGGGCGATGACACAGATTCCTGGTTCTGGAGCTTTGGGGATGGCAATAGCAGCACGGCGCAAAACACGTCTCACACTTATGCTGCACCCGGGCTTTACCTGGTCACGCTGACCATTACCAGCGGCGATTGCACCAGCAGCATGAGCATGATTATCCTGACCGACTTCGATATCCTCTATGATGAAGACTGCCTCGCACTCTTCCTGCCGTTCAAGACCGATAGCCTGACCTATGCCTTCCTGAACCTGTCTTCCGATTTCGGGGCAGGCTACCAGTGGGATTTTGGCGATGGCAATACAAGTACGGAAGCCATGCCTGTGCACACTTATGCCGCACCAGGCAACTACGAAATCTCGCTGACGATGACGACACCGGATGGCTGTGTATCCACCTTTACCGTGACCATCAATCCGGTCATCAATGGCTTTACCGGGCAGCCTTCCTTCCTGATGGCAGTCGATACGGACGACAACTATGAACAACCACTGGGCCAGATCAAGGCTTATCCGAACCCCGCCCGTGAGCAAGCCACGCTTGACCTCGACCTTCAGCAGGGAGGCGCCTATGAATTGCGCCTGCTCAACCTGAACGGGCAAGCCCTCTGGCAGCAGCACTACAACTGGAGCGCCGGACGGCAGCAGATCGACCTCGACCTGTCGGACGTGCCCGCCGGTATGCTGATGCTGCAGGTGCGCGGCGAGCAGGGCACCGAAACCCTGCGCCTGATAAAGCAATAAACCGACTGTTGTAAGCAATTCACCCGTACTCCAATCATTTAAAACCCGCCTGCACGGTTCAGTCCGTGCAGGCTTTTTTGTATCTTCGCCCCCCGAAAATCCTAACATAGTCTAAAACCAAATCCATGAAAAATATCGCAGTAATCGGTGCCGGCACTATGGGCAACGGCATCGCCCACGTTTTCGCCATGAATGGCTATTCCGTCAGCCTGATCGACATCTCTGAGGAAGCGCTCGACAAAGCCCTCGCCACCATCACGAAGAACCTCGACCGCATGCTCAAAAAAGAGCGGATCACCGAGGAGGTGAAGCAGAAAACGCTTGCCAACCTGACCAAACAAACGGACCTGAAAACCGGTGTGGCTGAAGCTGATCTGGTCGTTGAAGCCGCCACCGAGCGCGTAGACCTCAAGCTGAAAATCTTCAAGGATCTGGACGAGGCGGCACCGAAGTCTGCCATCCTGGCGACCAATACTTCTTCCATTTCCATCACCAAGATTGCGGCAGCGACAACGCGCCCGGCGCAGGTCATCGGCATGCACTTCATGAACCCCGTGCCGGTCATGAAGCTGGTAGAGGTCATCCGCGGCTACGCCACTTCAGATGAGACCACGGACACCGTCATGGACTTGTCCCGCAAACTCGGCAAAGTGCCGGTAGAGGTCAATGATTACCCAGGGTTTGTCGCCAACCGGATTTTGATGCCAATGATCAATGAAGCGATTATCTCCCTGCACGAAGGCGTGGCCGGCGTGGAGGAAATCGATACGGTCATGAAGCTCGGCATGGCGCATCCTATGGGGCCGCTGCAACTGGCGGACTTTATCGGTTTGGATGTCTGCCTGTCCATCCTGAATGTCCTGTTTGAAGGCTTCGGCAATCCTAAGTACGCTCCTTGCCCGTTGCTGGTCAATATGGTGACGGCCGGCAAGCTGGGCGCGAAGTCAGGTGAAGGCTTTTACACCTACGGCCACGGTACTAAAGAACTGGTCGTGGCGGGCGCATTCAAAAAATAGCAATCAATTTGTTTCGTAGTCTTGTTTTTAAACATTTTTTGTTTTACATTTGTGTTTGTACACATTTTTGAAACAAAAAGGGGCAAGACATGGAAAGCAAAAGTACCCACCAAAACACCCTGTCCCTTCAAGCTCTGGCGGACGCCCTTCACCGCAACTGGTTCAACGGCGTCCTCCTGGGCCTGGGGATATACATTCTGTTTTTTAAAAACATCAGCATTCAGTTTAACCTGAACAGCATCGAGCAGCCCGTTGCGGTTGCGGAACAGGGCCTCGTGCCATCGTTTGGGCAGGCGCTGCCCGCCAGTTACAAAGCTGAAAAGCGCACCAATATCCAACAAAATGTCTCACAAATCAAGTGGGATACCCGTCAACCAGAGGATTTCCCAAACCTCACCTTCGTGCTGAATGACAACTACGCCGAGCGCCACCACGTGCGACCGGAGGTCAAGGAAGCCGTCAATGCTAAAGTAGAGGCTTATCTGGAGCAGTACAAAATGCTGGCGATCAGTGAAATGGAAGACTATGGGATCCCGGCAAGCATTACCCTCGCGCAGGGGCTGCTGGAATCCAACGCCGGAGAAAGCCTGCTCGCCAGGGAGTCCAACAATCACTTTGGGATCAAGTGCAAGCGCCAATGCCGGGGCTGTACCTGCCGCAATTACTCAGATGATGACCTCTACGATATGTTCCGGGTCTTTGGGGATGCCAAAGAGAGCTTCCGGGCACATTCTGAACTGCTCAACGGCGAACGGTACAAGCATCTGCACCGGGTGCGCATTTCCGATTATAAAGGCTGGGCGCGGGGCCTAAAAAAAGCGGGCTACGCTACAGACAAGGCTTATGCGGATAAGCTCATCCGTATTATTGAGAAATTGGACTTGACTCAGTTTGACCGGCTGGGGGCGTAATGTATCATAGACCCTGTCATTTCACCAATCTTGAATGGTTAGAGGGGATTCGATAATAAATAACAACTTAATGCCTGCTTCTGAGCCTGTTTCATCAGGAGTAGGCATTAAGTTGCAGTTATCATGATTACTTCGTAATTTAGAAGTTAAATTCATCGTAGTTAGTACATTTTTTCATTTTCCACCACTAAAAGCTATCGAAATGTATAAGTCGCTCCTCTTAACCACCTTTACATTCTGTCTCGTATTCAGCGGCAACGCTCAGGATACTTTTACTGAACAATTGAATATTCCTGGTCCTTCGGGTAAATTAATTGCTTCTTTTGAAGAAGTACCATTCCTGATGAATGGGCAAGAGCGCTTTATTGTTGCAAGACGTTCTGAGCACTGGGAAGATGTTGGCTGGATCGCTGTAGACTCTACTTTTTATGAACTTAGTGCATCCGGACAATTAATAATGAGTGAAATCCTCGATTACGATGAAGATACAGGTTGGACGTTCCGTAGCAGGTATTTCCCCAAGTTGACTGACTTTGGTAAAATTGAGACGTTTTTGGTCGAAGAATGGAATAGTAGCGAGTGGGTGCCCAGTCAGGTAGACACTTTTGCTTACAATTCAGATCAACTCTTGACTTATAAATGGACTTATCTATTTGATCCAACTGCTATAGACTGGATGCCATGGAGCCGGGATTCTTATGATTACATTTCCGGAGTTGAGATACCAATACTTAGAATTGGGGCTATCTGGAATTCAGATGAGGAGACTTGGGTAAACAAGTTCAAATTCGAAGCAACCATTAATGAGCACGGTAAGGATAGCACCCTAACTTTTTTCCAATACACAGGAGGAGCTTGGATACCTACCAGCAAATTTTCAAAGACTTACAATCAGGATGGACTTGTCGTAGAGGCCATTAATCAGCAATGGATTGATGGTAGTTGGGTAAATATCAACAAAGAAGAAATTGAGACTTTAGATGACGGCTTGCTCACTATTGTAAAAAATTATTTATGGCTCGATGGGATCGCTGAATGGTATCCGACAACATGTATTACGACTGAGCTTGATAGTTTGGGTTGGACCAATCGACGCCTTGAGCAACAGTGGGATACTGACTCTGAAAGTTACCTGAACTTCCAATTAGGCGAATTTGAAAACTTTGATACCTATTCTGTATTTACAAACCAAATATGGAGTGCGGAGGAATCTGTCTGGATCAATCAATCACGGTATTTTAACTTTTTTGAAACCTTTACAGCAACCATTGAGCCTGAGCCTCAATCATCTATTTCGGTATATCCTAATCCAAGCGAGGGAACAATCACGGTGGATTTAAGCCATACCCGTTTCCAGCAGCCTAATTCCCTACAAATACGCTGTACCGACTTGCAGGGCAGAACGCTCATAGTGTCGGATGTGGAACCGTTTGAAAGCACATTAGAGTTAGCGTTGCCCAATATGCCAAACGGCACATACATTTTATCCCTCTCGGATGGGCGGCAGATATGGCGACAGAAAATTGTGGTACAGCGGTAGCTATACAACAGTATTTTACGTTCGACAAATGCAGTTTTAATATCAGCTGAATGTTTTGAAGGTCTTCCTGCCTAGGGTGCAAAATGAAAACTTTTTTAAGGAAATTCCCCGCTAACATAGCACAATCCTTATCTTTCGTCAGCAATCAAAGCAAGAAAAATCAACAAAACCCTGGCTGATGGTATCTACGCTCCGGAAAGTTGCCCAGGCTATCCACACCCTGAATGAGCAGGTGGGCAGAGCGGCAGCATGGCTGACTACGCTGCTTATGCTGCTGGTCTGTTTCGATGTGGTGGTCCGTTATTTATTTAATGAAACTCAAGCCTGGATTATGGAGCTGGAATGGCACCTGTTCGGGCTTATTTTTTTGCTGGGGGCCGGGTATGCTTTCCGGCACGACCGGCATGTCAGGGTGGATTTGTTTTACGCTAAGTTCTCGGCTAAGGATAAGGCGCTGGTGAATCTCTTCGGAGGCTTGATATTTCTGATTCCCTGGACGGCTATTCTGATTTACGTTTCCTTTGAATACGCCACTATTGCCTACAAAATAGGAGAGGGGTCGCCCGATCCCGGAGGGCTCCCGGCCCGGTACATCATCAAGTTTGCAATAACCGCAGGCATGGTACTGCTTTTCCTGCAAGGGCTCGCGAGTATTATTGACAACTGGTTGATCTTTAAAGGTAAAGCCCCTTCCCATTCCAGCACCTCTGAAACCGAATAGCCATGGCCATCCTTGCGATATTACTGTTCATCAGCATCTTTCTGCTCATTTTGTACGGATATCCTGTAGCCTTTACGCTCGGGGGGATTTCCATCCTGTACGCTATCTGCTTTCTGGATCCGGGCAGCTTCATTGCACTGTCTCCCCGCATGATGGGCGTTGTGAGCAATTATGTGCTGATGGCGGTGCCCCTTTTCATCTATATGGGCATCATGCTGGAGAAATCGGGACTGGCGGAAAGTCTTTTGGAGACCATGGCGATGTTGTTTGGGAAAGTCCGGGGCGGGCTGGCGATTAGCGTAGTGATCGTCGGTGCGTTATTAGCCGCTTCCACCGGAATTGTAGGCGCAACCGTAATCACCATGGGCCTAATCAGCCTGCCGACCATGCTGAAGCGCGGTTACCGCACTGAGCTGGCTACGGGCACGATTGCCGCATCCGGCACCCTCGGGCAGATCATTCCGCCTTCTGTCGTATTGGTGCTCCTGGGCAGCGTGCTGAATGTTTCTGTGGGGCAGCTGTTTGCCGCGGCGCTCATCCCGGGGCTGCTGCTTGTACTCGTTTATATTGTGTACATCGCCATCACTGCCTGGGTGCGCCCGGGGTATGCGCCAAGTATGCCGAAAGAAGAACTGGAGGCTTTCTGGGCTTCAGGGGCTACCCGTAAGGTGCTGCAGGCTTTTGTCCTGCCTATGCTTCTAATCGTGGCCGTGCTGGGCTCCATTTTTGCAGGCATTGCTTCGCCTACCGAGGCTGCCGCCGTAGGGGCAATGGGCGCTACCTTGCTTACCATCAGTCAGGGCAAATTCAATCTGGAAGTCTTAAAGTCCGTCATGCGGGAAACGACCCACCTGACAAGCATGGTCTTTGTGATTTTGCTGGGCGCTACTGTCTTTTCCTTCGTCTTTCGGGAAATGGGCGGGGACACCTATCTCGTCAGCCTGATCGAAGAAGCCAATCTGTCGCCCATGGCATTTCTGGCCCTGGTGATGATCGTGGTCTTCGTCGCCGGCTTTTTCATCGACTTTATTGAAATCATCTTCATCATCGTGCCAGTAGTGGCTCCTATTTTTGTGCAGATGGATATTGATTTGATCTGGATAGGCGTACTGCTGGGGCTGAACCTGCAGACCTCCTTCCTGTCACCGCCGTTCGGGTTTTCCCTGTTTTACCTCAAAGGGGTAGCACCTCCGGGTGTGACAACCCAGCATTTGTACCGGGGTATTTTGCCGTTTGTGATTATTCAGCTGGTGTTTCTCGGTACGGTCATTCTTTTCCCTGAGGTAGTGTACTTTTTGATTGATTAAGCAGATCGGCAGGAGGACAGCTTGCTGGCTTTTGGGTTTACGGTGAAGAATTTTTGATTTGCAGAGCAAATTCGGATGGATACAGGGAGCGAGCATACCGAACAAAGACATTTATTTATCCAAATTCCAGAGCCATCCAAAGCAAGAAAAAATACTTCGGCCCATCCACATTGGTAGCTGCTGCCTTTATTGGCCCGGGCACCGTCACCACCTGTACACTGGCAGGCGTTCAATCAGGTTATAGCTTACTATGGGCGATGGCTTTTGCTACGCTGACCACTATTGTATTGCAGGAAATGTCAGCCCGCTTGGGCTTCGTAACCCAAAAGGGATTGGGTGAGGCTCTTTGCCGCCAATTTCCCCGTGGCATAAACAGGGTCATTGTATTTCTCCTGGTGGTTGGTGCTATTGTTATTGGCAACGCAGCCTACGAAGCCGGAAATATTACCGGTGGGGTACTTGGAATGGAGCTGCTGGTCATGCCTTCTAGATTCTGGGCACTGGTGATTGGAGGGGTCAGTTTTCTTTTGCTCTTTTTGGGTAAATACCGTTGGGTAGAACGGGTACTCATTGGTTTGGTGGCGGTTATGAGCATTTGCTTTTTATTGACGGCTATTTTATTGAAACCAGATTTGGGCGCTATTATCCGTGGCTTTTGGCCGGGTAGCATTTCCGAAAGGGATTGGCTCTTGGCATTAGCGGTAGTTGGCACCACGGTAGTCCCGTACAATTTATTCCTGCACGCGTCTACGATTTCTAAAAAATGGGCTCCTGGCATGGCATTAAAGGATGTGCAGATGGAAAATGCGGTTTCGATATTGCTAGGTGGCATCGTCTCCATGCTCATTATCATTACAGCGGCAAGCTCAGCTTCAGCTGTCTCTGAGGTGCAGTCGGCGCAAGACTTGGCTGCCCAGCTCGAACCTGTCTTCGGTAGCGGTGCTAAATGGTTAATGGGGATAGGCTTAATGGCTGCAGGGATTAGCTCGGCACTGACCGCCCCATTGGCCGCCGCCTACGCTGCCTGCGGATTATTGGGCTGGCCTGCCAATGAAGATGACCAACGGTTCCGCGCCGTTTGGATGAGTATACTGGGCATTGGGGTACTCGTGGCGACTATGGGATTCAAGCCCATTCAGGTCATAAAGTTCGCTCAGATCGCAAATGCGCTCCTCCTCCCTTTGATTGTCTTGTTTCTGTTCTACACCGTCAATCAGAAGGAAATCCTGGGACAATACGTCAATAGCCGGCGGTCGAATGCCTTAGGACTGATGGTAATTTTGGTGACGATAATGCTGTCGGTAAAGGTATTGTGGGAAGGGCTGGGGGTTTGGTAGGATGTGCTTGTGAAAAATCCAGATCATCTTATCCGTTTTAATGGAGAAAAGTTTCTGGGGCTTTATTAACAGAGAAGACCTGATTGTACCAACAGTGCCAAAAAGCAATTCAGGGCATCAATTCTAATAAGTCCATCTCTAGTCAGGTGGCGACTTTGGAGTCGCGACCTGATAGGCACCTTCAGGCCACAATTCCAAAATCGCCGCCTGAGTTACCCTACCGCAGCGCAAAACCCAATGCCCTATATATGCTGGCTATATATATTCCTATACTTCAGACACGACACCCCTAAATCCCTATATATCCTTATGCATTTTACTACTATATATGATAGAGCATATAGGCTATATATAGTAAGAGGGCATAACCCGTAATACGAGCTATGCCCTCTTGAATGGTATGGCAAAAAGGTAATCCGCCTACGCTAAAGCTACGGCGGACGGAGAAAAACTAACGTCCTGCCCCTTGGGATGCGCAATCTTCTAGAGGAGGGGCACTGCCTATTCCGCGGTCCTGGAGAGGCGGAACCCTATGTCGTCGTACCTGCGGTCCGGGCTGCCGCCGTTGCGATAGGCGCAACGCAGGCCGGCTGGTCCGTTGCTCCATGAGCCGCCCCGTAGAACCCGGCGAGAGCCCGTACTGGAGCCACGGGGGTTGCGACTGGAGCTGTTGTTGTAGTAATCACTATCGTACCAGTCCCAACACCATTCCCAAACATTACCGCTCATGTCATGCAGATTCAATTCGTTTGGGCTATTGAGACTGCCTACTGGTACTGTTTGTTTACGATATGTTCCTACCACAGAGTAACGCGTTTTATAACTTTCTGAAGCATCAAAATTCAACTCAGAGGCCCGTGCAATATCCTTACCATTTCCGAACTGGACATTTTTCCCTCGTTCTCTTGCCGCAAACTCCCACTCCGCCTCCGTAGGCAAGCGGTAGCCATTAGCGCTCCAGTCGGCGGTGACTCTATCTCCACTGATGGTGTAGACGGGTTGATAGCCCTCCTGCTGGCTCCGCCAGTTGCAGTAAGCTACTGCATCATGCCAGCTTACATAGATGACCGGTCTTCGTGCCCTGCCCCAGCCTTCATCATCTGGCTTACTTTTCCCGGTGGCTTCGCAGTAGGCATCGTACTCCTCAAAGGTGACCTCGTGCCGCCCGATGTAGAAATCGCTAACGGTTACGCTGTGTACAGGCTTTTCATCACTGCCTCCTTCTGTGCTCGTGCTGCCCATTTGGAAGGTGCCCCCCTTTACAAAAGCCATATTCCCAGACAAAGGAGTGGCTTTTACTGCTCTATCCGGCAATAGACCATCCCGTTTATGCTCCGCCAGATTGGCCTGTATTTGGCCCAGGGTAGGGTCTTCTACTACTTCCGTTTCGAAGCCAAAGCGCCGCTTTAGTTCTTTTGCAATCGCATGTACATTTGCTACAGGCTGTGGCAGGTGGGACAACCCGTCCTCCTCGTAATTAGAGACAGCGAAGAAGAGGGCGCGGTCCTGACTGGATCGGGGGGACTGTGCTCTGCTATTTACCAATGTGCCTACTAATAAAAAAAGGACGATGAAACGCATGGGGTCAAAGGTTTGGAGCCCTAAATGTAGGGAAAATAGGGTGACCGTGCTAAAAAAGCAGACACCACTCTTCCCAAACGGTACAAATTAAATTCCAAATTAAAAAACGGTTGACGCCTGTACGATAGCTTTCGGAACGCAAACTCCGCCGTCGAACATGCAATTTCGACAGCCGCCACCCGCTCTTACGTGTTCCGCGACATGTTCCAGACGTGCTCCAATCCCATTCAAATTTTGATGCGTTTACCCTAACGCTATACCTACCCCAACCGAATCCCCGCATCCACCTGAATCTGGTTATAATAAGCCTTCTCCGTAATCGCTGCATAGTCCGCCGCCTTTTGCTGGAAACTGCGGTAGGATTCATACACTTTTCTGCTTTTGGGGTCCCGGGCGGTGATTTCGTTAATCGCTTCCGCAGTGTAGGTGCGCATCTGCTGGATGACTTCATCCGGGAAGCGACGAATGTTGATGCCTTTTTCCAGGAACTTGGCGAGGGCAGCGGCATTATTGGCTTCCATTTGGCTGAGAATCCAGCCGGAGAGCTCCCCTGCTACGGTCTTGATGATGCCCTGTAGGTCAGAGGGCAGTTGTTCCATTTGCTCCTTGTTGACGAAGAACTCCAGCATGGTGCCAGGTTCGTGCCAGCCGGGGCTGTAGTAGTATTCGGCGATCTCGTGGAAGCCCATCAGGGTATCGTGGAAGGGGCCCAGCCACTCCGTGGCATCGATGACGCCGCGTTCCAGCCCGGTATAGATCTCACCGCCTGCCATGAGCACCGGTGCGCCGCCCGCTCGTTGCAGCACCTTGCCGCCCAGGCCGGGGATGCGCATTTTGAGCCCTTTCAGGTCTTCAACGCTTTTGATCTCTTTATTAAACCAACCGCCCATCTGCACGCCGGTATTGCCGCCCGGCATAGGGATGAGGTTGAAATCGGCGTAGAGTTCCTCCCATAGTTTAAGGCCTCCGCTGACCATCCACGCATTGAGCTGCTGTGCGTTCATACCAAATGGGACGGAGGCAAAAAACTGCGCGGCTTCTGTTTTGCCCGCCCAGTAATAGGCAGCTCCGCAACCCAATTCTGCACCGCCTTCCCGCACGGTATCAAAGGCTTCCAGTGCCGGCACCAGTTCATTGCCACCGTAGACTCTGATGTCCATACGCCCACCGGATAACTGCCGTACGCGGTCAGCAAAAAGCTCACAGGCTTCGCCCAGGATCGGGAACTTAGGCGGCCAGGTGGTCACCATCTTCCAGCGGTATTTTTTGGCGGTGATGATGTTGGGGCTGCCATCGCTTTCTTCCTGCGCATGGCTGACGCCGCCCAGCCCTTTAATCACAAAGGGGAGGGAAATGGTGCCAAGGGCTAATCCTTTGAAAAAGGTTTTACGGTTGAGCTTCATGAGTCAGAATAAAATTTCAAACAAGATAGTGGAAATTTTAAAACCTTGCCAGAGCGGGGGGGAGGGCCGCTGGGATCGAGGTTGAGGTTAAGGCTTAGGTTGAGACCAACGGGGACCCTCCGCAGGAAGCGACCGTTAACTGTCGCCGCCAGGAAGGCTGCGTCTGGCTCTCAACCTTAACCTCAGTCTCCACGTTTTTTAATTAAATTGTTTTATATTTGTTTAAAATAAAACAATTTAATGGATAAGCCATCCGCAAAATACAATCAGGGCAGGGGAGCCCAAATCAATCCTGCCAACCGCTTTCATGAACACGACTATGGACTGGAGCCTTTGCAGCCTGATGCCAGGACGCAGTACATCCCGGTTTACCCCAAAACCATCCTCAACCGGGTGGAAAGCCCGGACATCGGCATGGCCTGGTCGATGAACCCCTATCAGGGCTGTGAGCATGGCTGTATTTACTGCTACGCCCGCAATACCCACAATTACTGGGGCTACAGTGCGGGACTGGACTTTGAACAAAAGGTGCTTTACAAAAAAGATGCCCCACAGCTGCTCGAACAGCAGCTCAAAAAGAAAAACTGGACGCCTGAACCCATCATGCTGGCAGGCAATACGGATTGTTATCAACCGGCAGAGCAAACGCTGGGCATCACCCGGGAAATCCTCAAAGTACTGTGGAAGTACCGCCATCCGGTAGGCATTATTACCAAAAATAGTATGGTCCTGCGCGACCTTGACCTGCTACAGCCTATGGCAGAAAACCGTTTGCTACGGGTATCCATTTCCCTGACCACGCTGGATGAGAAGCTGCGCCGCCTGCTCGAGCCCCGGACCGCCTCCGTGAAGGCTCGCCTGAAAACCATCGAAGTGCTCGCAGAGAAAGGCATCCCAGTGAATGTCATGATGGCGCCCATTATTCCCGGGTTGAATGACCACGAGATTCTGGAGGTGGGGCAAAGGGTTAGTAGCCTGGGCGCGGTTTCTATGGCCTACACAATGGTGCGCCTCAACGGAGATGTCGCTGCCATTTTTGAGGACTGGATCCGCAAGACGATGCCTGACCGGGCAGACCGGGTGCTCAACCGCATCCGGGATGTGCACGGGGGCGAGCTGAACGACAGCCGCTTTGGCACCCGGATGAGAGGAGAGGGGCAGTTCGCGGATGTCGTGAAACAACAATTTCAACTGGCACGTCAGCGGTACTTTTCGGATAAGGTCAAGCCGGAATACAACCTGGATTTGTTCGAGCAGGGCCGCAATCCCCAAATGTCCCTGTTCTGAACTTGCATGAGTGGCAAGCGTTTCAGAGATTAGCTGCTCATTAGCTTTTTTGTAAACACAAAACCACTATGCCCGAAACCTCACTGCTTGCTGCTGCTGAAACGGCCGTTTACCAATATTTGGCGGAACATTTGCCGCCCCGCTATGTCTTTCACGATTTCAACCATGCTAAAGCTACGGCAGATGTCGCTGCCGAGCTTACCGCTGAAGCAGATTTACCGGAAGCAACGCGCAACGCCCTGATCATTGCGGCCTGGTTTCACGATGTAGGTTACACAGAGGGCGAAGAAGGGCATGAACAACGCAGCGTCGAACAGGCGAAGCAATTCCTTGAGCCATTTCCGGAGACGGTCATTGACCACGCGCTGGCAGAGCAGTTGATCCTAAGCACCATGCCTGGCCAAAAGCCCGGTTCTAAACTGGAACAATGGCTGCACGATGCCCACTATTCCTTCCTGGGCCGGAAACGCTTTGAACGGCGCGGGCAGTTGCTCCGCCTCGAAGAAGAAGCCATCTCCGGTAAGAACTACACCACCCACGAGTGGGAAAGGCGCTTGCTGGAGCTTCAGTTGGATACCAAATTCCTGACTCCGGAAGCCCACGAAGCATTTGCCAGCCGAAAAAATAAGAATATAGCCGAGCAACGGGATAAAATCCGGAAAGCCCGGAAAACAACAATCCGGAAGAAGACTGGCAAGGATTTTGGCCGGGGTGTGGATACAATCTATCGGGTCACCCTTCGCAACCACATCAACCTGAGCTCTATTGCTGATGGGAAGGCCAATATGATCATCAGTATCAACACCTTGGTACTGTCTATCCTTATCACAGCAGGATCAGCGGGTTTCTCCATCAGCCCTGCTAATTTTGAGGAAAACCTGGAGTATATCCTCCCTGTGCTCTTGCTTATGGTCACCTCACTGATGGCCATTACCTTCGCCGTATTCTCAGCTATACCGAAGGTGTCCGGTCAGGATTTTACCGATGAGGACGTCAAAAAACATAATGTGAGCCTCCTATACTTCGGTAATTTTCTGAGCCTGCCCAAGGAGCAATTTGTAGGCTACCTGCGCGATCTAAAAGAGGATCAGGAGGTCTTGTACGATGACCTTTCCCGGGACTTATACAACCTGGGCCTCGTACTAAAGAAAAAATACCGCCTCCTCACTTATGCCTATCGGACTTTTGTGGGGGGGCTGGTAATTAGCTTTCTGGTTTTCGTATTTACCTTTCTGCTCAAATAACCTGGTACTGCAAGCCTTTTTTGCCTTCTGTTCAAATTGTTGTAACGGAGTCAGTTCGCAGGCGTCCAGTTTTGGCTTTCTGACCGCCTCCGGATGTATTGAAATAATACACCACTCCAACACTTAGCAGAAAATAGGCGGCAAGGGCATAGGTGGCCATTGGGGAAAAACTGTTGAGCCCAAACCAGTCTCCGGTAGCCCAGATCAGGACGAGTCCAATGCCCGACTTCACGAGCTCTACCGCCCAGGCATAGCGGCTTTGGTCCATCAGCATGCTGTAGCTGAAAATACAGAGGACCAGAAAAAGCCCGTAAAGGATGGCCTGTTGCGCACCGATTTCCGCCAGATTATTAAATAGGTACATCATCAGTAGGAACACGGTGGTGAACTGCAGCCAGGACCACCACTGCATCGCCCTGGAAAGCTTTGGATCGTACTTTTCGTAGGCATAAGGGTCTTCAATTCCGGAAAGCGGGTACTTTTCCTTTACATCAGCCGGGCGCCACCCGGTTGGTTTGAACCAGATCGTGAACTTCGCTTTCCAGTCTTTCGTGCGCCAGGCATCCTTGATGAGCTGCCAAAGGTGCACAAAGTTGATAATGATGGGGTTCCAGGTGCGTACCGGGCGGGTTACCCCATAGACTGGCGGCACATCGTCCAGCTCTTCCTGGAAAGTGCCAAATATTTTGTCCCAGACGATGAAAATCTGAGAGAGGTTCTTATCCAGATATTCCTTGTTGATGGCGTGGTGGACGCGGTGATGAGAGGGTGTGACAATAAGGTGCTCCAACACGCCCATTTTGCCGATCAGGCGAGTGTGGTACCAATACTGTGCAAACAAGTGGAGTGGGGCGACCACCGCGACCACTTCTCCCGGCACGCCCAAAATGGCGATCGGCAGCAGGAAAAAGACCGTGATGGCCACAAACCCGGAGACCGACTGCCGCAAAGCACAGCCCAGGTTGAACTCCTCGCTGCTGTGGTGGATGATATGCCGGTTCCAAAAGTAGTTGACACTATGCGAAAGGCGATGCACCCAGTAACCTGCAAAGTCGAGCCCGATAAAAGCCAGGGTATAGACCAGCCAGGTGGATTTGATTTCAAACAGCCCGATTTCTCCTGCGAGCCAGTCGTAGGACACCACCACAACGGTGAGCCCAAGCACATCTTTAATCACATTGGTCAGGCCGGAGCTCAGGCTGGATAAGGTGTCCATGCTGCGGATCACCTTTTCGCCTTTCCACCAGGCGATACCAGCTTCCAAAAGGAGGAGAGCCATAAAAAACGGGATGGCGTAATTCAGTACGGCGGCGTAGGATTCCATGTCAATTTAGTTTGGCGAAATTTCGCTATGATTTGCAAATATATGGAATCCGATACAAAAAAAGTACCGGCAAACGACTGTATGCCGTCTGCCAGGTACCACTTTTTGGGGTTATAATTTGTTAAACTTCACGATTTCAGGGCCTGTCTCAGACTGCATATGGCAGAAGTAAGTACCCGGTGGCAGAGCGCTCACATCAATTTCGGTTTGGTGGTGTGCTTTTGCCTGATTTTCCCAAACCAACTGACCGGTAGCCGCAAAGACCTGCACCGTAAAATCTTGATCAGCCCACCTTAGGGTCAGGGCCGCAGCCGTAGGATTGGGGAAAAGGGTAGGGGGGCTGACTTCTTCGTTCCACCCACTGCTCAGGTGGTGGTGTGCCCAGTTTGTACCCCCTGATGCGAGGCTGCTGACCGGTACTCCAGCCGGGAAGTCACCATCGCAAAAGCGGTTGATGCGGGCGGTAAACTGCCCAAAATTGCCCGGAGTAGCAGAGAAACCCGGCTGTAACGTCACGGCATCTTCGGCTACGAACTGCACCTGAGCGAAACCGGTTGCTTCGTAATCGGCAGCGGTGATGGTTGACAGGGCCGCTTCATGGACAAAGCCGGAAAGCACCGTTGCACAGCAGAGGCTGAGGTTAGGATTCGTGACCAGAATATTATTGGCCGAGGCGAAGGGGCTGGACAAGATGCTGTGCATCCGCTTCTCCTGCATGGGCGTGAAAGTACCCCGGCAGTGGAATGGGGCGTAGCTCATGGTATTGGTCACATCAGGGCTGTAACTGTCCCCGTTCCCATCGGTTTCTGTACCGATAAAGCTACAAGTTGTATCGTCTACATTACTTCCCAGGCTGGGATCGGCGGGGGTGTCGCAAAGCTTATCGCCTGCGCCTCCGCAATTGCTGCCGTCCACCAGTTCGGCTCCGAACGCAGTTTCGTGGGTGTGGTACAGCCCCAGGCAATGCCCCATCTCGTGCGACAGGTGCGGAGTGTTGAACCGGCCGGCGTAAATGGTGGTGTAGGTATTGGGGATGGCGTAGGCGGTGCCCCGGAAGAAGGTGTAATCGGGCAAGATATTGATGGTAATGACATCATTTAATGGCGGATAGGCCGCAATGAGGTCATCGGCAGTATCGCCATCAAATCCATCAGTGGGGCTGGCGAAGTTGGAATCATTGATACTGTAAATGCCCATCAGCGCAAAGCAGATGTCGTGGGGCGCATAGTAGGCTTCCAGGCGGTCAATTTCATCCAGGACTTCCTGCCGGGTGGGGCCTCCGGTGCCATTGTCTTCGTTAATGACCCGCACGGCTATTTTTACCGTGTAGGATAAATTGGCTGGTGCTCGCTGTGCTGCCGGATACCGTTCCAGGTAGTCGGGCGAAGCGGGCGTCAGGCAGTCAGGGTCTTGCCCAAACAGCGCTAAACCCAGCAGCAATAGGGTAGTGGTAAGGATTAGATGTTTCATGTCGTTGGTCTTTTGGGCTTATTGTTGTTCTAATTGTGCAATGCGGGCCTCGAGGGCTTCGAGCTGCGCTTTTAGTGCTTTGTTTTCCTGATCTGCGGCGATAGCGTAGAGGGTCAGTTCCTCGACTTTTTCCACCAACAGCCGCTGTGTGCTGCCGATTTCAAAGCCGCCTTTGGCTTCTATCGTTTGAGCAGGCTGAAAGCCGGGGAGGTGGCGATGGCGGTCGATGAAGTCGGCGACCTCCTTTAGCTCAGGCAGGTTGTAGCTGTTGCTAAATACATAATCCGGCCAGTTGGCTTCCAGCTTGACGGTCACTTCCTCCGCCAGTACGGAGCCGCCCACGTACAGGCGATGGTTGCCTGGGGTTGCGGTGGTGCCCACGGTCAGGGTTTGGTCGACCGTAGCGGTGTTGCTGCCCAGATGGCCCGTGACGGTTGCATTATCGGTTACGGTAAGCGCTCCGCCAATTTGAGTGATGCCACCTACCTTGAGCTGATCGCCAATGACTCCATTATTAGCTACGCTAAGGTCTTCGCCAACGAAAGCATCGGTGCCCACTTGCAGGCCCTGCTGTATGACGGCATTCTTGGCGACATTAAGGGCTTCGTTGACCAGGGTGCGGCCGGCGATTTCCAAAAAGAAACCGGCAGCAGGGGCATCTGTACCCAGCCCGACCTGTGTGCCATCATCCCAGAGCTGACTGTCGCCAAGGCTGCTTTCTCCGGTGAACTTCGCCAGGCGGTTAGGCGTGCCGCTGATGTCTTCACTGGTCAGCATTTTGAACCAGCTTGCCGTGCCCCAGTCCGGCGCATCGCCCTGCCAGCTGCGGTGGAAAATGCCCTCTTCGGCGAAAAAGAGCTGATGGTCCAGGCTGTTGCCACCGGGGGCCAGGGTCAGCAAGCCGCCATCGGCTGCCGCCGTGACCGGAAGTACACTAAATGCGGTACTGACATGGCGCTCCAGGTAAAGTTCATCTACGTAAGTGTCAGGTGCACTGTCCATTGAGCCATTGTCATCCACATGCAGCCGCCCAAAGAAGTCGCCTGTAGTATGAGTGTGGCCGACCGTGTGCAGGTCGAACGATGGGGTAGTGGTGCCAATGCCCACCTTTCCATTGGCAGTGACCGACATACGCGGCATCAGCTGCGGATAGCCCGTCTGAAAGCGGAGATCAGCCGCAAAGCCATCGGGCTGCACGGGGCCGGAAACGTAAGCGCGCATTTCAGCACCGGTGTAATAATCGCCGCCCGTCACCCAGCCTTGTAGCTGTACAGCGCCCAGGCTGTCGTCGTCTACAACGGGGAGTTTGCCAACGCCAAGCTGAAAGCCATTGTTTTTGGCGGCAAAAAGTGCAGGGTCATCGCCAATGATCTGTGCATTCAAAAGGGTAGTAGTGCTTCCTGCTGCAAACAGGATAGCCAGGATGATTAGTTTTCTCATGGTTTTTTAGTGTTTTTGGTATATATTTAGTCCTTTATCACCGCTCTAAAGCAAGTGTTACGAAATCAGTTGAATTTTTTGTCTAAATTACCTCTATACAAAACCTGTATTCATAACCTCTAAAGAACTTGTGACGATCACCGAAGGTCATGTTATAATAATGCGCGATCTAACCCCGGGACGATCCTGGCAGAACAAGTCCTATTTAAAATCCGCCCCATGTTAAAGAAATACATTACCCTTTTGCTTATAGCTTTTGCTGGTTATGGTTTAAATGCACAATGCCCGCCGGGCGATGTCATCCTTAGCTCCCAGGCGGAGGTAGATGCCTTTGTGGCTGACTATCCCAATTGTACGGAAATAGCGGGAAATATGCTAATTGGCAGCCTTACTGACAACACTGACATTATTGACATCTCTGGTCTTAGTCCTCTCACCGCCATTGAAG
>NZ_JALEGS010000099.1 GCF_022763345.1 Phaeodactylibacter sp.
GTCTTGCCAATCTATGATTTTCAATGAACTTTTGTACTATTAACAAACGTACGAGCATCTACGCTGAGAAGTGGCTTGCTCCGATGTCGCAAACCACTTCGTATTGCGTATAACCTCAGTCAGACATGAAAGCTACGTTATTTTTGCTCACCGCATTAGGGTTTTCTCTTTTTGTTTCAGCTCAGGAGCCCGGTACTTCGATAAAAGACTCTGCTGATGCAGAAATCGTGCTCCACCAAATCGATACCCTAATCAAACAACGGGATTACACCGCTGCGCTGGAATTGGTCAAAGCAGTTAAGCCAGATTTCGTTGATGTCTTTGGAGACCGGAGCCCGCTCCTGGCAGACCTCGTCAATTTCGAGGGCGAGGTGTATTATTTTACCAGAGATATGGATCGGGCTATTCCGGCATTCAATCAGCTGCTGTCCATCCGGCAGGAGCACTTTGGCCCGGAGGCTCCGGAGACTTTACTAGCCTATCGAAGCCTGGCTATTTGCTACAACCGTGCGCAGGATTACAAAAAAGCAATAGAAGTTGGGGAAGCCCTGTTGAAGATTTATTCAGGTCAGAGCAAGGCGCCTACCCATGATAAGGCTGATGCATTGGTCATAATCGGGAACGCTTATACTGCCCTGGTAGATTACGATATTGCGGTTACTTATCAGGAGAGGGCACTACAGGAACGGCTTTACGCAGCGCCGAAGGACCTTCGAAAGGTGGCGCGTGATCATAATTCGGTAGGATATGCCTACTACCAAATGGGAGATAATGATAAGGCTATCGAACATTATTCAGCAGCGCTTGACCTAAACACTAGTCTTTTTGGAGCGGAAGACCTGAACTTGTTCTTGCCCCTGAGCAATCTTGCATCTGCCCATCAGACAAAAGGCGATTACAGAGCTGCTGTTGAACTACAGCTGAAAGCCATAGATGTTCTACTTGCACATCCCCAGGGCAATGAGTACAGCCTCGCGCTGAGTTACAATAATCTGGGAACATGCTATGCTGAAATGAACGACTATGCCAGGGCGCTCCAATTTCATGAAAAAGCTCTGGCGATCAAGAAAATGGCTTTTCCTGAGGATTATACAAATTTGGCATTGTCTTATAATAATATCGGAAATTGTTACCAATCGATGTTTGACCCGGAGCGCGCTGCTCCGATTTACAAGCAGGCTGTTGCATTACAGGAAAAGGTAACGCAGGGGGGAGAAAAAGCACTGGGTATTTATCTTAACAATGAGGGGACTGTTTTGGTAGAACTGGGGCAAACAGAGGCTGCCATCGTTGTGCATGAGCGCGCGCTTAAGGTTCAGCAAGTGCTTTCAGGTCAACATCAGGACTTGGCGTTATCGCATCTCAATTACGGGGTGGCCCTTCAAAAGCAAGGACGGCTCTCAGAGGCTTACGGCCACTTTCAACAAGCGTTGGAGATTTGGAAAAAAGTATTCGGTCCGAGGCACTACCGGGTGGCTTCCGCCCATAAACATTTGGGAGATCATTATGCTATGGAAGGGAATATGGAACAAGCAAAATGGCACTATCAAAAGAGCCTGGAGGCAAATGGATGGTCAGCGGAAGGCTTCGCCAGCGTAATGTCATTAGAGTTTCTGCTCAATACTTTGGAGGCCTATTCAGAAATGTATGCTTTGAGCCGCCCTAAACCCCAATATGACAGTGCCGCCATTTGGTCGGGTTACGCGATTGATGCGCTCCGCTACCAACAGCAGCAATTGAGCAATTCGGCTTCTCGTTTGCCATGGCTTCAACGCTATCAGCGTTTGTTTGAATTAGGAATGAATAACCGGCTCAGAATGGTAAGGGAAGCAGAAAATACAGACCCCGTTTTGTTTCAGTACACTGAAGAAAGTAAGTCTGTTATTCTTCACAGTCAGTACCAGGAGTCCAATGCTCTTTACTACGCCGGTATTCCCGACAGCCTTCTAGAAAAAGAATACGACCTGCGTGTAGACCTCACCTACTACGATAAAAAGCGGCAGGAAAAACTCCAGGAAGGCCTGGAAGAAACCGACACCTCAGTATTGGCTATCAGTTCCCAACTCTTTGACCTCAATCAAGCCTATGACAGCCTTAAGGCACAACTGGAAAGCGATTACCCAGAATACTACAAGCTCAAGTACGACCTCAGCACCGTAAACGTGGAGGAGGTCCAAATGGAGATATTGGAGGAAGACCAAGCCCTACTCGAATACTTCGTAGGCGACAGCTCCATCTTCATCTTCAGAATCGAAAAGGACTACTATGAAGTAAAAGAAGTAAAGCGAGACTTCCCGCTTGAAGAATGGGTACAACAATTGCGCGACAATATCAGTCAGCCGTTGCCCTTCGCCTATGAAGCTTACCTGGAAGTGGCGCCGAAACTCTATGAAAAGCTCATAGCGCCAGTAGCCGAAGGCTTGCCCGAAAAGCTTGTCATTGTACCGGATGGCATCTTGGGGTACATCCCGTTTGAGGCTTTGCTGATGGAAAAGCCCGATGCGAATAATTTATATGCCGCCGAGCGATTGCTTTACCTGCTCCGGGAGCATCAGGTCAGCTATTGTTATTCGGCTACGCTGTTGAAGGAAATGAAAGAGAAAAAGCACCGGAAGGCACCCGCGCGCGAACTATTGGCGGTAGCCCCCTTTGCAACAGTGGATACCGTGCTATCCAGCCACCTCGACCAAAGCGACTGGCTGGCGAGCACACGTAGCGATACGCTTTGGGGCTTACCGTACACACAGGCAGAGCTGGACAGCATTCAAAGGGTCTTCCAAACAGACGCCTTCTACGGAGCAGAAGCCACCGAATCATCGTTTGTAGAAAGGGCAGGAGACTATCGTATCCTCCATTTATCGACCCACGGAAAAGCTGACCCTCGGGTTGGTGACTACTCCTATCTGGCCTTTTACCCCCAGCCGGACAGTTTAGAAAATGAGCTGCTTTACGTCCGTGACCTGTACAACCTTCAGCTGAACGCCGACCTGGTGGTGCTCTCTGCCTGCGAGACCGGTACGGGAGAGCTGCAGCGGGGAGAAGGCATCATCAGCCTGGCGCGGGCCTTTGCCTACGCCGGTGCCAAAAGCATTGCCACCACGCTCTGGCAGGTCAATGATCAAAGTACGCAGGAGTTGATGGCCCGTTTTTATCAGCACCTTAAATCGGGGATGACCAAGGATGCCGCCTTACGGCAGGCAAAGCTGGATTACCTGGATGGTCATAACGATACCGGTGCCTATCCTTTTTACTGGGCGGCATTTATTGGGGTGGGGGATATGGGGGCGCTCTAATTGCCTGGGTTATGCCTAGAAGCGGAGCCGTTTTTTAGTATTCAACGAGGTCATAAATATATTTTTCCAAGGCTGGGGATTTGGAGGGTTGAATGGTTATGTCAAAACGCTCTCCGTCCAGAATGAATATATCTTTTTCGCCTCCACGCCCTTTCTTGTTGATTTCAATACGATCAATGGCAATGGGTTTTCCGTTTATAGTAATTGATGCCAGTTCAATTTGAATTTGAGCAGGCGCCAGAAATTTTCCACTTGATGCACGTGTGACTACGCCTTTAACCTGGCTTCCAGAAGGGATTACGATTATGTTTCCGGCTGTGACCTGGTTTTTTAGGGTAAATTGAATTGGACTGCGAACAAATTCTTCACCGTTTAGGGTATTAATACCTGATCTGGCCACAACAGTTAGCATTATTTGAGTATTGAGGAATTGATCAGCAGCAGCTCTTGACAGCTTGATTTTTGCAGGCGTGGCAGGTTGCTTAGCAGGGGTAGGGGAAGCGGAAGATGCAGGTGGAGCGATAATTGGATCCGGTTTTGGTGGTACTTTACTTGTATCCTTTTGATCAGGAGCAGGAAGCAGCTTTTTTTGTTCTGGAGCTTGAGTTTTCGTCTTTACTTTTGGTGTGTTTGCATTTCCCGAATTGCTAGCAGTGGAGTTGGTTTGATAAGTACCCGTAGCATCTAGGTCTTCTTCATAATTATCCCAATAGGCATCGTCTTCCTCAAACAGGAAAGGATCTTCCGGAACATCATAGATAAGAACAGAATTGTCAGGTGATTGGCTGCTTATCTGTTCTGTGGAATCATTTAGGTGAGCTATTGATGTTTCAGGGCTCGGCTTGCCACCTCCGGCAATTGCCCAAACAGCGAGTATTACCAATAAAGTGGCGATAGAGATAAGCACATAGACCCCATATTGATCAAGAAAGGTTTGCTTTGTAGATGACAAAACGGCTCCAGCACGTGGAGTCTTAGATGCTGCCTGGGGTGAGATCGCTTGATCGAGCGTTTCCAGAATTGCTTTTGCGCTCGGTCTTTTCCAGGTCTCCAGCTCCAGGCAACTCAAAATCAGTTGCTTTTGATGTGGCAATAGAAAGTCAGGCAAAGGCATAACCAGGTCCGAAACAGCAGTAGTTCCATCGCTCATACCGATCAATTGAGCCAATCCCCCTTCACCATGAAAGGGTAGCTGCCCACTGCACGTCTGAAAGAGCAAGGTTCCTAAAGCCCAGATATCAGTAGCGTTTGAAGCAGGTTTTTGCGTCCGGCCTTTGTAGTTAAATAGTTCAGGAGCCCTGTATGCTAAAGCTGTTATTCCGGATTTGACGACTTCCGCTTCTCTTTGTGCGGTGTTGACTGTTTGGGTTAATTTTTGCTGAAATCGCTGACTGATGCCAAAATCGGTGAGCAGAAAATGGCCTTCCTCATCAATCAAGATGTTGTCAGGCTTAATATCGTTATGTGAAATAGAGTTCGTCCGGGTATGAATATAGTTTAAGGCACTGGCTATTTCCCTGAACAATTGTAGCACTTGTTCAGGAGAGAGCGTTCCGGTTTTATCAGCCAGGGTGCCCTGGCTGCAATAGGGCATTACGAGGAAAGGGGCACCCTTGTATACATCGAAGTAGGTCGGTCGGAGTATATTGGGGTGGTTTAGATTGTGCGCTTTTTGGTATTCTTGCCGGCACAGTTCCACGCCCTCTTCATCCTGTTTAATGAAGATTTTGATGGCGGCGATAGCCCTTGCTTTTTCATCGTTTACTTTCCACACCTCAGAAAACCCACCTCTTCCAAGCAAGCGCTCAAGGCGGAAGCGTTCATAAAATAATTGGCCCTGGCTCCAGCTCATTGGTTGTGTTTTTGACGATAAATAATACTTTCTTTCAGTTCCGGATGGCTAGCCTTGAAGGCCTCTGCTTCCTTACGGTCCTTAAATTTTAAAATGATCACCTCGAAAAGGTCACCCGTAGGATTTACTTCAATTTGATAGGATTGATACAAATCCTGAAGATGTAAACTGTAATCCACTGCATTCTTCTTTTCTGCGAAAACATTCACCCGTATCACATAGAAATCTTCGGAATGCCATGTTGGGGAGGAAGGGGCAGGAAAAGTATCCGGCCTGGTATCAGAGTGGGATGGAGAGGTCTGGTCAGGAGAAGATAGCACATTTGTTGTTTCGGGGCCTTTGGTTGGGTTTTTAATGAGAGCGTCAGTATTAAAAATTAAGACAGCTGAAAAAAGGATAATCAGGCAAAAAGCGACAAGTGAGATGATCAGCACTTTGGTGGAAGTGCGTGGTTGGGGGACTATTGTTTTGGGCGGTTTTTGAGCATGCATTTTAGTCAGCGGTGCCAGGGAGTGCCTTAGTGGTTCAAAGGATGCAACGATGACAGAAATATTGTCATGCCCTCCGGCAATCAGAGCCGCTTTTACCAAATTATGAGCACTCTGTTGAGGTTCGTTGCTCAGTGTAAGTATTTCTTCAATCTCACTATCACTTATCATCCCGCTCAGCCCATCAGAGCAAAGCAAAAGTAAATCCTCTTCATGTAATTTAATCTGAATCACATCGGGTGACAGCGCCCGATGGCTGCCTAAACTCTGTAAAATGACGTTGCGCTGTGGGTGGAAAGCGGCTTGTGCTTTTGAAAGGGCTCCTTTGTCGATCAGGTCTTGTACCAGAGAGTGGTCTTTGGTTAATTGCCGGAGTGGTTCTCCCTTTCTTTTGAGGTAGCATCGGCTGTCTCCGACCCAACCTGCCGTAGCAAAACCCTGATGTAGGGCTACTGCAACGATAGTCGTTCCCATTCCCGCTTCACCAGGGGAGCTGCCTCCGCGGGATAAGATTTCCTGATGAGCTTGCTCAATGGCATTAGTAAGTAAGTCAGGAAGATTTTGAGGATGGCATGCAGCTGGTTCAAGCTTGGAGAAAAAAGACTGAAGGCTTGAAACTGCAATCGCAGAAGCCACCTCTCCGGCATTCATCCCTCCCATCCCATCAGCAATGGCCAGCAAAACCAGCTTTTCGTCGGTGTCGTAGTACTTTCGGGTATTGTATTCCCATACACTATTTAGTGCATCAGGAGCGATAAGCATATCATCCTCCTGGTGTTCCCGTATTTTTCCCACGTCGATTTTGCTGCCAATTCTAGTTTTCATTTGAGAAGGGGTTATACGGGCTCGCGGTGATAAATGCGGTTGACAAGATTCTCCATGACGTAGTCCTCAATGTTTGCGTGGAGCTTTTCCACGCGCTCCTGAAGGAGGTGATAGAAAAACATAAGGACTATACTGAGAATCAGGGCAACAAGTGTGGTGTCAAATGCAACGTTGAGTAAGGAGGTCACTGCCTTTATGCCTTCTTGAGTGGTTACCTGATTAGCAGCACCCAGCGAGCTGGCTATACCTATGACAGTGCCTATAAAGCCAATGGAGGGTATCGCCCAGGCCACATAGCGAATCAGCGCCTGTTCGCTATCGCTGTTTCTGCTCAACAGGTTGGTATGCGCGCTCACCACATCCAGTGTTTCGGCTACAGATTTGTTTGCCCGGAATTGAGTGCAGGCACGTTTGATGGTTTCCACTAGTAAATAGGGGGTGCCCCGGCCAAGTTCAACCATCTTTAATTTGATTTGAGCAACATCCTCTGCAGACAATACGTATTGCTCCTGTTCTGGCAATAACCCTAATGAAAAGGCATGTTCTTCAAGGTTAGCTTGTCGGTTCATCCGCAAAATTTCCAAAATCCCGTACAAGAAGAGAAAGTAGGTCAGGATTTGAATAAAGCCACTAGGTAGATTGGCTCCCATAAGTTCGAGGAGTCGGTAAGCGCCGGATTCTTCCGATACAACACTTCCGATCCCGTAAACAATCAGCCCAAAGACAATGGCTGCCACAAGGCTGATCAGCAAATTGATAAGTTTTCCGCTTTTCATGTTATATTTATTTTTATTGAATGATAGGCTCCTTCACAGGGTCCCAGGTAATTTTGTTGTCTTGAATGGTCAGGTAGCCCAGCAGGGCCTCTCCGGTTGCTTTGCGATGGTAGGGCGGTGGGGTGCTTTGAACCTTGATGTCGCCAAAACGGATCATTTGGGGGACACCTTCTTTAGGATTGGCAGCGACAAAGCCTTGGATTATCGTTTCCCCACCGCTTCTGGGCTTGTCCAGCTGTGCATAGATTTCGTATTCTCCCTGCGTAAGTTCTTTATCCTGAACAATCGCTTCATAAGGTGTTTTTTTGAACTTGAACCTTGCCCATTTCCCGAAAGGAGTTATCCGGCGCTTACTTTGGTAAAAGCACCAGAAGTTGCTGTCTTTGGGCTTCATGTAAAGGTGGACCCAATGATCTTTGGATTCCCATTCAATCATTACGGTCAAAGGTGGGTTGAAGCCCATCTGAAAGTCTCCAATGCCAGGGGTGGTATCGATGGGTTCACTGTAGTCTTCTTCCTCTTCAGCTGGCTGATTTTCAGCAAGAGGAGCCTCCTCAATAACTGCTTGGTCATCAGCTTTAGGTTGCCGTTTTTGCAGGTCACTGACTTTTTTGCGCAACGCTTCATTTTGATTCTCCAATATGGAAAGCTGTTTTTCCAGTTGGTTTTTCTCTTGTATTTTCTGGCTCAGCCGCCCTTGAAGTTCATTTACATCTTTTCGGAGATTGCCGATTGTCATTTGCAGCCGCTGGGTTTGTTCGATAATGGCTGTATAGTCAGAGTCCGGGACAGAAGACTTCACCATGATCAGCAGACTGTCCAGGCTCTTGATTTCGAACTCCGCCGCAGCAAGGGCTTCCAATTCTTCCATTTGTTCAATATCGACTTTAGGGATGATGATGAACAGCATGACTACCGCTCCAAGTGCTCCCGCTAAAAGGTCGATAAAAGACATGTTAAACACATTTAGATCTCTTCGCTTCATCTTTTGCTATTGCTTGACTGGTGAATAAATGGCTTCGAGGGTCGTCTGCCCTAAGCTGATAATATCGCCGGTTTGAAGTCGTTTGCCTGTTTTTCCTACTTTGATCCCATTAAGGAAAGTTCCGTTTTTGGATAGCCGCCACTTTGCAGTGCTCGCATCCCATTGCCCATCCCGTATAAACCATTGTTTTTGCTCATGATGATACTCAAGGGTAGCATGCCGCCTTGAAATGGTTTGGGTCAGTGTTTCCTTGATCGCAAGGTCATTCACCACATCGCTTTCAGCCCTGCCTAGCCGGTTAATGCGGGACCGCTGATTGGGCGGCAAGGGGTAGCACCTTCTGAATTCTTCTCCGTTTCGGACAATTAGTGCATTGGGGCAGCCTTTTTTAGGTGCACTTTTAGGCAATTGGCCAAGAAAAGAAAGCATCTCGTCCGTGTGCTGAAACCGCTGCCTGGCATCAGGTTGTAAGGCCCTGGTGATCAAACTCATCCATTGGCTGGGGATATCAGGGCAATATGTACTCAGGTCACTCATGTCTCCTTTTGCCGCTCGCGCGCGATAGGCAGCGATATCTTCCGTCGTGTTCCAGCTGCCAAATGGGTAGATGCCACCGGAGAATAACTCAAAACAGATAACGCCATAGTTGAAGATGTCGATGGTAGGCAACAAAGTCTGGGAGCGGTGCCTGGGTGATGCCTGCTCAGGCGCCATATAGGCATAACTTCCAAAAATTTGCTCAGGCCTTTGAGTTTCACTATTGACTATTGTAAGCTGAATATTGAGGTGCCCGGCAATGCCAAAGTCGGTAAGCTTTGCCTTGCCTGCATCATCAAAGAGTACATTTTCCGGTTTTAAGTCGCGGTGAATTTTTCCAAAGTGGTGAAGTGTATTCAACCCCTTCAGTATATCTAATGCCACCGTTTCCGCTCTTAGGAAGGGCATTTTTTTCAGGATGAGTTGCCGAAGATCACCGTTGGGGCAGTATTCCATCGTGAAAAAAGGCGTGCCCTCCCATTCACCCATCTCCAGGGTCTGCACCAGGTTTGGGGAACTGATTTGGCCAGTATGGTATTCCAGCTCAAACCGTTTGGCCAGGCTTTCTTCAGCGTGCGGCGGGACAGCCCAGCTTTTGAGTAGTTTGAGGGCTACTTCCTGTTGCGGGGCTTCTTGCTTCCTGGCCAGATAGACGACACCAAAAGTTCCTTCGCCCAGCATACGCTCCAGGTAGAAGTCCTTTACATAAGTGCCCGGCTTCGGCGCTCGTTGATCTGAAGGCAATCGGCCACGGGTCATTTCGTATCCGGTTTAAATTCGAAAACCCGATTGCCCATGAGGATTTTATCTCCCGGATTCAGGGGGACTCCACTATGCGGTACAAGCAGAAAGGTAGTGTGCTGTGCACTACGGTCCATAAGCCACCATTGCCCCTCTCTTAATTCAATTATTGCCTGCACCTGACTTGTAATGGTTTGATTGCCCTCCTCCAGCACTTCCCGGTTGAGGGTCACCCTATGGGCTTTAAATACTTTCGGTTTTAGAGGGGATTCCTGATTGGAGGTTACAGGCTGCAGGCAAAACCCCGGAGATGGTTGCTGTTGCCAAGGGTTTACGGTTTTACTTTCTGGCTCATGCTGTTTGGGCGGGTCAGTTGTAAATGGCAGCGTATGATTGCTTACCTCAACCTGTGCTATCTTGCTACCGCAGGCCACGCAAAGTTTGGCCTGTGGAATATTAGGATAGGCACAGTTGGGGCAGGGAAGGGTGTGGTTGGAATGAGCAGCTGCCTGTTCTTTTTCGCTCGTACGTGACGGGGCAGCTCCAGAGTGCAACGAAGGTTTGCCAAGTATAGAACCTTGGAGTGGGGCGTTGCATTGCTTGCACCGTAGCGCAGTGCTGTCGTTACCAGTCCCACAATTCCCACAGGTGTTCTTAGCCATGCCAGGCTCGTAATCTTCATGATTAGAATCTGCCATCATCGACCCCTGTAATGGAGCATTGCACTGTGTACACCTCAGCTGTCCGGCACCATTGGCAGCGCCGCAGTTGTTACATTTCATAACCAGGGGATTAAGTTTTAGAAGCCCCCTCCAAGCGGAAAGGCATAGCTGACGGAAAGTTGGAGATTGTTGGTGCGGGTGTCGAAGGCTTCGTAGTCGAGTCGCCTTTGATTAATAAAGCTGAATTGAAATGGCGAGTAGCGATCATTCCAAAAATTACTCAGGCCACGAATATACCTTACACCAAGATAAGCTCTTCCTAACCCTGTCTCAATATATATTCCTCCACCAAGTGCAATACCAATATTTAAAGTCTTGAATGGACTAGAACCATTATTTCTAAATTCAAATTCATCATCAAAGTCTCCTTGCGTCAGTAGAAAACCTTGCTGTCTCAAAAAATCTCTATTTTCTGCCGAACCAGCATTACGATTGTGACTTTCGATCCATCTTTCATAGTTCTTTGAGACATCAGGTTGTCCCTCAACGATATTTGAAAGGAAATCATCAGCTGATTCGCTACCCTCGCGATCTCTGATGATATCATTTGCTCTGCCATTAAGTCCTATAGAAAAGCTAGGACCTGCCTCAAAAAAATAGCCAAATGAGCTACCGATGAATTCGTACTTAATTAATACAGGTACTTCGAGTGAAGAAATACTATAAGATTCGTCCCAAAAAAGTTCAAAACTCCTAGAATCAGCAATGTTCTCGGGGTAATCAGTTTGGGTGCCTATGGCATAAAGCCCGCCTCCGATAGGGGAGTAGTCGCCAAGATAAAAGTTATAACTTCTTGGATCTTCCATAAAATAGGTGAATTGGGAATACAATACTTCTGGTTGTACAGATAGTCCTGAGGTTAAGGGAATATCAATAACTATACCTGCAGTAAATCCAGCTCTGATTTTAGCAGAGTACAGATCTGTAACATCATCTCCTCTCAATGAAAAACGATTCAAGCTCCCCCCAATCTTTGGTCCAACATAAATTTGAGCCTCAGTGAGCGTAAGGCTAAATAGAACGAAGCAGGCAGTTGTAAAAATTAATTTTAGCATGGCGGTTTAGTTTGTGAGTTTACAGAATTTATCGTTAAGGTTAGAAGCACCCACAAGGCAAGCATAAAGGTCGGTGACAGAACATACGGGCACAAAGCCAACTTTCGCGATTTATAAGACTGAAAATGGAAGGTTAGCGGCATTTGGTGTCTTCCTTTAGCTTCCTCAGTACAGGACGTGCAGAGCTTTCAGTAATCTCCTGACAGTAAAGGTTGTTGATGATCGCCCGAACTTCGAGCACCATTTGCACGAAGACCGGTTGACCAGGCTCTACGGTAACGGTAATAGGCTCTGCTTTTTCTTTGGCATTTTTACCACTAAACTGCACAGTAATGGTATGCTCGCCAGCAGGTACTTCATGCACAGAGAACTTTTTGTTATTCAGCCGGCAAACAAGCTCGCCATCTATAAAGGCATTAAAAGCGGATACCGTACCTGAAATGCCAGTTAGCCTCATGAAGTAGATCGTCCCGGACTTCTGAGCATGGAGGGTGGAGCAAAAACATATTGTAAGGAATACGTAAGTCAGTGTTTTCATGTCAAGGGCTTTAAAAAGAGCCTGACTTTCTAAGGAGTAGAAAGCCAAGCTTGTGGTTATGCAAAAATCATTTGCAATTTAGTCCCAGAGGACAGCTCAGCGAAAGACATTTTTTTTCGATTGTAAGGGTTGAAATGGGCAGTTTGCTATTTCATCTGTTTAAAAAGTGATGGGGTAGTTAGTTAGTTTAGCCTATCTTCATCACATCCAAAGCCACTGCACACACCATGCACTCCACCAAGCTTGCCCGCACAATAGGGGCCTTCGCAACTGATGAACTGAAGGCTGTCCGTAAGGCAATCCTTCAAAAAGCAAGACACCGGGATTCACCTGTGGTAAAGCTTTGGGATGCGCTTGTGCCTTTCCACCCTGAATTTGATGATGAGAAACTGGACCTGAAGTACCTGTTCCGAAAGGCTTACTGGGGAGAAGATTACGAACCGCAAAAGCTCCGTAACCTGATGACCACCTTGCAGCAGTATATCGAACAGTACCTGATTGATGCAGAGCTGCAGGCACAACCGCAAGCCCAACAATTCCTGCTTGTACAGGCCCTGCATAGAAGAAGGCGTACGGGGGCGTTCGAAAAAGCCCTAAATGACGGGCTGAAAAAACTAGAGAGCGCTCCGGATGGGCTGTTGAAACTGCAGGCGCGCCTGGCTTTACTACACGAACGGTATTTTTTTGATAATATCCAGAAAAATGAACAGCGAACGGAGGACTTACATCAGTTAGCTCAGGCTTTAAATGAAATGCTGGCCCACCAATTGCTGATTTACGGTATTGACCGGTCGGTTAGACGCATGACTTTATCCGATGATACCACTTTTCTTGGCCTGGAAGAAGCTCTTTCTTTCGCAGCCGGTGATGAAGCCCCTGAAGTGTTGCAGTTTTTTCATCAGTTGTGGAAGTTATATACAGGTGGAGTTAACCACGTGCTTTTTTTGAAATTGAAAGACATCTTTTTCTCCAATTACCGGTTGTGGGGTGAATTTGAGGTCAGCCTGGCCCTTAAAACCCTCATCAGTTACCTGGCGCCTCTGGTTGTAGGCAATAAGGAACCGTATATTTCTCAGCTTTTTGAGCTTTTTCAGTTTGGGTATGCTCAAGAGCTTATCGTCGTAGATAATCAAATGACGGCGGCCCGCTTTTTGAATTCGGTGGTCACTGGGCTGATGGTCCGAAAATTTGACTGGGTAGAGCAGTTTATTGATTCGCATGCCGTTTATCTGCTCAAGGATAAGGCAGAAACCTTGACATTAGCCCAGGTCTATCTGCTGTACTATAAAGGATGGCACACCAATGCGCCAGATTTATTTGATGAAGCTTTAGGCATCATGAGTAAAACGCCGTATGATGGGTGGTTTTTCAAGCTTCGGCTGAGGATGCTCGAAGTGCGGATATTTTGTGATACGTATAACACGCGGGGGCACTCCGTTTCTTTTGTTATGGATCGGATTTCCAGCTTCAGAAGGTTTATTGACCGCTCGGGCAATGGCGAAACTGCTGTGGGGCAACGATATAAAAAATGCCTGGGGTATTGCCGACAGGTCATCAAAATGAAATCGCTGCCATACGTTGACCCGCTTAGGAAAAGGGGCTTAACAGATGAGATAATGGCAGAGCAGCACTTGATGCTGAAAGACTGGCTGCTCTACCATTTAGACAAGCTGTGATTAGCCATCAATAATGTCTTCATTACCGATCAGGCCATCATCTTCCGGTGGCGGTGGCGGGGCATTTTCACCACCCTTCACTTTTTTACAGGCTTTTTTAGTAAGCATGGCAGAGCCAGGCAGCAAGGCTGCCAATTCAGCAATCGTTTTCATGGCACTAAAGATTTTCGAGTTAGAAAATGGCGGTAAGCCTGCTTTGGGCAGGGCAATACCGTTCAGTGCCTGCGTGCCGCTCGCGATCAGCCTGGCAGGTGAAAAAGCTTATCCAGAAATATCCACTGAGATGTTACACTTGCTTAGTGACGGATAGTCTTAAAATGTCCCAGGAGAATCTGGCTTTTTTTAATTTTTGCTATACTCGGAATGGAGAGGTTTGGGCGGCCACCCGACGCACGAGTATGCCGGTACGCACAGGTATGCCGACACGAAGTCATGGTTGGTCCCAAACTACTTCGTCGTCAGTATAATTCGGTGCTGAAGTGTTTTGCAGATTTGTTGTGTTTTTGGCGAGTGAACTCCCTCAAAAAATCCCTAAATTCCCCGCAAAAAAGATGATCAACCTAATCAGTGATACAGTCACTAAGCCTACCCCGGGTATGCTGGAAGCGATGATGCGGGCAGAAGTGGGTGATGATGTTTTTGGAGAGGACCCCACCGTGAATGCGTTGGAAACGAAGGTGGCGAAGATGTTTGGTAAGGAGGCCGCCTTATACTGCCCTTCCGGCACGATGACCAATCAGATTGCCATCAAAGTGCATACACAACCACTGGATGAGGTGATCTGTGATGAGTACTCCCACATCTATCAATACGAGACTGCGGGTTATGCCTATAATTCCGGCGTAGGCATCAACCTGATCAAAGGGACGAATGGGAAAATTACAGCCGAACAGGTAGCCCCTGCCATTAAGCCTAGATACGACTGGCTGCCCATTAGCCGTCTGGTGGTTTTGGAGAATACCTGCAATAAAGGAGGGGGCAGTTACTACACCCTGGACGAAATTCGCCCTATTCAATCGCTGTGCCGGGAAAAAGGCCTGGCTTTACACCTGGATGGTGCAAGGCTATTCAATGCCCTGGTGGAAACGGGGGAAAGCACTCAGGAAGTGGGGGCGCATTTCGACAGCATTTCCCTATGCTTGTCCAAGGGGCTCGGGGCACCCGTAGGTTCAGTGCTTGTTGGCCGGAAAGACTTCATACAGCAGGCCCGGCGTTTACGCAAAGTAATGGGCGGCGGTATGCGGCAAGCCGGCTACTTAGCGGCAGCTTGTATATACGCACTGGACCATCAGGTGGAGCGGCTGCGGGAAGACAATGAAAGGGCCCGTCAGATAGGGGAGGTGCTGCAGGGGCTGAACTACGTGGAGAGCGTTCGGCCCGTACAGTCCAATATTCTGATTTTTGACCTGGTGGAAGGCTTAACTGCTGACAAGTTTTTGGAGGAGTTGAAGGCCAGGGGGATCAATGCCTCAGCATTTGGGCCACAGACTGTACGGTTTGTGACACATCTGGACTTTACAGAACAAATGATGGATCAGGTAGTGACCGTTCTCAAACAAATAAAGAAGTAAACGGATGGGTGCAAGCGGCAACCTTGGAGTCAGGATGAGTCCCTGTGACCCGGTTAAGACTCCTGCTGACGCCGGTCAATCTCATCCCGTATCTCAGCTGCACGCTCATAGTTTTCTTCGCTGAGGACTTCATCCAGCATCTTGCGCAGGTCTTCAACGGAGTAGGAAGAAAGGCTAGCTCTTTTCTCAGGTATATCTGCTTCAGCAGGTTCGCCCATGTCTTCGTCCCCTTCATCCTCCAGGACTACGCCGGCGGCATCAAGAATAAACTCGTAGGTATAAATCGGGCAATCGAAGCGCACCGCCATAGCGAGGGCATCGGAAGTGCGGGAGTCGACTTCGATGATTTCACCGTCTTTGATGCAAATCAGGCGGGCGTAGAAAATTCCGTCCAGGAGATTATTGATGACCACTTCTTTGAGCTCGATATTGAAAGTCTCCAGCGTATTTTTGAAAAGGTCGTGAGTCAGTGGCCGGTTAGGAGTCATACGCTCCATCGCAACGGCAATAGCCTGAGCCTCAAAGCTGCCGATGACAATAGGCAGGCGGCGTGAACCTCCCTGTTCACCAAGGACCACCGCATAATTGTGGGATTGGGTTACGCTGTGAGATAAAGCAACGATATCGAGTTCTATCTTTCTCATCTGGATTGCGTCATGACGTTTAAGGACCTAATACCTTCAGAACAATTCCTGCAAAAGGTAGTTTAGGCACTCTAAGATACATTTTGCGAGGCGCAAAGGTAATAAAATTGGCAGGCTTTCCGTGAAAAATAAGGAATTCTATTGGGACTTGGCTTCATTCCAGAGCGCATCCATCTCTTCCAGGCTCATTTCTGTCAAGGCACGGTCCGCATGTGCCTCAATGTACTCAAAGCGCTGCTTGAATTTCTGGTTGACGCGCTCCAGGGCGGTCTCTGGGTCTATACCTTCAAACCGGGCGTAGTTGATCAAAGAAAACAGCACATCACCAAATTCTTCTTCTTTTTTTTCCTGTGACAACCCCTGCTCGCTTGCTTCTCTGAATTCTTCCATTTCCTCTACCACTTTGTCCCAAACCTGCGCCTTATTTTCCCACTCAAAGCCCACTTGTTTGGTCTTTTCTTGCATGCGGTAGGCTTTGACCATAGCAGGCAGGGAACGGGGCACACCAGCGAGGACGGATTTTTTGCCTTCCTGTAGCTTGAGTTGCTCCCAGTTTTTCTTTACTGTCTCCTCGTCATCGGCCTGTACGTCTCCGTAAATGTGAGGGTGGCGCTTGATGAGCTTTTCACAAACAGCATTTAGGGCATCCGCAATGTCGAAAGCCCCTTTCTCATCAGCTATTTTGGCGTAAAATACCATGTGCAGGAGCAAATCGCCAATTTCTTCCTTGATTTCCGGCAGGTCTTCATCCAGAATGGCGTCCGCCAGCTCGTAGGTTTCCTCAATGGTTAAATTGCGCAGGCTCTGAAAGGTCTGCTTGCGGTCCCAGGGGCACTGTTCCCGCAACTCGTCCATTATATTCAGCAATCGGGCAAAAGCGTCGAGTTTATGTTGCATGGTGTGGTTTTTTTGTAATTTTGCACCCGCAAAGGTAGGGCTTCCTGCGGAGTTATGAACTGTGCCGGGCTACTACTTGTTTATGCACCAAAAGAAGAAATTCGACTATGGAATATTTATATGTTCTCGGGATTATTTTTGTGGTATTTGGTATCAGCTTCGCACTGATCAATGTGCGGCAGATTATGACTGGCAATGAATTCCGCGGAACCTGCGCGACCAACAATCCCATGCTAAAAAGTGAAGTAGGGGAGTGTACAGTGTGTGGCAAAAAGCCCGATGAAGAATGCAAAATGCCGGAACCTGGCAAAGGTGGGCTGAACGCCGCCTAGCATTTGTATTTTCTGTGGGTCAGGCTTTGCGCTGGCCCCATAGAGAATACCCAAAAGAGCAAGTGACCAACAGACTACCAACAACCAATGCTGGCACTGATAGCCATTCCGGAGCAATAAACGGACCCATCAACACACTAATAAAAGTCGCTCCAATCCACCTGGCATTCGGGTTGTCAGCCCCTTTATGATTTTCCCACCCCAGCAGGTAAAGCAACCATACATAGCCGTAACGCATCCCACCCGCCAGTAGAATCCATCCGCCAACGATATCTTCCTGATAGTGAATCCCAGCTAGTATAGCGCTCATCAAGGCGTCTGTTTCCACGTCCAGTAAACCACCAACAGCCGTAGATTGCTGATAACGGCGCGCCAGGTATCCGTCAATACCATCTGATATAATTACGGTCAGAAAGAGTAGAAAAACGATATAGTCCGACCATTGCGGGTAGCTATAGGCTGCGTATAAAAGGAGCGCCCATCGCGCAAGGGTAACCCAGTTGGCATATCCTCCTACGGGGCGCAACCGGCGCAGCGCAGGCGCATGCATCGCCAACAACCAGCTAAAAGTGACCAGAGACACGCCTAGCACGGGCCACCAAAGCCCGGTCTGACCCAATGCAGTCAGGGCGGCCAGCATAAGAGCTGCGTGCAGCCTTATCCAGGTGTTATCCTTCATAAACCGGAGCGGTAAAAAAGTCAGAATGCACCACCGATAACCGAAGTTGTTGCGCCTGAAGCTGTGTTTTTTTGCGTTGCAGCCATGCGTCCAACCCCTTACCGGAGTGTCCCATGCTGGTCATTTCCAGAAGGCTTTTCTCTAAAAACTGCAGCATGTGGCCGTGCATAGAGGTATCTGCCGGTTCGATTTGCCACCGGCTTGGTGCGCGTAGCGTTTGTGCGGTTGGAAGCTGAGCATACCCATTTTCTAAAAAGTCACTGCACCCGGGGCCGAGCGCTCTGCCAAAGTCCTGTTCCCGTTGCATATGTGCCTCATAAAGCTCGATCCAACGTTTATCTTCCGCATCACCGGGGAGGTATGCCATGCTTTCGTAGTTCAAGGTAGTCAGTAAAGCCAGCCGGTTGTGATGGAAGGTCTGTATTAAATCGCTCAGCATCTGTTTGCTGAGCAAGTCAAATACTGCTGAGGCTGTAACCAGTTGATATTGGCCTGGCTGTAGCAGTCGGGGCAATTCCAGGAGAGAACCCTGTAACAGCTGGATATGAATGTGTTGGCCACTACGCTGAAAGTCCAGTCTTTGCCCATTTTCCCGGACTGTATAACCTTTGGCGGCAGCCCATATTTTTAGGCGTTCGCGCGCTCGTTTCAGCAGGTTCGGGTTGAGTTCAACAAGGGCCCACTGCTGCGACTGCGGGAACTTTTCCGAAAGGTAAATAAAGTTAGCGCCTGTACCGGCACCGATGTCAATGATGGAAACCATGGGGTGTTGAGCGAAGTACTGCAGGCAGGCCGCTTCCACTTTAGGATTGCGGGCGGCGACATCAAACCGGTAACGCTCTTCAAGCCAGTCCGTTGCAAATTGGGTATCTGTTGGCAAAATCTTTTATTTGCCTAACTGTTGAGATGGGAGAGGTGTTCAGCAAAATACAGTTAATAATTTCCTACGGAGAGCATCACAAGCGTACAGCCAACTTCCACATCCACCCCTTTGTCTTTCGCCAATTGGATGAGCTCCAGGTTCTCTGTGCCAGGATTGAAGATCAGCCGCTTGGGCTTGAGGCTAAAGATATAATCGTAGTACTGTGGCTGCCGCGGTGGGCTTAGGTATAGCGTGATGGTATGGACATCCTCCACCTCCGGGGTGCCTTTGATGATTTCGATGCCATCAATCTCACCGTCTTTTACACCAATAGGCACTGCCTCGTGTCCTTTGGAAGCCAACTGCTGAACGGCTGCATAGGAATAACGTATTGGTTTGGGAGAAGCACCAAGGACCACAGTTTTTTTCATTACTTATAAGATTCTTTTGCATAAAACACTTGGAGTAAGATAGAGTTTTTTACAGTATTCCATCATCTTTGAATATTTTACGTACAACAAATCAGCATGACTAAGCGATATCCGAAAACTTTATCCCGGGGAGCCAACAATACGGTTATTGCGTTATCCTCGACAGAGGTAGCAAAGCTGTTTGTGGAAGATACCCGCTCAGGTATTGGTTCAGAAGCTGAAAAAATGCAATATGCCCATGCCGTAAATGATCTCGTTGTCAAGTTTATCCGTTTGGATATTGATGAGGGCTTGGACGCTGATATGCTGGTGATGGAGCGCCTTTACCCCCTGGATTTCCGGGCGTATTAATTTGAACGCCGGGAGTTGTGGCTTGATCTGTTGGAAGACGAACTTACCGCTTTGCACCGGGCTGGCTTTGTACATCGGGACATTCAGTGCCCTTCTGATATGCCGGGCATGCGATTCGATAATATTTTTCTGACGGAGTCAGGCATTCGGCTTATTGATGTGGGCATATCCGCATTGCGTAGCAAAGTAGGGGATCGGCTTTTTCAGCGATTTGTAAACCGGGAATTGGAGGAGCTCGAAATTTTCAGGAAATTCTGGCTGTCTCGTTAGTTAGAGCGAGGTGAAAGGGCCGGCCCGTCGTTACAGCCTTTCGATAAGCTCCGGGCTTAGCCCTGTCAGCTCAGCGATTGTGGGCGTATCAAAGCCTTTGGCTTTCATGCTGCGGGCTATGGAAAGAGCTTTCTTTTCTTCTCCCTCCGAATAGGCGTCTTCAATCAAGGTACGCTCGCTGCTGATGCTGTCCCAGTACTTGTCATAAGTTGCCAGTTCTTCCCTGGTGAATGCACTTTCCTGTAAGTACTCCA
>NZ_JALEGS010000100.1 GCF_022763345.1 Phaeodactylibacter sp.
CCGAGCAACGCCTCTCTTGCGAAGCGAGTGCAAATGTAAAACGCTTTTCCCGTTCCCGCAAGCAACTTCTCTTTTTTTCTTAATCGGGGAAAGTCAGGTGGCGGCCATGATTTGGCGTATTCGGGCAGACTTGCATTATGGCCTCGCCGGAAGTGAAGGTTTTTTGGTGTTTGATCCGTAGTACAGCGCTTGAACGAGGAATAATTTTTTTGGCCGGGCACTTGCCTACACCTTATATATACAGTGTCCATTTAGGAAAGCCTGTGGCAGTGATGTGCAGCCCCCTGGCCCGAAGGGCTGAGCGAATAGCGAAGGGCGGAACGTAACGACCCGCTGCAGGCGGGTGCCACCCTACTGCTTGGAGCCCGACTACGTAGTATATTGAATTAGCATCATACCTTAATTGCAGCCTGCTGACCTCTACCGCCCGTACCGCTTCTTCCGCTTCCCCTTTTTTACTTCGCCCCGCTTTTTGACGTACTCTTTCTTCCGGAACTTCTTTTGGTCGTCGATGAGCTTCTCGATGAGGTCTTCCCGGCCGATGCTGATGAGCTTCTCGCGGATCTGTTTGTGGTTCTCCCGCTTGTGCCAGAAGAAAAACATGTGCTGCTGCCGTTTTTCCGTTTTACTCTTGGCTGTGTAGACCGGCTTGAGGGTGTAGGGGTGCACGCCGGTGTAATAGATGACCGTGGCAACTGTCATGGGGGTGGGTGTAAAATCCTGCACCTGCTCCAGCTTGAAGCCCATGTCTTTGGTTTCAGCCGCCAGGTTAGCCATGCTTTCCTCTTTGGAGCCCGGGTGGCTGGAGATAAAGTAAGGGATAAGCGGCTGATTAAGGCCGTGCTTTTTATTGATCGCGTCGTATTTCTTCTTGAACTCGTGGAAGTGCTTGAAGGAAGGCTTGCGCATGATCCGCAGGGTATCATCTGAGGTGTGCTCGGGAGCTACTTTGAGGCGGCCGCTGATGTGGCAGGTCACCACCTGCTCCATGTATTCGTCGAGGCTGCCATCGTTATTTTTGTTGTAACTGTCCACCAGCAGGTCGTAGCGGATGCCGCTGCCCACAAAGGCTTTTTTCACCTCAGGGTGGGCGTCCACTTTGCGGTAAAGCTCGGTCATAGGCTTGTGGCTCGTGTCCAGGTTAGAACAGACGACCGGATGGATGCAGGAAGGGGCCACACAGCGGTCGCAAATCTCCTGCACCTTGCCTTTCATCTTGTACATATTGGCGGAGGGGCCCCCAAGGTCGCTGATATAGCCTTTGAAGTCGGGCATCTTGGTGACTTGTTCCACCTCTTTGAGAATCGACTCCTCAGAACGGCTGGCGATGAACTTGCCCTGATGTGCAGAAATCGTGCAGAAGCTACAGCCCCCGAAGCAGCCGCGGTGCATATTGACCGAAAACCGGATCATCTCGTAGGCCGGGGGCGTCCCGCGCTTTTTGTACTTGGGGTGGGGCATGCGGGTGTAGGGCAGGTCGAAGGACTTGTCGATCTCTTCTTCCTCCATAGGTGGGTAGGGCGGATTGATGACGAGGGTCTTCCCATTAACCTCCTGAAGGATGCGCTTGGCCTGCACCTTATTGGACTGCTGCTCCACGTGTTTGAAATTGGCAGCGAAGGCCAGCTTGTCCCGCAGGCATTTCTCATGAGAATTGAGCCACAGATCGTCCCAGTTTTTATTTTTCGGCACCTGCTCCGGGTCCCGCTGTATGGCGGTTTGCAGCACTGTATCAATGGCATGGAAGGGCACTCCTTTTTGCAGCAGGCGCACGATCTCCCTAAGCGGCAGTTCGCCCATGCCATAAACGAGCATATCAGCCCCGCTCATTTCCAAAATGTTAGGGAAAAGCTTATCGGACCAATAGTCGTAGTGTGTAACACGGCGCAGGGAGGCCTCAATGCCACCGATGAGCACCGGCACGTCCGGATAGACCTGTTTGAGGGCTTTGGTATAGACCATAGTGGCGTAGTCGGGCCGGAAACCGGCAGCACCGCCCGGTGTGTAGGCATCCGTAGACCGGCGGCGGCGGGCAGCCGTGTAGTGGTTAACCATACTGTCCATGCAGCCGGAGGTGACGCCAAAGAACAAACGGGGCTTGCCCATCTTCTTAAAGTCGCGCAGGTCGTCCTGCCAGTTGGGCTGTGGTACGATAGCTACACGCAGGCCTTCGCTTTCCAGGATACGGCCGATAACGGCTGTGCCGAAAGCCGGGTGGTCTACATACGCATCCCCGGAGATGATAACCACGTCCAATTCATCCCACCCTCTTGCTTCCACTTCTGCCCGGGTGATGGGCAGCCACTCCGTTACAGGCCTATTGTCTAGCATGACCAGTTTTTTTTACTTGTGTCGATTCAATCTGCAAACATACAAAACCCTAACAATCAACAGGTAAAAAGGGGTCACTTATGGGGCTGAAAAATTCAGGTAAAGTGCGCGCAAAGGAAAAAAAGGCATAACTATGCCCGGTGAATTTACCGGTCTTTGCGAAAACCGCCACGTACGATGCGTGAAACACCCCCCGAAAGCACCAACCCGCAGCGGGAAAGGCACCAAAATCCAATACAATTGCCTATTTTCGGGAAGCGAAACCAACTAAAACCAAGCGCATGTCCGCCGAAAAGTACATCAAGAACTATATTAATGGTGCCCTTGTGCCCGCAGTGGCCGGTGACTACCTGGAGAACCTAACGCCCTCCACAGGAGAAGTGTACAGCTATCTTCCGGATTCTGGCCCGGCGGATGTCGATCAGGCCGTTAAAGCTGCTCAGGAAGCCTTCCCTGGCTGGTCCAATGCGGAGCCCCGTACCCGTTTTCGGCTGATGATGCGCATCGCTGACATCATAGAACAAAACCTGGAGGTTTATGCCAAAGCCGAAGCCCTGGACAGTGGCAAGCCTTTCACCATGTCGAGTACGGTGGACATTCCAAGAGCGCAGTCCAATTTTCGCTTTTTTGCGACAGCCGCCCTGCAATTCGGGTCCGAAAGCCACCACATGGCCGGAAGTGCCATCAACTACACCCTGCGTCAGCCCCTTGGCGTAGTCGGTTGCATATCGCCCTGGAACCTGCCGCTCTACCTGTTCACCTGGAAAATTGCGCCCGCACTAGCTGCTGGCAATACGGTCGTAGCCAAACCTTCAGAACTGACGCCCATGACCGCCTTCCTCCTGTCCCAGGCCTGCATTGAAGCCGGGCTGCCTGCAGGGGTGCTAAATATTGTGCACGGTCTTGGCCCTAAAGCCGGGCAAGCCATTGTAGAACACCCCGGAACCAAGGCTATTTCCTTTACCGGAGGGACGAAGACCGGGCAGCATATTGCCCGCACGGCCGCGCCTATGTTCAAGAAGCTCTCTTTGGAGCTCGGTGGCAAAAACCCCAACATTATCTTTGCAGACTGTGACTTCGACGAGATGATAGTGCAAACCCTGCGTTCCTCTTTTTCTAATAATGGGCAGATTTGCCTGTGCGGTTCCCGCGTTTATGTACAACGGCCAATCTACGAACGCTTTCGGGACGAGCTGGTTAAACGCACCCAATTCCTGAAAGTCGGGCCGCCCCTAGCCAAGGACACAGACCTGGGCGCGCTGGTTTCCAAAGCCCATATGGAAAAGGTACAGTCTTACCTCAGCCTGGCCGAAGTGGAAGGCGGGAAAATCCTCTGCGGCGGCACCCCAGTCAATCCGGGTGGCATTTATGAGCATGGATACTATCTGCGGCCGGCAATTGTAGAAGGGCTGCCTATCGACTGCCGTACCAATCAGGAAGAAATTTTTGGCCCCGTAGTCAGCATTGCTCCGTTCGACACCGAAGCGGAGGCTTTGGAACTAGCCAATGGCACCCCTTATGGCCTATCTGCCACGCTTTGGACGCAGGATGTAAGCCGGGCACACCGAATGGCGGAACAGTTGCAGGCAGGCATCGTATGGGTCAATTGCTGGATGTTGCGCGACCTGCGCACCCCATTTGGGGGAATGAAGCAGTCCGGTGTGGGGCGCGAAGGGGGGCAGGAAGCACTGCGTTTCTTTACAGAGCCTAAAAACGTTTGTGTGAAGTACTACTAAACTGGCGGTATTTTTCACTCCCGGAGCTAACCTAACAAGGTGCTTGCAGAAAATGTGGAAAGCGGGGGCTTTATCCACACGTTTTCCACACCCCGGAAAGCTGAGTATCCTAGAATCTGGCAAAAAAATTCTATTCGCCCAGCGGACGGCCCTGTCAAATATTTTTCCAGGTGCCCGGTCCATGCTAGCATATGTATTAAGCTTTGAGCGCCAATACCTGTTAAGGTATTTCAGGCTTTGTGGCCAGGTATTCAAAATTTGCCAGGGAAGCTTGCCTTTCCGGCAAAAAAATGCCATCTTTGAATATTAGATGGCGTTGTTAAAAATTTTCCATCCGAAACATAATCCGATCCAGATTGGGGGTACCGCCTCCCTTCCGGTGGAACTGAGAAGACGCGCAGCATGAGTCCTATAGCCATTCATAGCTGAGGGCAGCAGCTGCTTACCCCAATTTGCTTAAAGCTTATCAAGATTCCCCTTCGTACCTACGGAGGGCTACTTGAAAGGCGACCTTTCACTATGGGATGTATTTCCCCTACGGAGAAGTGCACAATACAATCTACTTAGCCTGTAGCTGAACAGTCTTACAAAGACAGCAGCCAGTACAACCTCAAACCGAATTACCCCCCTATTGCTCCTGCATGGAGTGCCCGGGGTAACCTAGGTTGAGCGATTTTATCCGCGGTGGTGGTTTCCGGAGAAGTCCGGATCAGCAGTGCTACCTCGGAAAAAGGTTACATCGTCCACAGCGGATGATGTCCCGATACTAAAGGAATTAACTACAACAGAGGATATCAAAAGGCAGCAGCAATGACTTACAAAGCTATTTTTTCCGGTCACTTCGAGTTCGGTACCGAGCGTAGCTACCAGAAAATGGTAGACATGTTCGAGCACCGCTCTGAAAACTACTACCGCAACGCCATCTTACTCAATGGCGAAGAGGTCTTCGATGAGGAGTCTCAATCGCTCCACGTGCCCCGGCATATCGCCCCGGCCGCAACATCCAAAGAGTGGAACAACACGATTAACATTCTGAAATTTGTGGCAGACTATGCGATTGCCGGCAGTTTCAGCGCGTGGATGGTCAATGAAGGGAAGGTGGTCAAACACCACTTCATCGAACCTAACAGCGACAAAGCAGCGGTGCAGGCTTTCCTTAAGGGCCGGGAACTGGTTCAGGAAGAGGGCCGGGAAAAGGAAGCCATGAAAGCCCTCAGCCGGGCTATCGACAAGTACGAACGCCATGCCAAGGCCTACGAACGCCGTGGTTTTGTGAATCAGCAGCTGCGCAACTACGAAGATGCCATATACGATTACTCCAAGAGTATCGATATTAACCCGAATGCAGCAGAGCCTTACCTTGGCCGGGCATTGGTTTACATCGTCAAAGAAGACTACGCCTCAGCTGCTGCTGACCTGGTGATGGCCATTAAGGGCTCTATCCCTTTGCAGCCGATGTTCTGGCAATCCCGCCGCATCAAGGGGGAGTGCCACCTGAAGCTTAAGCAGTGGGATAAAGCAGAATTCGAACTGAAATTTGTTACCAAACGTCAATTCACAGAAGATGATCCCAATTACAAGTGGCGTAAACGGGCTCTGTGTAATTACGGCATCGCCCTCTTCGAACAGCAAAAGTACCAAGACGCACTAAAGGCATTCGACGGTGCCCTTAGCATCGATACCGGGCTGGAAGTCCCACAATCCGAACTGTTGCTCTACCGGGGCATGACCCTTCAGCAACTCGGCGAATCGGGGTTTCAACAGGCCTGGGAGGAAGCCGCTAACTATGGATCTGAGCGGGCTGCTGAATTGCTGCAGGCGATTTAGAAAAGCCTTTTCCTGCGCCTTTTTAATGTCTTCTTCGTAAGCCTGGTGTTCTGCAATAAAAGAGCACCAGGCTTTTTTAGTCTTGCTACATCCTTCCTTACAATCGGTAACCTAGTCCAAGCCGGAGTTGCCGGAGTCCCAACCAATCTATTTCAAAGTTAGTCAGCGTTCGTTGCTGCTCCGGCAGACCGGGATTGTGGGAATAAGAGCGATTCAGGGCATAGGTAAAATTCACAAGTCCCACACTCAAGTCTAAAAATAAGCGAGGCCGGAGCGGCACCTCAAAGTGCGATACGAAATCCATTCCAAGCCCTACGCGGTTCCGGTCATTACGGAAACGACCAATAGTCGTTGGCATTTCTTCTCTGTGCTGATAAAAGACCTGCCATGCACCTCCCACACGGAGCCGTACCTCCTCTAGAATCTTTTTGCGGATATAAACGCCATATTCGTACCTCAGATGTACCTGCCGCAGCTGCTGCGTATATTCGGGCAAATCATTTTCACCGCCATAGTAGCCTAGCTCGAGCTCCTGTACTTTTGCCCCCTTTGCAGTAGATAATGCTAACGAGAAAGGACCGACGTCAAAACCTTTAGGCGATCGTGGCCAGTAAGTATGCCAACGGGAATTAAGTACGTAGGCGCTGCCATACACCCGGGCCTCATAGGTGCGGGCAGGCGTATCTTGCCCGAATAAGGGGCTGATTAAACAAAGTAATGGCAACCAAAGGTAACTTTTCATAAGCGCGTATTTAAATTGAACGAATGGGCTGCAAAATACTATTTTTTTATTTCTGAAGCTTCAAAGAATGGCCGCTGAGTATGGGCAAATACAGCCCGCCCGGACTAATCCACATGGATGAATTGCAGCGTGTCATACCGGTGCCTGCCATGGCTTGGGCTTTAAGCTTTGTTCCAGATGACCCCAGCAATGTACCCGGGCAGGTACAAGGGGCACTTCTTGATAGCCCGCATATTCCGTCTCGTACTCCAAAAAGGCACAGCGCGGACAGTGCATACAATCCTGAATGACGTTGGCAAAAGCCTGCCCCTCCCGGTAACCGGAGCGCCATCGCCGCTTGCCCAGTGGGCAATCAGTGGTCAGGTACTGATGGTAGCCTTTGTACAAGCGGTGTTTGACCGGCCGGGCAATCGCCATTTTGCGCAAGCGGAACTCAGCCCGCTGCTGCGCCGGATTGAACAGCCACTTTTTATAGCCCGTCCCCTGCTGCAATTCGTACTCAAATGCCCGTATATCGGGTGGCCTGCTGCTGCCCTTCAGCACCGCTTCGTACAACGGCAGCGCATCAATTTCCAGGGCTGGCAGGCCCAACTTCCGGAGTTTTTGTTGCTTGCGGGGCGGGGCCTAATGGGTGACGGCGACCTCCAGCAACAGGGCGCGCTGCCCTTTACGCAGGATAAGGTCCGGATAAAGCTGCCCGACATAAGGCTCTTCCTCCACCCTATCGTACTTGAACAAATAAGGCTGAAAGTAAGCCGCCGACTGCCGGTGCAGGTACAGAGCGGGCACTACGATGCTGTGCCTTGCCCGAAAGAAGGCTTTGATACGTAAATGCAGGCCCGTTTCCAGCCCATGGGCACAGTCTGCCCCTTTGTAGTGCGCAAAATGGTGGGCGTGTTTGTCTCCCTTTTTAGCAACCATCGGTGCACCACAGGCTAAGCAGGTACAACCGCAAGACAAGCCACGGGGGACTTCATCAATACTTACAATCTGATGATTGCGAAGAGCGAAAGGTAAAGCGCGCATTTTTTACAACAAAATACACACGTTATCAAATAAATGCAACTCCCAAACCGTCATATTTCTTGTATCTTTAAGCAAAATCAAAAATCGAAACATGCGTATTTTATTCGTATTACTGTTCGCAGTGAGCACATTGACACTAAGCCAGGCACAGGAAATTTTTCAAGGAACCCTGGAGTACAGCTACAAGCTTAATGCAGAGGGAGAAGAAGCTGGCATGATGGCCGCCTTTATGCCCGAAAAGATGATTACCCGCTATGGCGACAACCAAATGGCCACCGAAATGGTAGGCGGCATGGTGGCGAACATGATGGGGCGTATTATCGTGAACAACGGTCAGTCCTATGTGGTCAAGGATAGTGAAAAAACCATTTTCGAAATGTCAGAAGATGATATGGAAGAAGGGCAGGAGGCATTTGCCAATCAGGAGCAGGCCAAAAAGGTAGCCGGCGAGACCATGGAAATTCTTGGCTATACCTGCCATAAATATGTTCTTGCCATGGCTAACGACGAGGGCGGAAAAACCGAACAGGTGATCTGGGCGACAGATGCTTTTAAGGCGCCCCAGCTATCCGTACCTAATCAGGGCAATGTGTCGGCAACTGGCTTCTTCGGCTCCTCTAATATCGAGGGACTACCGATGCGGATTGAAATTGCCACGCCTGGAGTCGAAGGCGGGCTGATCATGGAAGTGGTCAAACTGGATAATACGCCCGTTGAGGCCTCCTACTTCGAAAAGCCCGAAGGTTATACGGTAAAACCTATGTCTGAAATGATGAAGTTCTAGTATCTCCTGCCCTAACCCAGTTCAACCATGAGATCCTATTATTCCTTACTATACCTCGCTGCGCTCCTGTGGCTGAGCTCCTGTAGCCCGGCACCACAGGAGGCCGCGCCCGGTGAAATCGCTACCGATTTATACCAAACCCTGCAGGAACAATTGATCACCGCTGAGCCGGGAAGTGTAGTTGAAATCCCTGCCGGTACTTTTGAATTTGACCGCCCGCTTTCGCTCGATGGCATTCCCAATGTCACCATCCGTGGTGCGGGCATAGATGCCACTGTGCTCTCCTTCCGGTACCAAAAAACTGGAGCTGAAGGACTACGCGTAACCGCAGATTCGGTCACGCTTGAAGGGTTCACAATTCTGGATACGAAGGGAGATGCCATCAAACTGCAGGACTGCAACGGCATTACCATCCGCAATGTCAAAACATCCTGGCGGGGCGGTGCTGACGAATCCAATGGCGGTTACGGTCTTTACCCGGTCTCAAGCCGGGATGTCCTTATTGAAAACTGTGAGGCCAGCTATGCTTCCGATGCGGGTATTTATGTAGGCCAATGCACCAACGTGGTCGTCCGCAACTGCTACGCCCATGAGAACGTAGCGGGCATAGAAATTGAGAACTGCACCCACGCTGAGGTCTACAGCAACCGGTCGGAGCAAAACACCGGCGGCATCCTGATCTTCGACCTGCCCGAGCTGCCCGCAGGCAATGGCCGGGACTGCAAAGTGCATGACAACGACATCATTGAGAACAACCACGCCAACTTTGCCCCTGAAGGCAATATTGTAGGGATTGTCCCGCCCGGTACCGGCATCATTCTACTCGCAGCTAAGAAGGTGGAGGTGTACAACAACCGAATTATCGGGCACAAAACCATTGGCACGGCCGTAGCCAGCTATTACATTACGGAGAACCCCTGGGAGGATAAAAATTACGACCCCTATTCCTACGACATCCGTATCCACGGCAACACCTACGAGCGCAAACGCGCCATGCCGGACCTCAGCAAGGATTTTGGAAAGATGGTCAACTATCTGTTTCCCGGCAAGCCACAGGACATTCTCTACGATGGCATTGTGGATGATACCCGCAGCGGCTCCAACCCAATGAACCTCTGCATTGATCAGCCCGGGTCTGATCTGCGGTTTGCGAATGTGGATGCGGCCAATGACTTTGAGGAGGTACAACAGGACGTCTCGGCTTATACTTGTGCCCCTAAAGGATAAAACCCAGTGATGATGCGCCTTTTTCGCTACAGTCTGTACTGCCTGATGCTCACAGCTCTGTTGTGGCAGTGCCATATCGCCCCCGGGATTGTGGGAGCCGTACAGTTTGACCCGACCGCTGCCCCCTACCCCAAGCTGTCTGACTATGCCTTTTTCCAGGCATTGAGCCCGAATGGAGCCGTGCCCAATGCCGGTGTGCTCCCTTACGAGCCGATCACGCCCCTCTTTACTGACTATGCCCACAAGGCCCGCTATGTTTGGATGCCGGACAGCGTGCAGGCCACGGTAGATGCCGATGGCCGCATTCTTTTCCCGGACCATACCGTGCTGATCAAGACCTTCTACTACCCGGCTGATTTTGCCCGCCCTGACCAGGACTGGGACCTGATCGAAACCCGTTTGCTCATGAAGCGGGATGGCGAATGGGATGCCTACACCTACGTCTGGAATGACAAGGATATAGAAGCGGAGCTCAACCTCGTGGGTGATTTTAAACCCGTCAGCTGGGCCGATGAACAAGGCCTCGCCCGGACGGTGGAGTATGTGGTACCGAATAAAAACCAGTGCAAAAGCTGCCACAATCAGAATAAAAAGCTGCTGCCCATCGGTCCTAAGGCACGCAACCTGAACGCAGCCCTGACTTACCCCGATGGCATAACGGTCAATCAGTTGGAACGCTGGCAGTCCGACGGCAAGCTTACGGCAGGAGACTGGGCGGCGCAATTTGCCCCACTGACAGACTGGGACGACCCCAAATCAGGTAATATAGCGGATCGTGCCCTGGCCTATCTTGAGGTCAACTGCGGGCATTGCCATCATCCGGAAGGGCCCGCCCACACCACCGGGCTTTATCTTGGCACCGACTTTCAGGGGTATCCGGCACAGTTGGGAATTTGCAAATCGCCTGTAGCAGCCGGCAAAGGCTCCGGTGGGCGGCAATTTGGTATTCAGCCGGGGCAACCTGATTCGTCTATTCTGTTGTACCGTATGGAAGCCGAAGACCCTGGGGTGATGATGCCCGAAATTGGCCGGGCCGTGCCTCACAAGGAAGGCATTGCGCTGGTACGAGAGTGGATTGAAGGACTGGAGGGGGACTGTAAAGAGTAAAGCAAAATTTCGGCAACAGAACAACGCTGCCCGTTTTGCTTTCTATAGCAAAGCCTTTTCTATTTGAGCCAGCTCCGTACCAGCAATGACCGCGCTATGTGCATCACCCGCCGCAAATACGGTCGGGGATTTCAATATTTTGACGAACAGGGGGAGAAAATCACCGACACTAAAGTACTGCGCCGTTTCCGCAAGTTAGTCATTCCCCCCATGTGGGCAGAAGTGAAAATCTGCAAATGGCCAGACGGGCATATTCAGGCTACAGGGCGTGACCCAAAAGGGCGTAAACAGTACATCTACCACAGCACCTGGGAACAACAGCAGCAGCAGCAAAAATTCAACCGGATGAAAGCCTTTGGGCTGGCCTTGCCCGACTTACGGCGCTCCTGCCAGGAAAAGGTAGCAACAAACACCAAATGGACAAGGGAAAAAGTGCTCTCATTAATGCTTTTGATCCTGGATGAGACCGGCATCCGCATTGGCAATCAGGAGTATGCCGAGCGCAATGACACTTACGGGCTTTCCACCCTGCGCCGTAAGCATCTCACGATAGCCCATGACCAGGTTAGGTTTGAATATCAGGGAAAGTCCGGAAAAAAGCGGCGGGTAGCCGTTGAAGAAATCCGGCTGGCTGCTCATATCCGTGAAGCCGCTGAATTACCGGGCTACGAGATCTTCCGTTACCAAAACGGGCACCGAAGCTGGGAGAATGTAGATAGCGATGACGTCAACACCTTCATCCGCAAAAAAATGGGCCCCGATTTTTCTAGCAAAGATTTCCGAACCTGGGCGGCCAGCCGGCTGGCTGTAGCCTATTTTCCGGAGGCCCGGTCCCGCAAGCAGCAACGCCCACGTCAAAAACTAATGAACATTCTGCTCCGTCTGGTTGCCAAAGAGCTGGGCAACACCCCTGCCGTTTGCCGTACGCATTATGTTCACCCGGCTGTACTTGCTGTAGTACAAGAAGGAACGCTCCCCGCGCCCACAGGTATTCCAAAGCCTCAGGCACCACATGCCCACTCCCGGGCCGAACGGATACTCCTGGACCTAATCTGACAGGGCCTGGGCTATTCCTGGCTTTTATCCAGACTAAAAGGGGGCGCCCTCCAAGAGGGCAGTCATCTCTTGGCTTTAGTGCGTCTTCATATGGCCCTGCAACCAAGAAAATATTTCCCGGAGGCATATCCTTTCCGCACCGTAAGCGTTACTCTTATAAAAAACGACCATGACCGCCACTCCCCTGCAGGAAGAACGCGCCAACACCCTCACACATGCCTTCGGATTATTGCTGGGGATCGTCGCCGTACCGGCTCTTCTTGTGAATCAATACGGCGCTGTACCGGCTCGGGAATGGCTGAGTATGCTGGTCTTTGGATTCACCCTGTTACAAGTTTACGCAACGTCAACCATATATCATGCCGTTACCGGAGCGCGCTGGAAGTACCGACTGCGGGTGCTCGACCACATCAGCATTTACTTCCTCATTGCGGGCACACATACGCCACTGCTCGTGCATTACCTGCCGGGGGAGAGCGGGCGTTTCTACCTCATTGTAATTTGGGCAATGGCGTTTTCGGGCCTGATCTACAAGCTGTTTTTCTTTGGGCGCTGGGAATGGCTGTCGGTGGCTTTCTACCTCGTGATGGGCTGGATGGGCGCGCTCACCATTCCGGAGATGGCGCAGGAGATGTCCGCCCCTACCTTTTATGGGGTCATCCTCGGCGGTGTTTCCTATACCCTGGGCGTTGTTTTTTATGCCTGGCACCGGTTGCCCTACCACCACGCTATTTGGCACCTCTTTGTCATCGGTGGCACAGCAGGGCACTTTTGGGCGATCGCAGCAATGTAGGTACAGTATCAGGACGCCCGGCGAAAGAAGTGCGCCGGGCGATAACGCCGGGGGCTCTCCTTTCCCCCGGCGTTATCCGTGCCTGCCCAAAAAGTAAAACACACGTGTAAAGGCCCGGCCTCTGCTTCCCTAATCCGTCACCGCAGTACCATTCACATCTCCAAGCTTAATCGCAACAAAGTTCAGGTCTGTGAATAAAGTAGGAAAAGGGGCGGTTAGCTGTATCGACTCCGGCAACGGTTCAAACCAGGGGTTCGACGGGTCAGGAAAAGTATACGCCGCCGGAATATAGCGCCAGCTGGAAGCATTGCTCAGCGAGTCGGAAATACCAAGAAATATTTTTTGCATACTTATCAGGTCTGAAACGGAAATACTTCCGGAGCCATTAACATCAGCTGCGATGCGTTTATAAGGGCCAGGCAGGGGGTTGATGCCTGCCAGGTGGTCCGCTACGATGATGACATCAGAAACACTAACACCATTGGTATAATCCGTAGGGCTGAGGGGAGCAACCGTAGCCGTATCCGACTGCGCGAAAGCCAGGAAATCGAAATAGCCCAGGGCATCAGCATAGCCCAAATCATCTTCAAAGCCCTGTAACTCCAACGCATTAAATGCCAGCGGATCCCCTTCTTCTGTAGCGATCAGCCCCTGCAGGGTAAAAGCGCCCTCGGTACACAGATAGTTGTTGTCTAGTACCAGAATGTAGGTTTCGCAAACACTGCTATTTCCTGCTGCGTCAAATGCCCATACCTGAAGAATCACCGTACCTACATCTTCGCAGTTGAGTTGCAGGTGGCCCTGATCAGGATCTACGGGCTCCCCTACCTTATTGATGGCATATTTTATGGGCAGAGAACAATCCGCTGTGATCGGTTCATGGACAAAGTCTGACGCATAAATCATAGCTTCACCATTGCCGTAAGAAAGGCTGTCGTTATCCGAATCACCAGGCTCAAGCAGTACTGCTATGCCGTTAAGACAAATTACAGGTTCATCAAGACTACAATCGGCTACCGAAAAGGGCAAGATTGCCGTAGCTGTATCTGCACAGGCATTCACCACTATTATCTCAAAATTGTGGTCTCCGATTGGGTAATCACCACTTAGAGTAAAGTTGGGAAAATCACCAGTCAGTGCCTCAGGTACAGGAACTGGCGCGCCAGCGTTATCCAGATCCAGGAATACTTGTATGCTCAATCCATCCGGCGTGCAGTCGGTCGACAATTCAAAATCATAACTTACAAATGCAGAGCAATTACCTTCGAAATCTGCGCAAACTTGAGGAATCGTATCAAAAGCGATGCTCAGGGACTGGACCTTATCCGGAACAGCATGAGCCGGATGGACGCTTGTAGTGAACACCAAGCAGCATAAAAATATAAAACGAAGGACAGGGTTTAGGGTTACGGAGTTCATGGTTATAATGGTTGATTAAGCGGATTTTTATTGCAGTTGGGCATCCCCATTCACATCCCCGGTTTTGATGGCGACGAAATCACCATCTGCTACACTTGTAACCGGAAGGCCCTGAATACTGATGGACTCAGGGAAGGCCTCTGCCCAGGGATTAGCAGGATCAGGAAAGAGGTAAGATGCATCCACGAAGCGCCAGCTGCTGACGCTGCCGAAGCCCGTGTCTACACCGAGGATCATCTTCCGGAGCTTAATGATATCGAGGGTCGTAATATGCCCGGAGCCGTTGGTGTCTGCGGCGATGCGCTTGTAAGGGCTGCCCAGGGGCTGCACGCCCAGAATGTGCTGGCTGATCAGAATCAAATCAAGGGTAGAAATGCCATTGAGGGGCGCATCGTCCAATGCCGGCCTTACCATATAGTTACCGTTTTGCGCCAGGTTGTTAAAAACGTAAGCTCCATCAGACTGTGTAAGGTAATCTTCAGCAGCATCTCCGGTGAGGGTGACCCCTACGTCCATAACGGGTTCCCCATCTTCTGTTTGAATGGCACCAGCTATTAGCGGGGGCACATTGCCTTCACAGGGGTAGCTACCCTGAGTAAAGCCCAAAAAGTAGGTAAGGCAGGAACTGCTGTTGCCGGCGCCATCATAGGCATGCAGCTCAAGCACAATGGTGCCGTCATGTTCGCAGTCCAGCAAAATGGAATCCTGGTCCGGGTCCACGGCCTCTCCTTCCACATTAATGGAATAGCTGACTGGCGGAGTACAGTCTTGCACGGCTTGCGCCAAAAAGTCCTCGTAAGAAATGTAAGACTGCACCTCATAGGGCTCACCTGTTTCCTGATCTATTTCAACCTGAACTATTTCAAAGACCTGCCCTGCAACACAAAGAGGAGTACCTACAGCACAGTCGGTTACCTCAAAGGGCAATACGGTGGATTGGACATTCCCGCAGCCATCGTCCACCACCACCTCAAAACTGTGCTGCCCAGGGGGATAGTCGCCGCTCAGGCTGAAGGCCGGGTAAGAACCGCTCAGCGCATTGGTGATTGGGATAAGGCTGCCATCATTGAAGATATTAAGAAAGGCATCGACCTGCAATTGCCCAAAAGGGCAGTCCACCCCCACCTGAAAATCATAAGTTACAGCAGCCGTACAGTTGACAGAATCGTCCAGGCATTGGACCGGAAGCGGATCGAATGTGATCGAAACAGGCGCTTCTTGCGCCCTCAAACCGGCAGGCAGGCCTAACAGCCCCGCCAGGAAAACAAAAAATAGATTTATTGTACTTCGAGTTGTCATATCATGGGGTGGTTTTGTAGGAAAAAACGGTTCACTTACTTGTTTACAATTCCGTCTCTGCATCTCCATTCACATCTCCAATTTTGATGGCGATGAAATCATTACCGATGCTTACAGCAGTAGCTAAGTCATTGATATTAATCCCCTCCGGAAAGGTCTCTTCCCACGGGTTAGCCGGATCAGGGAAAACATAGGCGGCATCCACGAAACGCCAGCTGCTGACGTTGTCAAAGGTGGATTCGATACCAAGGATCATGCGGCGGAGCTGAATGAGGTCAAGGGTTGAGATATGACCGGACCCATTAGTATCGGCAGCAATGCGCTTATAGGGGCTATCCAGAGGTTGCAAGCCGAGGATGTGCTGGCTGATCAGGATCATATCCAAAGTGGAGACGCCATTTAAATGAGCCTCGTCGTATTGAGGGGTCACCGTGTAGTCGAATCCGGCGGAGACATTGGGCAGTGAGTATGCTCCATTTTCATTGGTCGTTTGTACTTCAGACGCCTGCCCTGACAGGGCTACAGGCACACCCGCAACGGGCTCCCCATCCTCGGTCATCACCCGCCCGTTGATGCTGCCAAAGAAGTCGCCCTCACAAAGATAGCCGGAGTTATTCTGCACCAACACGAAAGCTACACAGCTACTGCTGTTCCCTAAAGCATCCTGCGCATGCAACTCCAGCACTTGTGTGCCTTCACGCTCACAGCCCAATAGTATAGAGTCCTGTTCCGGGTCAACAGCCTCTCCTTCAAAGTTGATGGAGTAGGTGACCGGCGGGGTGCAGTCGAACACAGGCTGTTCCAAAACATCCTGATAGGACAGGTAAGCCTGTGGACCTGTCTCTAAGCCAGTTTCATAATCCAGCATTAACTCGACCAGGAGACCAATGTTACATGCCGGGGTGCTTATCCCACAATCTGTTACTTCGAAGGGCAATACGGCAGTCTGAGTATTCCCGCAGCCATCGTCCACCACCACCTCAAAGCTGTGCTGCCCAAGGGGATAGCTACCGCTCAGGCTGTAAGCCGGGTAAGAACCGCTAAGCGCATTGGCAATTGGGATAAGGCTGCCATCATTGAAGATATTGAGGAAGGCATCGACCTGCAATTGGCCAAAAGGGCAGTCTACGCCCACCTGGAAATCATAGGCTACAGCGGCTGTGCAGTTGACGGTATCGTCTATGCAAGTTGCTGGCAAGGGATCAAAAGTGAAACTTATGGCGTCCTGTGCAATCAGATGGAGCGGCGTGAGAAACAGCAGCCAGCAGAGGCTGCAATAGAATAGGTTTAGTGTCTTTTGAGTCGTCATTTCATGGGATTAGTGGTACAAAGCACCGGTTGAGAAAATGTTTGCGCGCAGGTTTGTTCAGAGATATGGACACTTTGCAGGTGGGCTCAAGATAAGGGTTTTGTGTGATAGTTGCAGGAGTGCAGACCGGAAACTAGAGCAAACGCACCAAAAGTTGAATGGGATTGGAGCACGTTTGGAACATGTCGCGGAACACGTTAGAGCGGGTGGCGGCTGCCGAAATTGCATGTTCGACGGAGGAGTTTGCGAATTTCTAGCGTTTTTGTTCACTTTTTGGTCCCGGTAAACCGGGAAAAAAGTGAAAGCCCGCCCATACGGGCCCGTACGCGGCTGGCTTGAGGCAAAGAACAGACTAAATCGTCATGCCTAAGAGCCTTCATCGCCCCTTTTCATGAAAACTTAGTTTGGTGCGTTTGCCCTAACCGGAAACTGTGCATAACAAATTGCACTACTTGAATAGCCTGGCAGCATTCGTGGATAAGCTGGAGCAGAGCGGGAAGCTCTACCCCAGCAGCTATCGCGCTTAAATGCAGAGGGTTCCACCCCTAGTATTGATAGCCGATTGTCACTTTCTGTTTTGTGCAATTTGTTATGAATACGACCGGAAACTGTCTGTAAGGCACCATGCAAATAAAAAGCCGGGTACCCCAGGCACCCGGCTTACAAATCATACAAATCACAAACTTATTCTTACTCCGTCAGCAGCATCCGTTTGGTATCGGTGCCGAAGGCGGTTTCTATCGTGTAGTAAATCAGCCCGGAAGGCAGCTTGGCTTTGCTGACCGTCCAGAAATTGTCACCGGCAGCTGCATCCTGAGTTTCCTGTAGGAGCAATCGACCGGCCGCATCACGCAGCACAAAGGTCACATCGCCAGCCTCTGGCACGGTATAGCGAACCACAGTGGTTTCCCGGAAGGGGTTCGGCTCATTCTGATGCAGTGCAAACGGCTGGGACACATCCTGCGACTGCACAAAGCCAAGCACGAGGCCAGATGTGCCGCTGACCAGATCATAGGCTTCCGTCCGGGTCACTTCCGAATTGAGGGACAGCATTTTGCTGAGCAGCCCGCCCTGTATCACTTTCGCGCGAATGGTGAAAAGCAGGTCACCTTCGTTCAGCCCTTCCGTTTCCATATTCCAGCTGCCCGTCAGCAGCCCCTGATCTAGGTGGGCCAGGCCGAAGTGCCCTTCCTGCATAGCCGCGTATTCAATCTGCTCCAGCTGCAACCCTTCGAGCTTCAGGGTAAACTGATGACCAAGGAGGCGCACCGCATCGTTGACCCGGAACGGAATTTCCACCGTTTGGCCAGGCAACACTTCCTGCTCCGGTGTGTGGAGGACAAAACTGTGGCTGTAGTTACGGCTCTCAATGCTACTGAAGCTGTTAGCTACGGCATCACCGGTCACATCCCCCACCTTCACTGCGATGAAGTCCAACCCGTTGATACCGGTAGCTGGCAGGTCATTCAGGTTCACGAGCTCGGGGAAGGCTTCATCCCAGGGCTCCAGCGGATTGGCAAAAACGTAGCCTGCTTCCACAAACCGCCAGCTCGTATTGTTGCTGAAGCCGATCTGTGCGCCCAGGATCATTTTCCGGAGCTGAATCATATCAAGTGTAGTGATAGATCCAGACTGATTAACATCCGCAGCAATCCGCTTGTAAGGGCCATCTATAGGGGAAATCCCCAGTATGTGGCGGGAAATCATCAGGAGATCGAAGGTACTCACGCCGTTGAGCGGGTCCGTGTCGAGCTGCGGCGTCACGGTATAATCCAGGCCAGGCTGTACATCGTAGAAACTGTAGGTGCCATCGTTTTCAGTCATGAAGTCCGCACCGGCACCTCCAGACAAGCCAACCATTACGCCTTCAACCGGGTCATCGTCCTCGGTATGAATCAAACCGGCAATACTTGGTGTTGCATCCCCGCAGACTGACATGTTGTCTTGTACCAGAATATAGGTCTCGCAGAAGTCACCATTGCCGGCAGCATCATAGGCCCAGATTTCGATGACCAACGTACCCGCATCGTCGCAGGTGAGCACCAGGCCTGTCTGATCAGGATCATTTGGCTCACCAACACGGTTAATGGAGTACTTGATTGGCTCGGAGCAGTCCGGGCTTTGAGAAGCGACGTTTACATGGTCACTCGCCCAGATTTCGGTCATGCCTTGCCCCGGGTCGGGCAGATTGTCTCCATCCAGATCTACCGGCATCAGCTCCACGGCTATACCATTGAGACAGATTGGTGCCGGTGCCTTGCAGTCTTCCACTGTAAACGGTATCGTCACCAGGTCGGAATTGCCGCAACCATCTTCCACCACTACTTCGAAGGTGTGGGTGCCGATTGGGAAGACCCCTTCGATCGTGTAATTCGGGTAAGCGCCTGACAGCACATCTGTGAGTACCTCAAAGCTGCCATTATTAAAGGCATCAAGTTCGACCGTGATGGACAACGCATCAGGAGTACAGTCTTCGGCTACGGTAAAGCCATAGGTGACCGTTGCATCACAGTCCTCGCTATCGAGGGAGCAGTACGGATCTGCCGTACCGAAGCTGATGACCGGTGCCTGATCGTCGTACACCTTAATGATCTGCGTGTACTGATAGTAGCCGGTTTCGTCATATTCAAAGCTGTAATAGTCATCAGACACCCCGCACAGGTTCACACCCGGCACGTTGTTATCCGGTGTTTCGTCCGTATCCTCGTCAAAGTAGATTTTACCATTCGGGCGGGCCAGGAGCCACACGTGCGTATCCCCCGGCGTGCCGTTGCAGTCTTCGTCCCGGCCAACCAGGTGAGGATCGCTTTCCCCATCGTACTGACACCAGTTGATGACCTTCCAGGTCCGGAAGATTTTGTAGCATTCGTCCCCGGAAGCGGAGAAGAACTCATCTTCATGGGTAACGGCAAGCAAGTCACAGGCCAGCTCATTGTAGCGCACTGTATCCGGTGTGGCTGTACCGCAGTTGGACTCCGCATCTGCCGGGAACTTAATTTCGTAGTTGTGGACTTCGTTAATGGCAATCGATTGTACGCAGCTGTTGGTACTGCTCAGCCCGTGGATGTCCGTTGCACGGAAAATGCGGGTGATGCTGCCAAATCCACACTCCAGGTCAGCATTGGAGGCAATTTGCTGCACGGCGGCCACCCCACAGTTGTCGGTAGCAGTGGGGGCCCCAAAGAGCTCCTCCAGCTGATCCGCATCTGCTGCATCAAATCCGTAGGGCAGGTCATCACAATCGACCACCACGTTATCCGGTGCCTCACAGTAAGGCGCGAGTTTGTCTTCCGGCACTACGGTTATCCAGCATAGGTTTTCGTTGCCATGCACATCGGTCACGTGCAATTCTACCTTGATGGAGTCATTGACATCACAGCAGTTGAAGTCGATATAGTCACCCCAGGCTGAGAAGTAAGGATTTGCCAAAGGCGAGCAGGTGACGCTGTCGATGTTGTACTGCCGCCGCACCGAGAGGCTCTCCAGGCCACAACCGTCCCAGCTGCCCTCATCCACATCGTGGGCAAAGACGCGGCCGTAGCCACCGCCACCCACGGTGACATTCAACTGATCATTACAAATCGCTGCCGGGTCAATCTGATCTTCCACCGTTACCGTAATGCTGCAGTCCGTACGCCGGCCGCAGGCATCGGTAACGTGGTAGTCAACCACATAAACGCCTACCGACAAATTGCTGAGCAGGTAGGTGCCATCGGGTTGCAGGGACAGGGCGCCGCCGCTCACAGATACCCGGTAGGTGGCTTCCGCACAGCCTTCCACGAGGTTCGGTTCAGGCAGGGTAAGGAATGCCGAGCAACCGAATGGGGAGGTACTGATGACCTGATCTTCCGGGCAGAGAATTTCCGGTCCGGTAAAATCAGTAATGCGTATCGTTTGCACATGCTCTACGGCAGGCTCGCTGGTGGGCAGGCAGTAATTGCGCACCTTCCACGTCCGCAGGATAAGGGAGTTGCCCTCGCAGGTCTCATACACTTCATCTTCGTAGAATACCGCTGCCGAACAGAAGCTGTTGTCCAGGATATTGGTCGTGCCATCGAGGGTTGGATAGCCTAAAGAGTCCGGCGATAAGAGGCTCGGATCAGCAGCAACGGCCTGACAGCTTAGCGGCGCTTCTTCCACACCATTGTAATCAGGAGGGAAGACGACCTGATCGAGCTGCAGTTCCTGCACTACGATGCTTTGTATACAACTTGCAGCATTGCCCTGCCCATCCGTTACCGTCCACGTCCGGTTAATGTTGACGCGTGGGGACGCGCACTCGCCATTATCCATGAACTCGTCGGTATAAGCAATCGTCACACCGCCCGGCACGCAGGAAGTTACTTCAGGCTCGCCCAGGGCCGCCGGGCTCACGTCATCACTACAGAGGACGGTTGCATCAGCCGGGCAGACAAACTCCGGTTCTTCCTTGAACTCAGCCCGAACGATACCCCAGCAGCATTCTCCTGTGGATGGGTCGCAAATTTCTGCGATGATGTATTCTCCCGCCAGGTCGAGCGGAATAACGGGTTCCGGCAAGGCTTGTCCATTGTAGGATGGATTTTGCGGTATAAGCGTGATATTGTAGTTGTCGTAGCAGCGGTAGTCGTTGCCCTCCAGCAGCATATCCGCAGTGATCAGGGCCTCACAATCCGGCCCAAGGGACACATTGATGGTGTCGTTGCAGGTCAGTTCCGGATGCGTGGGCGTGTACTCTACGATGGTCTGAGTGTAGGTACAGCTGGTTTCGTTGCCAGTGGCATCACTTGCTGTAATCGTGACCACGGTTTCGCCAATTGGCAGCAACGCATTGAGGGGTGGATCGTAGGTAAAGAAGACCACGCCACAGTTGTCCTCATCGATTTGCGGGTTCGGGAATGCGCGGCCCTCACATTCAGTAGGGCCAAGCTCCACCACCACATCATCGGGGCAGATCAGTTCCGGGGCTTCAAGGTCATTGATTTGTACCGTGAAGATATTCTCAGAGACATTGCCCGATTCATCTGTAAGGGTATATATGACCGTAGAAACGCCAAGCGGGAAGTTGAAGGACACCTCCTCGTTCACCGGCGCACCGGGGTCCAGGCTCTGCGTCGTGAGCACATCACCGTTTTCATTTTCGATAACCATGGAGAGGCTTCCCCCTTCCGGCCCATTATCAAACATCACTGGGTGTACCCAGGTAAAGGGTGCCTGGCAAAGCCCGGTACCGGCATTCAGTGTCACATCCTGCTGATTTGCCAATGCAGAAGCGGCTACAGGGGCACTGCTGAAGGTATTGCCCTGTGGGTCATAGGTCAGCCACTCCTGAATGGACAGACGCCAGCCGTTGATGAGGATGGGGGTGTCGGAAAGCTCGGCATTATGCCCGACCTGAAGGGTCCAGGTACCTTGCACATCTCTGCCGCTCAGCAGGTCAAGGTCACCCAGTGCATTCAGGTTTTCATTGCTGTTGAGACGGATGCAGAAGTACGGCAGGATGTTGTCAATGTCACTGTCGAAAGTAAACTGCGCACCCGCAGTAGCACCACAGATGGCATCTGCCAGTACGATTTCCTGCCCGGACGGGCTTATGAGGGTGAGGCTGAGGTTGCCAAACTCCGGAATTTCGCCCTGGAAAATCAGGTTCACATCTGCAATCGTATAGCTGTCTGTGATGTCAATGGTCGAGGTCATACATTCCCCGGCTTCGAGCAGTATATCACTGCCCGTATAGACGTACGGCTCACTGTACAGCCCGAAGAGCGGGAATTCATTATCATTTACGGTCACGTCGAAGCCACATTCCACCCGCACGGTAGACTGTGCCTGAATGGCCGTTTGCGTACCATTGGACACTGGCGTAGCAAGGAAAGGGTTAGGCTGCCCGATAGATGTTGGCATACACTGCTCGCCGTAGGCAAAATCAGCCGCGGTATTGGTATCCCAAACACTCGTGCGGACGATGCCCGAACCGTTGCCGGGCACGAAGCCACTCCAGTCAGCAAATGGTAGGGTTGCTGCGGTAGAGAAGTTGCCAAATACAGCAGCATCCAGGATCGCTCCGCTCAGGCTAACGACGTAGGCGGCTCCGGTCGTGGTGCTCAGGTCTGATGCTCCGGGCAAGTTGAAGATGCGATTGGCCACATCGTCGGTACCATTCCCGAAGTGGACGGCAAGCACGCCGCCTGGCTCGAGCACTATGCCCGTAGGCACCACAAGGGTATCGCGGCCGCCGTTATGGATACGCTCTATCTGCAGTTGCGATACGTCAAGGTCAGCGGAGTTGAAGTTGGCGATCTCCACATAGTCGCCTGTTGGGTTACTGACTGCAGCGGGCAGCGGCAGTGTACCGGCTACAGGATCGCTGATGTCATGCGTGACTTCCGTAATCAGAAGCAGTGGCATATCCTGTACGGCATAACTCACGGTATAAGTACCCAGGTCGAAGAAGGTGCCACTGGCATCATCAAAGCCACTGTTGACCACCTCGCCCGTTTCATCTTGTATGCGGTAAATGACCGTTAGGTTGTCCCCGCAGTTGTCAGTCACACCGGCAGGAGCGATATTCTCTACGATGGCTCCGGCATCACCCGGGTCGTTGTTCGTCGTTACATCACCTGTACAGGTAATCGTCGGTGGGGTATGGTAGTCGTTGACCACTACCTTTACATCGCAGCGGCTCGTATTCCCGGCATTATCTGCTGCCTCCCAGGTCATCACAGTGATGCCCACCGGAAAGAGGTCTCCGGAAGTCAGCCCGGTATCGTCAATCTGAGTGATCGAAGCCACCGCACAGTTGTCTTCTGCCAGCGGGAGGGAGAAGTTGGCATAGGCGCTGCACCAGGTATCGGGCGCATCCACAATCACGGCTGGCTCAGGGCAGTTCACAAAAGCAGGGCTGATGGTATCCTGCAGGGTCAGTTCGACAGCGCAGGTGTCGGTATTGCCTTCTATATCCACCACGGTGAGGACCACGTAAAGGGAATCGCCATGGTGGGTGCCAAATAAGGTATTAGGGCTCGGCACCTGATACACGGTATCGATGGGTGCGCAGTTATCTATCGTCAACTCGGCAGCCAGGTTGGGTACCTTACCGGCACAGAAATTCTGCTCCGCGTAGATGATACGGTCTTCCGGGCAAATGATCGTCGGAGCGGTCTCGTCTACCAGGTTGACCTCAGCGGTACAAAAAGAACTGTTGCCCGCGTCATCAGTAGCTTGCATGTACACCGTTACCGGGCTGTTGATCAGGTCGTCAAGACCAAATTCAATTTCATCGCCATAGCTTTGGTTATCGAGGCTGATGGCCAGCATGATTGTGCCGGAGCCAGTGGTACAGTTATCGGTCGTCCCGGCATCGAGGCGGTCTGGCGTTAGGAGGTAGTCACAGCTGGCGCCAACGGGTACGGTGATATCCTGGCAGAGGATTTCCGGATCTTCCAAATCGTGCACGATCACCGTTACACTACAATCGGTGAAGTTGCCGGCCAGGTCTTCCGCCCGGTAGGTAAGCACGGTGGTCCCGATGGGGAAGAGATCGCCCGGTGTCAGGCCTGTATCATCAATCTGGGTAACCGTAGGGATATCGCAGTTGTCGTCCGCTACGGGCAGGGCGAAGTTGGCAAAGCCCTGGCAGAGGTCTTCCTGCGTTTCCACTTCCACTACTGGTTCGGGACAGTTGGTGAAGTAGGGTGCGTCATCGTCGGTGACTGTGACTTCAAAGCTGCACTCATCAAAATTGCCTACGGCATCTTCGACATAGTAGGCTACGGTAGTCGTCCCCAGTTGGAATTCATACTCCGCTGTAAACTGGCTGGGGATCGGCTCCGTAATATCGGGGTTAAGCAGGGTCGTCAGGTCGAAGGGCCCTTCGATGGAGCCATCCGGGTTCGTAATAGTATAGGTGTATAAGATGACATCGCAGTTGTCAGTGGGGAGCACATGGTCCCAGCTGTACTGGCTTTCGCAATTCAGGGGCTCTGTGAAGAGGTCAGCTGCACCGGTGCACAGCAGCTCGGGGCCTTCCGTATCGTCGTCGTTATCGCAGGAGCCGGAGCGGAAGATTTCACACCCACGGGCATCAACAACCGCAATCGACCAGGTAGGCTGAGTGTAGACAATGTGCAGCTCGCCAAGGTCCTGCTCAAAGTCATTGATGTCAAAGCCACGGCCGGGATCGTAGATGAACTCTCCGTCCACATCGTCAATAATACCGTCGTTATTAACATCGATTTGGCCCCCATCGTACTGAATGGTGTAAGGCTCAAGCCCCCCGGTAACGGTACCGAGGTCTACGATGCGCTCGTTCTGTACGATACATTCGCAGTCCGGCTCCGGCATATCGAGTGGCTGACGGAGCTCAAAGGTTTCGTGCACAATTTCGAGGCAGTTCGCAAGGGCGAAGTTGCCATTCTGCGGGATATCGAGCCCAGGCAATGCCAGTGCGTAAGATACGGTTACAAAACCTGTACCTTCACCCGGCTCGTAAATGCCATCGGCGGAGATCACGCCCGGATCAACAGAAGAAGAACCGGCTGCCGGTGCAAACGCTGTGATACCGAAGGCTCCAACTCCATCACCAAAGAAGGGGCTGTTTTCCACCTGATCGTGGGTCAGCACAGAACCATTGGGCAGGGTGATGGTCAGGTAATTGCGGAAGTCCAACTGAGAAGGGTTATTCGCTTCAAAGCAGATTTCCGGGGCATCAAAGCTCAGCTGAACCCCATCGAAGAAATCACGGACGGTCACTTCTGCCAGGCAGTTGGAGCGGTTGCCAAATTCGTCGGTCACCCGAAGGTTCACGTAGTTGGCGCCTACCTCCGTACAGTCGAAGAATACAGATGGGCCGAATACCTGATCTGCCTTTGCAATCAGGATTTCCGGGCTCGGATCACAGTTGTCAAAGCTGCCGGCATTGATGTAAGACTCGCCCGTAAAAGGGTCCATTGCAAACACCGTCACACTTCCGGTATTGTCCAGTTGCACTTCCACATCCTGACACTCGGCTACCGGACGCTGTGCATCGAGGATTTCCACCAGAAAGCTGCAGGTCTGCATTTCGTTCATATCCAGGATATCGCCATCGCCGTTGATGTCGACCATCATGGTGTAAGTGACAGTAGAGACGCCTACCGGGAATTCTTCTCCGCTTGCGTCATTGAAGGTGCCCTGATTGGCCTCGCTATATAAGGTGTTGGTCACCACATCAATGAAGCCAGTGCCATCCGGATAGTCGATAGCGTAGTTGATGACACTTGCACAGCCCACGCCTTTTACCGGAGCAAGACCGGTGATGATGGCGGAGCACTGATCCACATCGTTCTTGAGCACAAGGTCAGGTGGACATTCAAGCACAGGGTCGCCGGGCTCTACCACTACCGGGAAGGTGCAGGTGGATTCCACTCCCCCGCAGGAGTAAGCCGTGTAGGTGACCTCATAGGTGCCGGCCGGCAGCTCAGAGCCAGGCAGTGGCCCAGCTGTTTGATAGACGCCCGGCCCGTTGGGCACGATAGGCGCAGAGGCTGTACCGTTGAAGAACGTCAGGTCTACCCCGTTGGTTACGCCAATGAAAGGCAGCACTTCGCCGTTGCAACCATCGTATACCTGAGGGATGGACCAGTTGGCTTCGGTCGTGCAAGCCAGGTCTTCGGTGAAGACATAGCCGCTTTCGTTGCAGCTGGCAAAAGTAGGCGGTGTGGTATTGATGATCTGAATCTCACGGGTTTCCTCGTCACTAAACAGCAGGTTGACACCACACTGAGCAGAAGCCAGCGCTTGCTCAATAATGGGGCCTACCACCGGAATAAACCCAATAGGGAGCAGGTCGATAAGGTTGATATCATCGGCATGCACAACGCCACAGGCCGATTCGGGGAACAGCGGAAAGCCCACCACATTACGAACGGTTATGGTACCACTTTTAGTGGTGATGTTGTTCGGGATAGTCACCCGTCCGTTATCCGGAAATTCGTACTCTTCAGCCAGGTAATCGAAAGCGCCATCACCGTCCGTATCCGCTACAATGATACCGCCACCGCCGGCTTCCGGGCCACCGATAACATCACCTAGCAGGCCAAATACAAATTGCCCGATTGTTTGATCACAGGCATCTTCAAAGGATCCAAGTGGAAGCGGGTCAAAGCAAGGCTCTGCAAAACCTACATCTACACAGAACTCATAGGTAATCACATCACAAACCACCTCAGCAGCGTCGTTAATACTACCCAAGGTTGGCCCACCTGTAACGGCATCGCCAATGACTCCGCCCAGACTACCCTGCCAGTCAACCTCAACAGATTCATCCGAACACTGGATAACGCCGTTGACAGGGTCGACCTCCGCCCCAAGCAGAGGGGGCGTTTCAAGAGAAATCAATGAACACCCAATCAGCAGCCCTGGCTGTGTATTGATTACACAGGGGTCATGAAGCCCCTCATCGGGCGGGCACTGGGAGCTGAACGGTGCGTTGGCACCACAGTCCAGCCCGTCATTGAATACCGTGAAGATTTCACAATCCGTGGCATCACAAGTGGCATTCGATTCTTCCAGGCAGATCTCGTAAGTGATAGAACCGGCACCAACGGGTGCAGACAGGGTATTACTGCCGAGGTTGCCGGTCATCACCGTTGTTCCATTGTCAATTGTCACGACCGGATTGGGACCGGAGCTGTTGCGGCCAACATTAATGGAAAAAGTAGCATTGGAAGTACACAGTGGAGATGTCGCTCCACTAATTGTGATTTCGGGGTCCGGACCGATGGAGATGTTCAGGGTAGCTTCGTCCTGATAAGGCGTACCCGCACAGCCATTATCGTTAGGGGCCAGGTAGCGAATAGTAAAAGTACCCCCACCCGGAGGCACTGTCATTTGGTTTTCGTCAATGGTTGCAGACGGCCCGGAGACGATGGAGAAATCTCCACCACCCGTTATCGCGCCATCATACATAATGCCCAGGTCGACAGTTCTGCCCTCAGCCACACAATCAATATCCGTATCTTTAAGATTCGCCCGTGGAGCCCGGAAAATCTCGAAGGGCTCCGAAACAGAAAAGAAGCAATCTCCATAGCTTACCCGGTAATTGGCGTTGTAGCTACCGGGGTCTGCTTGTGATACGTCGAACGCTCCGGTCACCGTGTTGAATACACCGCTGCCCGGATTGGGCGTAATCGAATAGCCTACTGAAATACCAGCAAAAATGGCATTGGCCGGGTTGATAAAGGGCGTGCCCGTAACGTTAAAATCTACCCCATCCTGGCAACGGTCACTGATGGAAGCTACTGACAAGTCCAGATCATACTCAAAACGCGCCTCATCGATGCGGGCATTGAAGGCATCATTGGTCAGCCATCCGGCCTCAAAGTTGAGGTACTGAATGTCGATATCCCCATCGCTTAGGTCACTGGATACGTTGGCCGCACTTACGATATAGTCGATACAGCGGGGAGAGCCGGCGGAAGTCGTTGAGCCAAAAGCCCCCTGATTGGCAAAAGTCTGCCCGGAGATGCGCACATCCCAGCGCTCATTGGGATCATTCATATCACCATAATAGCATAAGGTGATTTCCATATTGTCGGTAGCGACAAAACTGGAAGCTACGAGAGAAGGGGTGACCCCAAAGCTGGTACTATAGCTCACTGCCGGGTCCATAGGACCGGGTTGGGTGTAAGTTTGAGACAGGTAGCCACTGGAACCCCGGGTATAGGTACACTGTGCATTCAGGACAGGTAAGACCGCTCCAAGCAGCAGGGCTAACAGCAGCGAGCAGCGCAGCGCCTGAGACAGCCGCTCTGGTGCATAATAAGAGCGTAGAAGTAGAGTTTGCTTCATCACATTCATGAGTATGATTTGTAAAAAGGTGTCAATAGGAACCCGCCCCTGACTGGATGAGCACCTGCCAGGATGAGCTAATCGGTTACTGGAAATCGGGTTGTTGGTAAGTCAAGCCGTCTATGCTACTGACAGTCCTCGTGCAATAGGTCGGTCGTCAAAGTATTAATTGTCAGCGGCCTTGAATGCTTGTTTATTTTATGGGAACCTTGAGTTGTGCATAAGGAGACTTTTCACCAATCGGTCAAAAGCACCTGATTTTTGGATGCTCAAAATTACATGCTTAAGTGCTTTTGCTGCTATCCTAGTGTTTTGAAAAATGGGACATATTGCCTTTCATATGCTTGAAAAAAGGGACACCTTAGGGGGCGCTCAGGCAGTCGATCGGTTTTCCTGGATAACCACCGAGGGGGAAACCCCAAATTCAGCTTTGAAAAGTGTTGAAAAGTAACCGGCATCTGAAAAGCCCACAGACCGCGCCACTTCTTTTACCGTCTCATATTCGCCGCTTTGAATCAAGGCGTAACTTTGTTTCATTTGCAATTGACGTAGGAAAGTACTTGTGCTCAGCCCTGTTTCTTTTTTGACTTTGCGCAGCAGCTGACGCCGACTGACGCCCATTTCCTGAGCGAGCAGCTCAGTGCTGAGTTGAGGGTGACCAAGATGAGCGATGGCGACTTCCTCCAATTGGGTATGCCACGCCTCACGGTTATCCGGAGCTTCTGACTCTTTTTGAGGCACCGCTGCCGTCTCTGATGCTACTGTTTCACCCGGCATTTCTATAGCCGAACTGCTAATCTCCTTTTCCATTCTTTTCGGTGCCTGCTGCACTTTTCCCTGAGCAGCGCCTTTACCTTCCCTTTGTATCGAAGGATCAGTAAACGGCTCCTCTGTTTCAGCAAGTGGCAAACGGTTGTCCGCTGCAGTCGTTGGGAGATTGGCAGGAGCAGGTTCCGTAGCGGATAGATAGGAATTGAAAGGCACAGGCATACCCGGCTTAACTTTGGCAGACCGGTGCAAGGCGCTGAGTTTTGCGTTCAACTCTTCCCAATGCATACCTAATTTACCCTTGGCGCGCCAAAACAGTACCAATACAAACAGAATCAGTGCCGTATTAATGAGTAAAGCAATCGAAATAATGGTAATGATGATCCCTGGGTTACTCAAATGGTCCATTCTTCAGTATTTAACCCGGCCTGCATTGCATTACAGCCGCCCTTCTGCCCTGTGCATTACAGGCAAAAGATGATGAAAGGGAACCTTTGGGAACACGGGTACCAAGACGAAAGGTGATAAGGTTGTTTATCGTCAAAGCAGTACTTGCGCCACAAAAATAGCAAAGACCACACAAATAAAAAAAGGGGGCTTTAGTCTTAAAAAACTATCTGTTGATAGAAAAGAAGAAATACAAACTTGAACTTTAACACTTAATCCTTCATCTTCGCAGCAAAGAGATGCAACTAAACGTATTTGGCATGCGTCTTTCCTTTACCCGACTGAAATAGACTTGTAAGCATAGCTTTTTGCTTTGCACTATCTGCACATCATCATTTGCCACTGCCCCCCGGGCGGTGTGCGTTCTTTTGATTATCCCCTGCTATTTCAAATCTGGTAATTCATGCCTGTGGTTTTCCACAGCGCAAACGAGCATAGCTCAGGCTTAGGACAAGCCTGTTGAAGAATAGAGTTTTTTTCATACTAATCCAAGTTACGTTGCTGTGCCCGTTTGGCACAGCAACCTTTTGGATTGCCGAAAAAGAACGAAGAGCGTTTTTTCATACTAATCCAAGTTTCTGAGGGCAGCCACCACGGTTGCCCTCTTTTTTTGCCCAAAACGCAGAGGCTGTGATGAGGAATACTTCATCACAGCCTCTGCCGTAATTAAACTAACCAGTTGTTGATTACCAGGCGGGGATCAGGTTCAGCCCAAACGTACCCTTTGTCTCCCGCTGTAGCGGAATAGCGTAGTAAGGCTCTAGTACCAAAGCACCGAACAGGTTTACCCGCATAGAAGCGCCCACGCTCATCAGCGGTTGCGCACCAAACCGGTCTACGATGGGCTCGCCGGTGGGCCCGATCAGGGGGTTCCCTTCGTTGTCCGTCCGGTAAGTCGGCCCGCTGAGCTGCTCAAAATCGTACCAGGCCACTGCGGCATCCGCAAAGAGCGTCAGCTCCGAAAAGAGCAGGCCGGATTTAATCAGCGCCAGGCGCTTCGGCCCGGTGAAAGGGATACGCATCTCAAAATTGGCTACTGCCAGCTTACTACCGAAAAGCTCATCGATGGAACGGCCGTTTTGGTTCAGGATGGCACTTGCATCGCGTGTGCTGTAGCCCCGGATAAACCAGCTGCTACCCGCGTAATAAGGAAAAAGCTCATTCGCGCCCTGCCCGTACCGGCCAATGTGCATCGCCCGCATGGCCAGCCCAAACCAGTTGAAGTACTTGTATTTCCGGTAGTCAGCCGTAGCCTGGAAGTAATTAAACTCCCCAAAGAACCGGTCTATACCAAACCGGAAACGCTGTCCGCTAAGCGGGCCGACCAGCCCACCCTGAGCGTTGTCGCCAACCAGCGCCACACCAGTATTCCAAAGATTGAAGCCCTCGGGGCTGTCCAGCTTCTCCCGTTCCTGCCCGAGTTGCCGCCCTACGAAAGTCCCGTCCGTCTCATAGAAGTTGACGTACTGATCCAGGCGGGAACTGTACCGGGCGAAAGAGGCGGAACCTTCAGCCCTCAGCGTGGTGGAAAACGGATAGGCTGCAAATACCGTAGCTTTGTCTTCAAAAATCCGGCGTACAAAGAAGGTATCCGCCAGTACCGGAATAGTAAGGTCATTATCAATATCCAGTCGGTCAATACCCCGGCCACCAAAAGCAAAACTCCGGAATGGCATGTGAGATATGGAAGCGCCCCAATTAAACTGACTCTTCCGGTTGATGTAAGCCAGAGCACCACCAAAGTCGGTGATCTCACCGTTTAGTGCCAGGCTGGTGAACAGTTGATTATCGCCCAGAATGTCACTGAATAGCATATCTACGCCACCTGCCAGCCCGGTCTGTGCGCCAAAGGTATTGCTTGTGCCTACGCCCACGCCAGCACTACCACCCACGTAATCGAGCTGAAACTTAGGCTTGTAGGGCACGGTGGTTAATGCGGAGTCCTCCAGTTCTGCCTTTGGCGGGAGTTTATGCAGGATACGGTCCACCTTGCTCTGCACCATTTTATTGAAACGGGGCAGTTGTGCCGCTTCAAAATTCACTTCCGAAGGGTCTACCTCTTTATCCAGGAAGTCGATTGGGCGTGCCCGGTAGATGCGGTAGCCATTCTGAGAAAAATAGGTATACAGCACCCGGTCTCTGCGCCGGGCAACGCTGATCGCCGGTGCATAGTGGGTAATGCCGCTCACGCCGGTAATCAGGTCGGTCAGTTGGAAGACCTTTTGGCTGTCCGGCTCATAGCGGTAGATGTTGCGGAAACCATCGCGGTTGGATAAGAAAATGATGTTCCCAGTGGTATCAAAAACCGGATTCAGGTTGTCGGCGCCAGGGAAAACATCAATATCCGTAGCGCGCAGGCTTGCCATATCAAAAGTGGCCAGGTTGAACGCCCAGCGGCCGTTGGTACGTCCCCGCTCGCGGGCCAGGCGGTCGGTTGAGAATACAATCTGACTCCCATTTTCCGCCCATTTAGGGTGCATTTCCGAGTAGGCATCGTTGGTGAGTTGCTCTACTTCTCCAGTGCGGGCATTGATGAGGTAGAGGTCCGTCTCGCCATGATCCAACCCCGTCACGACAAAGTGCTTGCCATCCGGCGACCAGTCCGGATTGCTGAAGGCCTGTAGCCCCTCAGGACGCAGTTCCCGAACTGTTTTACCACTTGCGACATCTTTGACCACCAAAATATTACGCCCTTTGCTAAACGCGACAAAGGCAAACTCGCGGCTATTGGCCGACCAGGCCCCGGAGCTTTCGATGTAGTTGAAGTCATCGATATGCCCGGCGCGGGTACTGCTCGCCACCTTGCGGATGATTTCTCCGGTGCGGGCATCTGCCAGGAAAAGGTCGATGGAAAAGAGGTCTTTTTCAGACAGGAAGATCACGTACCGCCCGTTGGGGCTGATTTCCGGGGCGACATTCATGCGGCCGCCGTTTTCGGTGCCGATGAGTTCGCGTCCTACCAGGCGGTCAGTGGTAGCCGTGGTATCAAATGCGGCACCAAAATGCCGCCTGAATCCGTCTACCCAAAGCTTGGACAGGTCATCTTTGGTCATACCCAGTACCCGTATGGAAGCATCCTCAAAACCGTACTTGGCTACCCCCTTAAAGAAGGGCTCGACGATTTCATCTCCCTTCAGCCCGGTAAGAAAGGCCCAGAAGACCTGTCCGTACCGGTAGGGAAAATACTTGGGGTTGTTGAGGTCGTCGAGCGTTGGGATATCATCATTCAGCACAGCGTCCCGCATCCACATCGCGGTATGCGCGTCGATACTGCCAATGGACAGGTATTCGGCCATACCCTCCACCATCCAAAGCGGGAGGTTGCTCAGGCTTTGCAGGTTGGTGGAATCCCCATTGAGGATCATATTGTACTGAAAGGCGTGGACCAGCTCGTGACCCAGGACGTGGTGAGTCTGCTGATGCGACATCGCGAAAGGCATAATGACCCGGTTTTTCAAGGCCTCCGTCACACCGCCGGTCCCTACACCCACATTTCCTGAAATGGCGTTGGTCTGCTGAAAGTCAGCGTGATCATTATAAAAAATAAGTGGATTGCGCTGCGCGATCGTATCCCGCAGTACATGCTGATGCATGCGGTACCATTGCTCCGCCTCTTCGGTAATTTCGCGGAGGCGTTCCGGATTTTCCAGATAATGGTAGATGTCGAAATTAGGGCTTTGATAAACCTCAAAGTCAAAGGTCTCGTATTTGGCTTTATTGCGGCCGAAGTACTGTGCGGACAAAGTCTGAGCGCCCAATACCGCAGCAAGCAGTAAGATCAGATGTTGTATTTTCATAGCTTTCCTGTTTGGATCTGAAGCAAATAAGTTAGCGCTTTACCCCACTGGAGCTCAGCTGTTTAACCATCATATTAACACTTGAAACGCGCGATAAGTGCACGGCTTCGGTTAAAGTCTTCTTAAACAACGTTAAGCTGTTGTTAGCAACTAAAAAAAGCGCTGACTGCAACGGTTGCAATCAGCGCTTTTCGGGGCTACCCTGTGTGAGGGCTACTGTACGCTAATCCGTTGGAGGTGGTTGCCCAACTTCAACCAGTACATACCAGGTGCCATGCCTTTGAGGTCCAGTTCGGCATTTACCTGCCCGGCATTAAGCTGTTGTGCTTGCACCAACTGCCCGTACGTATTGACTACAAGTAGTTGGGCCGCTACAGATACAGGGCGCTCCAACTGAACCTGAAGCATTCCCCTTACCGGATTGGGGTACGCACGGAATGAACTGGCAACAGTGCCTTCTACAACCTGCTGAGGCATGGGTACCTGAGCCGCACGCGCACGCTCCCACTCTGCATCCCAGGCATCGAGCGTTTCCTGAGAGAGTGCAAGGACTTCCGATTGACCTGCATCTTCCGGTTCTTCGCCAATAAAGCGCAGATTACTCACTACGCCACCGGCTGTGACCTGGTCGTTGGCAGAAAATAAAGCCATCCCTATTTCCACACATTCGGGCAGATCCAACTCTACGGCATGAATGGGCGCGAAAGGGTTGCTGCCAAAGCGCAGTGCGCCCCTTACAACGTTGTTATTAGGCTTTCGCCAGAGCCGCATGAATACCCGTTCGCTATCTCCAGGGAAATCACCATAGAAGAGTACGTTACGGTCTCCTTCGAAAACGAAACGCTCCTGCCAGCGGAAAATACTGGTCAGGTTGGCCGTAAAAGAGGCATAAACATCGGATGGGTCATTACTTGCCCGGATCATAAGCCCAATATTGCTGCTGGGATCTATGGATTCTACTTCCACCTGCAAGCCGGTACGGCCACACAGCGTCCGGGTAATGTAGGCGTAGTTATCTTCGGTCAGATCAGGCTGATTGAAAGCGGTGGTGGTGATGGTAAACGCTCCCCGCTCCGGATTATTGGAGGTACAGGGATTGTAGGCAAAGGTACTGCCATCAGGTGTGTATCCTACATTCACGCCTGTCCAGCCAGGCAGCAACGTATCGCCAATAGCCACTGTCACATTGGCATCGCAACTGTCCGAATAACCTAGTGCATCAGTCGCTACCAGGCGGACAGATTGGGGCACTTCCACGTCATCACAATAGAAAGTAGCCTGACCGGAGGTCGTCAAGTCAATTTCCTCATACCCTGGCATGCTGCCCCCGTCTATATCAGAAGGATAAACAGTCCCCTCGCCCAGCGGGCCCAGAATCAGATCGAAATCCTGGCACACGGCTTCCGGGACCGGGTGGCAGGTATAGGTGAGTTCGTAATTGCCGGTAGCGCCATCTGCTCCATCCACATAGACATAGTAGGTCATGCCAGCTTGAGTGATGCCGTGCAGGAAAGACGTGTTGCCCGTGCCGCCGTTGTCATCTGACAACACACAGGTGAAGTCGCCTTCGCAACCTTCCGGGCTGATGTATACGGAAAGGCGGGTATCGAAATCCGTACCAGGGTGGTCAGTAGACAGCACGCCAATCTCACCGCTGCCCACAATGGTATACCATGCCCCCTGCCCCATCTCTTGGAAGCAAGTTGGCGGGCTATCTACGATCGTTAGCAGGTCAGTGGAAGCGCTCACTGTGGTTCCGCAGGGGAGTTCTGTTGCCCGCTGGCAGATGTCGTTGCGCATGGGTGGGATAAAACCAAGAGACCAATCTACAACAGTGCCTTTGTCAGTCCGCACATCGTCGCAGATTTCCAGCTTCCAGGTACCGTTCACAGGCTCACCGTCAAAAGCGGCAGCGATGGACCCGCCTTCTGCCTGGAATTTACCCTCAAAGGGCGACATACCACTGGTGATGGGCAGCTCGCCATCCTGAAAGCGGGTATTGTAGTAATTGGCACCAAAGCCGTTGTCGGTCGTCAGTTCCAGCGAAGTGCCGGAAGGAGAAGTCAGATAAATATCAAGGTCACCGGACCAGGTATGATCAATATTGATCTGTACATAATACAGTTCATGCTCATCGCCAATTTCGCCCGTTAGGGTGACATCAGCGGTGAAGGGGGTAAGGTCCGGACATTCGTCATCCGGAATATCGCCGGTAGTGCCTTGAAAAATCTGAGCTTGTGCCAGGGCTCCGGTCAGGAGTAGTGCCAGAACCAGCCCGGACCGCAGCTGTAGAGGAAAAAGGAAGAGGTTGCGTACAAAACCGTTCATAAAGTTAAGATTTGGTGTTGGCCGCACACGGGGCACGGCAACATCTTGTCAATGAATACCAAGGCATCTGACACCAGTCAGCGACCTGATAAATGCCAATCTTAAGTTTGTGATTTGTACGAGTAGGTTTCCTGAAACAGAAAACTGTCCTCTGTGATTTGTGCCGTAAAGATAGCGTTATTTTGGGGAATTCCAGGATTTCTTTTTTGGAATGTCAATAGAAAACCCGAATCCGTGAAAACTTCGAATTTGGTAGCAGCCTACGCTCCCAATTGTTCTAGTACAGCCTCAAAGGTCTGGCGGAAGTCTTGCTGCCAAATGGCGACCGCTTCCTCTAAGTGGGCTTTGGCACGGGCTACGGCTTCCAAATCGCCGCCTTCTTCCGAGACCAGAAGCAAGAAATACGCCAACAACGCTTCAATTACCGGGCGTTGCGATAAATGCCAGCGTGTTGCTTCGTTCTGTTCCGAATCGTACAGTAAAATGAAAAGGTCTTCCAGTGCAAAGCGCATCAAAATGTGATAGTGCCCGTATTCTGAAGCCTGCACCTTCACCATGAAGCGCCAGTCGCGGCGGGCGGCTTCCAACAGCGCCTGCAACAACATCCGCACCACCCGGTAGGATAAAGGCTGACGGGGCGGCACTGCTTCCAGCGCACGAAACAGCGCTTCCAGAATATCGTAAATCAAAGGCTCCTGCCCTACCCATTGGGGGTGGTCCAATACGGCGTCAAAAACCACCTCCAGAATATCCAGGATTTGCTCCTGGCTCAGGCGGGGCTTCCAGCGGCCGGAACGGGGCGGCTCCGCGATCGCTTTCAGGGTTTGCTCCAGCGCCATGACAAGCAGGTTAACCGGTTCTTCTTCATCCAAATCCAATACCAGGTGGAGGTGGCGGGCTGTACTTTCAATAGTCAGCCGCAGGAGTTCCGGCAACAGGGCGGGCTGCCCTATCCCACTATCGAGCAATGCACCGGCAACATCGGATACCAGTAGTTGCAAGACCCGGTCGTGGCCAACAAGTTCGGGATACTGATCAAGGGCTAAAAGCGCGGACTCAACCAACTGTTCGGCTTGAACCTCATTAAACCCTTCGCTGAAATTGATCCCGTTCTGGCCAAATAATACCAGATCGATCAAAATGAGGCCGCGTTCGTTTGGGTAGCGCAGCAGCAGGCCATCCAATATATAAGATAAAATTTCTTCCAAAAGATGCAGACGGTGGGCAGGCGTATCGTCTTCTGTTGGGAAGGTAAAGCTAAACACCATTCGCAGGGCGTGCTCCAGAATACTACGCTCCAGGCTGTCGGTAGAGAAACGCACGGCAACCAACACCTTCGGGCTCCGAACCGCCGCATACAGACTGGCTTGAATGATCATTTCCAGTGTCCCGGTTGACAATCGGCTACCGGCAGGCACCGTTTCCAGTACATCAAATACGGTATCCAGCACCGTCCGCAGTATCGTTTCCTGTCCCACTGCTCCGGTTATCCAGTCCGGATAGCGCACAACTTCTTCCAGCAGCAACTCCAAAATATAGAGCCCCTGCTCCGGGCTCAATCCCGGCCGCCAACGCCCTTCCCGATCCTCCCGGCGGGTCAATGCCGCTAATATTTCCCGGGTAGCCAGGACCAACAGGTGGCGGGGTGTTCCGGTATCGGCATCAATGAGTACATGCGCATGCTCGCCCGTCTTTTCCAGAACCAACCGCAGCAGAAAAGGCAACAGCCCAGGTTGCCGCAAACCAGCTGCATCTACCGCGCGGGCCAGGCTGCGGACCAAATGCTGCATCCCTTTGTTCTGGGTGACCAGCTCGGGATAGTTCGCGAAAGCCAAAAGGGCCGCATCGATCAGGTCATCGGCAAGGTCCGCATTGAAGCCTTGCGCATAGACAATACCGCTCTCAAATAAGACCAGCTCTGTGAGGACCAGCCCGGCGCGGTTGGGGTGTTCTGCGATGATGGTCTCGAGTACGTATTCCAGCAGCTCTTCCAGCAGTTCCAGGCGGCTGAGCTTTGGGGTTTTCTTATCATAAACGAGGATGAAAATGAGCTGTAGCGCCTGCTCAAGGATAATGGTTTCCCGCTCGTCTGTACTCCAGGGCAGGGTATCGAGGACGGATTCGCTCGTTAGGGCGGTACGCAGGCTTATGCGAATGATGTAGTGCAAGACTTCAGGAGACAAGCGTTCGCCTTCCGGCAAATGCCGCAGCGCCCCAAAAACCACGTCCACGACTTCTGCCAAAACGGGCCGCCCCCGTACCTCTTCATTGATCCAGGCCGGATTAGCCACTACTTCTGAAAGCAGGAATTCCAGAAGATCCCGCCAGTCTGAGCGGGTGAGCGCAGTTTCCCAGCCGCTTTGTTCCGCATTCCTGCTTATCACAGTAAGGATTTGCCGGAGGGCACTGACCAACAGGTGCTCAGCTGTGCCTTCAGTGGCAGGCCAGAGTACCGGCATGTGCACGGCAGACTGCTCCAGTATGATGCGGAGGAGCTCCGGCAAAAGGCCGGGCTGATTCAGGTTTGTCTCCCGTAGGACAAGCGCGGTTTGAGCAATCAGGTCTTCGAGGTTGCGCTCTCCGCTAATCAGACTGGGATGGGCAGCGACCACCTCCAGTGTTACCTGCACCAGCTCATCCAGCGTTGTAACACTCAGCGTTTCCCGCAGGCTCACCCGTCCCGCATCGTCATCAAGGATAGCCCGCAGCAGGACGCCCGTGCTCCGCTCAATGATCCGGCTGCTTGGGTAGTTGGTGTTGAATAGTAATTCCGGATTGGCGGCTATGAATTCCCCGGCATGCCGGATACTGCTACGCAACAGCAGCTGCCCCCAGTTGATGAGCGCTTCCTGATCCTCAAAACTCAGTTCGACCGAGCGTTGGTAGAGGTCTTCCGCAATATGCCGGGTGGTGGTACGAATGAACAGCTGCACTTTCTCATCCTCACTGACTTCAGGTGCCAGCTCGCCAACCGTTTCCGCAGCAGCGGCAAAAAGCCGGGGCAGGAGCATGGCATTAAACTGCTCGTACAAAGGCTGTCCTTCTGCAAATTGGATGTCGTCAAAAGCACTAAGGAAGTGGCGGAGAATGCGCCCTTTGGAAGCATGCTGATTCAGCGCCCCGGGCACGTCCAGGAAGTAGTCGATCCCGATTTCCACCAGGCTGCCCACCACGAGCTTCAACGCACTATCGCGTTCCAGGTAGCCCTCCTGCCACTGCCGGACCCGGAAAAGGTTCCACAGGTCCTGCGACTGCAACTCCAGCACCTTGCCTTCGCCTACCTGTTTAAAGCCCAGGTAGTACTGCCGGTAGCGCTTTAGATCTTCTTCCGGGAGCTGCAAGTCCTGCATCGCCCGCTGATGCAGGCGTTTGAGGTCATCAAAATTGTCCAGGAGCTCTGGAGACCATTCGAAGTAGGCGATCATGGTAGCCAGATCGATATTCGTATCAAAATCGGGCAGCGGAAGAACCAGGATACGCCCCTGCAGGCTTTGCGCATAAGCACGCTGTACATTCCGGCTTAGCTTGATGGCCGAATTGATCGCAAACAGAACGGCCTCAGCGGCCAGAGTAGGTGTGGAAATGGGCATTTGGGGTTGATTTTTCGGTAATCATTGATAATTGCAACTGTGATTAGATCCCTAAATATTCAGAACGGGTTAACCCGAAGAGCATGGTATCGATCAGCTCGCCACTAAGCTTTCGGAAATCGCCCCGAAGATCACCCTCCCGTCGAAAGCCGCACTTTCGTGCCAGCCGCTGGCTCGCTACATTTTCCATGGCCGTACGCAACAGCAGCTTTTCCAGTACCAATTGCTTGAAAGCGAACGGCTGCACGACCCGCAGCGCCTCGGTCATCAGCCCCTGCCCCATGTATTCCCGATCAATGAAATAGCCGACTTCCCCCTTTGGCGTTTCCCAATCAATGTGGAACAGGCGGACCAGCCCAATCAGTTCGGTGGTTTGGTTGTGCCAAATGCCAAAGCAATAGCCTTTCTGCAGGTGCCAGTCAGCCAGCCTTCGTCGCACGAAAAACTCCGCATGCTCAGGATCGCTGATTTCTTTCAGCGTCCTTGGGAAGGCATCGTACAGCAAGCTGTAATTATCCTCCACCAGTTCATAAAGCGCTGCCCCGTCTCCTTCGCGAAAGCGGCGGACGAGGACATGCTGGCTGAGAAGGGCCGTATCAATATGGAGCAAACGCGCCTGCATAGTGCTGTTTTTCCGAAAGGTACAGCTTTTCAGCCAATGCTCAGGCGGGCTGCTGACCAAAATTCGCAGGAATAGCCCCCTACCATTTATTAACTTAGCGACGATTGTTTGAACATCAAAAATGGAATACTCGTATGAAAAAACTGTTATTTATTTTGTCCGGCCTGCTACTGACCTCTGGCCTATGGGCACAGGAGCCGGTCAATGAAGAACTTGTCACGGCGATCCGCAAGCACGGGCTCGACCAAAGCCAAGCCATGAAGACTGCCCAGCTGATGATGGATGTCTACGGCCCACGCCTGACAGGCTCTCCTATGCTGGAAAAAGCAACCGAATGGGCCATTGGCCAGCTCGAAGAATGGGGCATGGAGAATGTACACACCGAGGAGTGGGGCCCCTTTGGCCGCAGCTGGGAACTGCAGCACTTTGAGATGCATGCCCATACCCCCACCTACTGGTCCGTTATTGGCGTACCCAAAGCCTGGTCGCCTTCTGTCAAAGCCGATGAAGCCGAAGTCATCTACCTGGAGGCCAATACCAAGGAAGAACTAGACGCCTACAAAGGCAAGCTGAAGGGCAAAATTATTTTGGTAGACACCCTCCGTTCAATTGAGGAGTGGTTCGATGCGCCGGCCCGCCGCTACGAAAGCGATGACCTCCTCGACATGGCCAATGCCGATATGCCTACTCCGCGCCCGCGCCGGAACTACAATACGACCGGCGGCTTTTCCTTCAACAAATACCTGTGGGAGACCCTGGCTGAGGAAGATCCGATCGCGGTGCTTGACCGCAGCTACAAAGGTGACCTGGGCACGGTGTTCGTATCGGGTGCGCGCACGGGCGAGTGGGGCAGTTACCGGGAGGAAGGCACCAAGGTCGTCCCTCAGATCACACTGGCCGTGGAACACTACAACCGCATTTTCCGCCTGTTGCAGCAAGGCATACCGGTGAAGCTCAGCCTCGACCTGAAGGCCCGCTATTACAACCCGGACGATGGCATGGAGCGCAATATCATTGCCGAGATCCCCGGCACAGATCTCAAGGACGAAGTGGTTATTTTTGGTGCTCACTTTGACAGCTGGCATGCGGCTACCGGCGCGACCGATAATGGCGCAGGCTCCACGGTTATGATGGAAGCCGCGCGTATCCTGCAGGAGGTCATCAAAGAAACCGGTGTTAAGCCCCGCCGCACCCTGCGCCTGGCACTTTGGACCGGTGAGGAGCAGGGACTGTACGGCAGCCGGGGCTATGTGGGCGAGCACTATGCGGAATTCCCGGAAGGCACCTACAATCCGCAGTCAATTAAGCCGGCTCAGGAGAAAGTGTCTGCTTACTACAATCTTGACAATGGCACCGGCAAAATCCGGGGTGTTTATCTGCAGGGCAATCAGGCTGTCGGCCCGATCTTCCGTTCCTGGCTGGAGCCTTTCAAAGACCTCGAAGCAGGCACCCTCACGCTATCCAATACCGGTGGGACCGACCATCTGGCATTTGATGCGGTAGGCATTCCCGGTTTCCAGTTTATTCAGGACCCCATGGCGTACTTCACCCGCACCCACCACAGCAATATGGACAACCTCGACCACCTGGTGGAAGACGACCTCAAGCAGGCCGCTACAATAATCGCCTCCTTTGTGATGCATACCGCCATGCGCGATGAGCTGCTGCCCCGCAAGCCACTGGACCTGGGCGAGGCGAGAAGCGAAGAATAAGGGCCGCTCAACCTGTTATCCTACTCAGCTAGTAGGTATTTAAACAGAATAATAGTGACTTTTCCCAAGGTAACTTTATCTTTAGGGAAAGGTCACTATTTTATTTAGTGAACTACATTACTGAAGCCGCATGAAGTTACAGCTAACTTGCCTGCCCGGTAATACCCATACTGAAAGCCAATTTCATTCACCAATACTACAACCATGCTGCAACGGAAATTTGACGAAATTGTTAAAGCTGTTTTCCCAAACGCCATAGATGCCAAAGACACTTCCGTCCGGTATATGGGCCGGATGCAAGACGAATATGGGCTGGATGTATCCAAGGTCCTGATGGCTACTTCGCTTTGTTCGGATGACATCAACGTGCCCTCCACCACCTTCTTCAATGTCCTGTTTGGCCCTTTCATCATGGGCGGGCTGGGGGGCATTCCCTTTGCCGGGCAAACCGGCATGACCGCCTTCGCCCACCATATTCCTGACGAGGGCTCTGCCTTTATTTTCTACGGGCCGCACATCGGGGTTACCCTGGAAGGCGAAACCGGCAAAATGTACCGGCCTCGGCAAGACCACCCGGGAAACTCCTGCGGTGCGCTCATGCTGGCTCTGGACCGCTTCCGGAAGGACGACAACTACAGCCCTCAGGTGCACGACGATGACTATCAGCAAATGACGCTGGAGAAGAGCCTTCTGCCCTACCGGGAGGAAATCCTGGCGGCTGACAATCAGGAAGTGGCTATTACCGAAGCCACCTATAAAATTATTGACCAGAAGATCCATCAGTACATCAATGATACCAGGAAGGAGTTCCATGGTGATCACGTTGCGCTGCTGGGCGGTATCATCATCAATACCGACTACGGGCTTGATGACTATTTTGCGGTTCGAAATTTCGAGGTCATAAACCTGAAAGAATTGTAGGCAAAAGCCGTAATAGTGTTGTTCTTTGGATTGAGCAGTACCCAAAACCAACTGCACTATGGCGAACAGTTTGCGCGACATCTTTCACAAGAAACTCATCCCGGTCACCTTTGAGCGGACGGTGGGCCTGTTTGGAGCGACCACGATCGGTGTGGGCGCACTGATGGGCGCCGGTGTTTATGTGCTCATTGGCCTGGCAGCGGGCGTAGCGGGCCCTTCGGTCTGGATATCCTATATCCTTTGCGGAGGGCTTGCTTTTTTGACGACGCTACTTTTTGCAGAGATGGCGAAGCTCGTGCCCATCTCGGGAGGCGGATATGCCTATGCCTATCAGTCCCTGGGTAGTCTGGGCGGCTTCGTGACGGGCTGGTTCCTTGCCCTCGGCAGCATCTTTGCCTGCGGGCTATATGCCATTGGTTTTGCAGAATACTTCACGGCGATATTGGGTTATGAAGTACCCGCTTTTGGCGTAAAAGCTACGGCAGGAGGATTGGTCCTGCTCTCTTCTTACCTCAATGCCAAAGGTACAGAAGGGGCTGACCGCATTCAAAACCTGCTGACCTGGGGCAATCTGGCGATCCTGATCGTTTTACTCCTGGGATCCGCCCTGTTCCTGCAGCCCGAGCTGGCTGTTCCGACCTTCCAAACCGGCTATAGCGGCACCTTTAGCGCCATAGGCATCATCTACATTTCCTTTTTCGGTTATCAGTTGATCGCCAATAATGCGGATGAAATCCGGGAGCCTACCGTGACCATCCCCAAGGCGATGAAGCTTTCCATGGGGATCGCTTTTGTTTTTTATCTCTTGGTGGCAGTCGTCAGCATCATGGTAGTGCCCTGGCAGGATTTAGCGAAAAGCAGTGCCCCTCTGGCAGATGTAGCTACCGCTGTTTTTGGAGGCTTTGGGTGGCTGCTGATTTCGCTGGGTGGTATTTTGGCGGCGGCTGGAGCGCTCAACAGCACCCTGTTATCACAAGGCAGGCAGATTTACGCGATGGGACGCGACCGGTTTGTGCCGGACCTGCTGGGCAAAGTGCACGAGGGGGCGAAGACGCCAAGAGCAGCGATTTTGGCCGGAGGTATCCTGATTCTTGTTTTTTTGCTGCTCTTTGACCTGGCTTTCATCGCCAAGGCGGCCAACTTCTGCCTGCTCGTTTCCCTGTTACCGGTATCGCTGGCCTTACGGCAAATTTACCGTACGCAGCCGGAGCGGCGCCCCAAAGCCCTGTGGAAACGCATTCTGCCGGAACTCACCTTTGTCGCCAATCTGGGCCTACTGTTTACGCTCGACTGGCTGTCTCTGTTCTTTGGGCTGCAGCTTACCCTGATTGGTGCGGGGGTGTATTTTTTCTATGCGCGCAAGCGGGTCTTCCGGCAGGAGACCGGCTTTCAGTTAACGCTGGCGGATGAAGGGCAGCGGATTCAACTGCGCAGTACCGAGCGGATTCTCATGCCGGTGGCGAACCCCAATACCCAGCAAAGTATTTTTGAGCTATGCCATGCCTTACTAGCCACTAAAGGTGGGGAAATTGTAGCCCTGCATGTGGTAAATACGCCGGAGCAGGTCGACTTCCGCACGGCGCTTTCCGAATCTGATCAGTCGCTGGAACTACTGGAACGCACTGCGCTCTGGCCTACTGCGAAAGGCGTGAAAGTCAAACCGGTCATCCGCGCTTCCCACAAGCTGGGGATGGGCATCGTGCATGCCGCCGAAGAGGAAAACTGCGATATTACCGTCATGGGCTACGCGGGCAAGTCTGCCAAACCTGCTACGCTCAATCTACTGGAACAAGTACTCAACAAAGCACCCACGGACTTTATTTTCTTCCGCTTGCAGGGTTCGGGAACTGCCTTCCAGCCCAAGCGCATCGCGGTCTCCCTGGGCAGTCGCCTGAACCTCAACCTGATGGTGCGCCTGGCCGGAGCATTGGCGACACAGTTTGGCGGGACGGTCACTTTTCTCAATATCCTGCCAAAGGACTTTACCGCTGCGCAGCAGGCGGAGTCTGGCAAAATTTTCATAGAAGCCATTCAGCGGCACTCGGCACGGGCGCTGTACAACACACAGGTACTGGCTTCTGACAACCCCATTGATACGCTGGTGGAAAAGTCGGGCGAATTTGACCTCCTCATTGTAGGCACCACCAAAGTGGGCTTCCTGCAACGTATGGTCGTAGGCAATTTCACGACCCAACTGACCGAGCGGGCACACTGCAGCGTCGCAATAGTGCGGGTGAAGCCGATTGCAAGGCGGGTTTTGTAAGCAACAGCCGTTTTCATCAGACTGTACCAAACGATTTTTACAATCCGGCAAAAGACAATACATGCCAAAGATCAAAATTTGCTGTATCAGCAGCATTGAAGAAGCTCAACTCGCCATACGGTACGGAGCGGACGCGCTCGGGCTCGTAGGCCCTATGCCGAGCGGTCCGGGCACACTAACGGACGATGCCATCGCGCAGATTGTACCTGCCATACCGCCACCGGTTGCCAGCTTTTTGCTTACCAGCGAGACTGAAGCGGACGCGATCATCGCCCACCACCAAAAAGTCCATACCACCACCCTGCAGTTAGTAGACGCCCTGTCAGAAGGCACCTACACGGATATCCGGGCGGCACTGCCGGCTGTCAAGCTCGTTCAGGTTATTCACGTTCTTGATGAGCGCTCTGTCGAGGAAGCCGTCCGGTTATCGGAATCGGTGGATGCACTGCTGCTCGACAGCGGCAATCCCAACCTCAAAATCAAGGAACTTGGTGGCACCGGGCGTACGCACGACTGGTCACTTAGCCGCCGGATTGTGGAACAAGCCCGGGCTCCGGTTTTTCTCGCCGGCGGCCTGAATGCTCAAAACGTCCGGCAGGCCATTGAGGCCGTACAGCCATTTGGCATTGACCTGTGCACCGGAGTCCGCACCGATGGCCAGCTTGACGAGGCGAAGTTGGCGGCTTTTTTCCGTGCAGTTGCCTGACAGACGTACCTATTTCTTTTCGAACGTCAGTTCGTCATCCTTTTCAGCTACCACGATGGTGTCACCCGCAACAAAAGTGCCCGCCAGTACATGCTTGGACAGCTCATTGACCACCTCTTTTTGAAGGACCCGCTTCATGGGCCGGGCACCAAACTGCGGGTCGTAGCCCATTTCAGCCAGCAGGTCTTCGGCAGCCGGTGTCAGTTCGATGGACATACCCTGGTCGCCAAGCATTTTTTTCACCTTTCGTAGTAGCAAGTGGAGAATCTGCTTGATTTCCTCCCGGGTTAACGGCAGGAACATGATGCGCTCATCAATGCGGTTCAGAAATTCCGGGCGCAGCTCTTCTTCCAGCAAGTCGAAGACCTCATCTTTGGTAGCATCCAGCACTTCCGGCTGTTTGTCTTCCGGCAATTCGATCAGATCCTCAAAATTTTCAAGGATAACCTCCGCCCCCATATTGGAGGTCATAATGATGAGGGTATTCCGGAAATTGGCTACCCGCCCCTTATTGTCGGTCAGGCGGCCATCATCCAGCACTTGCAGGAGGACATTAAAGGTATCCGGGTGTGCTTTCTCGATCTCATCCAGCAGGACGATGGAATAGGGTCGGCGGCGCACCGCTTCAGTCAGTTGCCCGCCTTCATCGTAGCCCACGTAGCCCGGAGGCGCACCCACGAGGCGGGAAACCGCATGCCGCTCCTGATACTCGCTCATATCGATGCGGGTAATGGCTTTTTCGTCATTAAAAAGGACTTCCGCAAGGGCTTTGGCCAGTTCAGTTTTGCCCACGCCGGTAGGCCCGAGGAAGATAAAGGAGCCAATGGGACGGTCCACGTCCTGCAACCCTGCCCGGCTGCGGCGCACGGCATCGGCCACGGCGCGTACGGCTTCATCCTGACCGATCAGGCGCTTGTGCAACTCGTCCTCCAGGCGCAGGAGCTTGTCCTTTTCACTTTGCAGCATTTTGGTCACCGGAATGCCCGTCCAGCGGGAAACGATCTCGGCAATATCATCGCCGGAAACTTCGTCGTTGGTGAAGCGCTTTTCTTCAGAAAGCTCGCCCAGTTTTTCCTCGGCCGCTTTGAGCATGGCTTCCTGTTCCTGCATCTGGCCATAGCGGATTTTGGCCACCAGCTCGAAATCACTGTTGCGTTCGGCTTTGGCGGCCTCAGTTTCCAGTTCCTCCAGGCGCTTTTTGATGCCCTGAATGGTGTCCACGATTTCCTTTTCGTTCTTCCAGGTGGCGCGGATGCCGTCCCGCTTTTCCCGGGCGTTGGCAATCTGCTCATTGATGGCTTCCACCTTACGGTCGTTGCCTTCCCGCTTTAGGGCTTCCCGCTCAATTTCCAGCTGACGTACCCGGCGGTCCCACTCGTCTATTTCTTCCGGTACGGAGTCCAGCTCGAGCCTTAGTTTAGCAGCTGCCTCGTCAATCAGATCAATAGCCTTGTCCGGTAGGTGGCGGTCGGCGATGTACCGGTGGGACAACTCCGCAGCAGCGATGAGCGCACTGTCCAGTATCTCGATTTTGTGATAGACCTCATACCTTTCCTGTAGCCCGCGAAGGATGGAGATGGTATCCTCCACACTGGGCTCTTCGATCAAGACAGTTTGAAAGCGGCGCACCAGGGCTTTGTCTTTCTCAAAGTACTTTTGGTATTCGTCCAAAGTAGTTGCTCCGATGGTGCGCAGCTCGCCCCGCGCCAGGGCCGGCTTCAGTATGTTGGCTGCATCCATAGCGCCATTGCCCCCGCCTGCTCCGATAAGGGTATGGATTTCATCTACAAACAGGATGACTTCGCCATTGGAGTCCGCGACTTCCTTGATCACGGCTTTCAGGCGTTCTTCGAATTCCCCCTTGTATTTCGCACCGGCAATCAGGGCAGCGATATCGAGGGTGAGGATTTTCTTCTCGCGAAGGTTTTCGGGCACATCGCCTTGTACGATCCGCCAGGCAATGCCTTCCACGATGGCGGTTTTCCCTACGCCCGCTTCGCCGATCAGGATAGGGTTGTTTTTCTTACGGCGGCTCAGGATATGGAGCACGCGGCGGATTTCCTCATCGCGGCCGATGATGGGGTCAAGCTTGCCGGATTCTGCCCGCTCGTTGAGGTTGATGGCGAATTTCTTTAGAGAATTGTAGCCGCTTTCTGCGCTTTGGTCAGTGACTTTACGCCCCTTGCGCAGCTCTTCGATGGCGGCGCTAAAGGCTTCCTCCGTAGCGCCCTCGGCCTGTAGTAATTTGCCCGTTTCATCGTCCCCAAGGGCAATACCCATCAGCATGAGCTCAATAGAAATATACTCGTCACCAAAGTCAGGCAAGAGTTTTTTTGCCCGGCTAAGGGCTTTATTTGCAGGCTTAGTCAGGAATTGCTTTTCGGTGCCTTTCACCTTCGGGGTGGCCACAATGGCTTTTTCCACCCCCTTGCGCAGGGCGGTCATACTCACACCGCATTTGCTGAAAAGGAAAGTGGCCACGTCTTCTTCTATTTCCAGAATACCCCGGACGAGGTGGGCGGTGCCGACCTGTTGCTGGTCTAAACTCCCGGCGATTTGCTGGGCTTTCTGAATGGCTTCCTGGGATTTGGTCGTGAAATTATCGTAGGTCATTTAAGCCTTTTTGATTTTGAGGGTAAAAAATACAGAAATTCAAAGATGGGCAATTTTGATCGACCAGTTTCCAAAGAATTCGGATTATTCAGGCAGATAAGTGAGGGTGCCACAGGTCTCTCCGCCCGAGGGCTCAAAAGCCCAGGACTTCAAGCTGCGGACCACTTGTGCTACCCATTTTTGGTCAAAAGCGCCCTGCTGAACCGGCATTACTTTCACTACTTCACCGGAGGCGGCAACGCAGACTTCAAATACCACAGGTGCGGCAGGCCTTTCAGGCAGTGCATTAGACCGGAGGAGCTTCCGGCTGCTCAGGCCAGCAGACCATCTCACACCCACTGGTAAAGAAACGGGTGGCACAGTGGGTTCCACCACTTTGCCCGGTACTTCATCCGCCGGATACTGTTCTTCTGTAGCGCTTTTTTCGCCGTTGGAGAGCAAATACAGGCCGCCGAAGCCAACTATCAGCACGACACTTGCCGCGATGGAGAGCCGGCGGGCCAGGTTTCGACTTGTAGCCTTTGGAGCGGCTGGTTGTGGCTGCTGCTGTTGTTGCACTGTACTCCGTTTGGGATTGATGGTTCTTGAAGGCCGGGTTACCTGCTCCTCCTTTGCAGCCGGAGAGAGCGGGTCGGTACTCCGGGGTGCAGCGGGTGCTCCGGGAAATGCACCGCCGCCTGTCATTGTGGGGCTGGGCGGATGTATACCGGGCGCAGATAAGGCGACTCCTGCGGCACGAAATGTAGCGGGCTCTGTTGCTTCAGATTCTGTTACGATCTGCACCCGTTCTTCCCAAGTAATATTGCGGCGTTCGCGGGCGCCCATTACTTCTTCGATGACGGTCAGTTTAAGTAGCAGCCGAAAGGTCCCTTCCCGTATGGGCTCCACATAAAACTTCCACTCTGTATAGGCTCCCACCTCCAGAAACTGCCGCTCATCGTGATAGGTGCGGATATGGAATGCCGGTTGGCTGTTGGCATCGATCAACTCCGCTTCCATAACTTCTGAAACGGTTACTTCTTTAACCTCTACGGCTTCTGTCAGCTCCAGATTATCCGCGATGACGGCGCGGTCGTAGGCCAGGCGAATGACGCAGACTTCCTCCCTGCCCACTTCCATTTGCCGGGGAATTTTGTGCAGCAGCACGCCTCTTCCTTTAGGCTTTAGCCCGGATGCAGCAGCATTAAAATCTGCAATTTCCAACCCGTCAATCCATTCCAGCAGGTGCAAACGGATGCGGTTGTAATCCAGCTGAAGGTCTTCATTGGATTTTACGCCCATGACTTTGGCCCGGTTGGCTTCATTGAGCTGAGCTTTCAGCAAAAGCAACTCGTCTGCCTTTGTGCTACCCGCTGGCAACCGCTCTTCGATTGAGTCAAACGCTCTACCCAGGCTTTCACTCAGCAAGTGGCGCCAGGTTCGTTTCCATTCCAAGAGTTGTGCTTCCGTAGTCATCCTCCAAATATACATTTTTTTGGCAGCTCAATAGCGTGGGATCAGGTACGAAAAAGAGGGCAAAACCACGCGGTCCAGCCCTCTGTATTACACTTAAACAATAAAACGAATTCTTGCTATGGCATTCGGACCAAACGCCCTTGATGCTGCAGGCTTTCTGAAGACAACCGATAAAAGTAGGTGCCTGGAGTCTGTAGTTGATGAGCGGGCAAGTTCCATTGGTTGACGCCTTTAAAGCCCGGCCGGGATTGTGTCAGTACGACTTGACCTTTGGTATTCCAGATTTGAAGTTTGACCTCTTCTGGAGCGGGCAGTGCATACTGCAGTAATAATGTTTCCCGGAAGGGGTTAGGCTGCACCTTAACCTGTGTGTCGAAAACGGGTGCTCCAAAACCCAAGGCAAGCCTGTAGTCTTCCGCATTTTTCATGGCGCGGCTTTGGGCAGACAACGATAAAGCCTGGCTTACCCGGACCGTTTGCTTTGCCCTGACGATCAGGGTAAAGACCGGCTGTCCTTGCCCGGCATCTCCCAACCAGCTCAGTGTGGTGGAACCATCGGGAGCAGCGTGGCGGAATACGGCCTCAACGGAAGCCGCTTCCACCCCAATCACTTCCAAATCCGGATGTGAAAGCTGCAACAGCCCTCCGGTCAGATGCGTACCGATGGAAACTGGCAGTTGATATGTCTGACCCGGCTGAAGCGCCACATCTGGAATGTCGACATCAGCAACTTTAAGGCTCCGGTTCTCCAGGGATTGGAAAGTGGAGGACGTATCCTCCATCGCGCTGCCATTCACATCCCCCAGCTTGATGCCGACGAAATGGCCATTCATAAAGTCTGCCCCAAGGGTATCGATTAGGATGGCTTCGGGATAGCCCACCGTTACCAAAGTATCATTGGGGAAAACAAAGGACTCCGGGATGAACCGCCACCCCAAGCCTTCAGCCAGATCGGGCTGAACACCCAAAAGGATGAAGTGGAGCATCATAATATCGTCGGAATCCAGGGTTCCGGACTGGTCCACATCTGCGGCAGCCAGTTGGTAAGGGCTGGTAATGGTATCTACGCCCATCAGGTGACGGGCCAGGGTCAACAAATCGCCGGTAGTGATGCCCGCTCTTGGGTCATCCGATTTTTGAGCCGTAATTTCATAACTGCCGCCCATGGGCATTTCGCCAAACAGGTAATCGCCCAGGGTATCCGTCATTGCCATATCCAGGTCATTCAGCCGCACTTCGGTATCCGGGATTTTGTCGCCCTGGAAATCGTAAACATGTCCGGCGATTGCGGCCATTGGATTAGCAGAGGTAGTATCGGGATCGCAAACGCCAGCGTTGTCCTGTACCACGGCGCTCGTCAGGCAATAGCCCCAGTTCCCCGCTTTGTCGCCCACCCAAAGCGCAATCACATTCATGCCGAGGTTGTCGCAGGTAAAGGTAAGGGCATCGGTTGCCGGTGGTGTGGTTTGCCCCGGGCCCGGCTCGAAGCCCAGGCGCAGTTCAAGGTTTTCATAATCGGTGCAATTGTCATAGCTGCTACCTATTTCAATGGCGGATGCAGAAAGGTCATTCATCCCGCCCTGCATCAGGGCTATGGACACCCCTTCGAGGCAGACCGGAGTGGGCGCGGTGCCGTCCTCTACGGTAACAGTGATTTCGCAACTGCTGGTGTTGTTGCAACCGTCCTTCAGTACGTACTTCATTTCATAAGTGCCAACTGGCACGCCGGAATACTGGAAGCCACTGCCAAGGTCACCAAATGCACTCACCTCCACGCCGGGCAGGCAATCCTGAATATCTGTTGGCTGGGGTAATGTAAAGCTGGCTGTGCAGCTGGTAAAGGAAGTTGGCACAAGCAGATCGTCCGGGCAAGTGAAAACCGGTGGAATCGTATCCTGGATTTTCAGGATTTGCGTTTCACTCCAAATCCCGATGCTGCCGCCGTATTCGTAGGTACACCAATCGATTACCCGCCATTCGCGGAGGATTTTGACACAGGATTCGGAAGCGGCGGTAAAGACCCAGTCCTCATAATTGGTGGCGATCAGCTCGCAATCTTCGTACAGAACTTCCGGACGGTCAAAAGGCGCGGGAAGGTTTTCAGGTGCCAGGTCGTCTACAGTGGTACAATCATAGGTGACGTAATCCGGTGGGAAGTGGACCTCAATGGGGGTATTATCGTAGAGGTGAATCGTCTGTGTACAAGTGCTGGTATTGCCGTAGTTGTCTGTAGCCGTCCAGGTACGGACGATCTGACCGGAACCACAGGAATTCGTGCTTTCCTGGTCATTGAACACCAGGTTGGCAACACCGCAATTGTCATAGGCATTAGGCGTCCCGACGTAATCCCAATCCGCCGACTGATGGCAGGCTACAGATTGTGTAGGCGGGCAATGCAGGCTTGGGGACAGTTTGTCTTCAACGGTTACAGCGGACCAACAGCTGTTGGTATTGCCAGCGCAGTCGATGGCCAGCAATTCCACCATGACGGTTTGACCGATATCGGCACAATCAAAAGTAACGAAGGGGCCGAAAGCTGCATAACTCTGCCCCATACGCCTGACCTTCACACCGGCAAAGCAAACGTTATCGTTGCTGCCTTCGTCAAAAGTGCCGGCAAACACAATGGCTTCTCCATTACCCGTCAGGGAGACATTGACCTGATCGTCGCAAACTGCACTCGGCGCAATCGGGTCATCGGATAAATTGGTATCAGGTAGTGCAAAAGTGGAGTGCCCCCAGAAAAGAAGTGCGCACAAAAAAAACAGGGTTCGGTTTTTAAGTTTCATATGGGTTTATGATTGTGTACAGGTAAATCAAGCAGTCCCAGGCAGCCATCCAATAGCAGCATGGTGGTGGGGGGGAGGAAACCTACGTATTGTCAGCAACCGCGGGGCGGTTCTAAGTTAAATTGAATCGTAAGGAGAGGGCATTAAAGCCCGGGTAGACGACCTCTGTAGACGCTGGAAAACAGCGTTTGTGCAAGTTTGAGGCGATTTTCTCAGGGTATGATTGAGTAGAAAAGAGGAAGACGGCAGCGAACTGCCATCTTCCTTGTTTTTGGCTTGGTTAAGCTGTAACCTAGCCTCTCAAAGCTCGTGGAGAAATTGAATACTGCGGGGGGAACTGCATTCATCGTTTCTCCGAAATAAACAGAAAATACGGGGGGATGAATTTTCGATCACAATATATGAATTAATGCTAAGCCTTGCAAAAAAAATTGCCCCCGCTGGGAAAACGGGGGCGAATTGGGAACATTTTGGGGATGTGTGTCAAACGTATTCGGCTTAAACGCCCGTTTGTGCATCCGTTTTTGTGTACTGAGCAGTTGGGAAGCCTCCCGTACAACGGTTGCACAAAGGGCGTTTTACCGGAGTTTAATTCATCAGGATCATTTTCTTGGTAGCGGCATAGTCTGCCGTTTGCAACTGGTAGTACAGTAAGCCTGAGGCCCCTAGTTCACTACCTCTGATGATGAGCTCGTGAGCCCCGGCATCGTAATAGCCTTCCTGATGGAAGAGTACCTTGCCGGCCATGTCGTACACCGTCACTTTTGCTTCACCAGCAATCGGCAACCTGAAGCCAATCACCGTTTTGGTGCTGAAGGGGTTAGGGCGGTTTTGGTACAATTCATAGCCTTCCACGCGGACACTGCCTGAGGAGGAAATGGCTTCACCAAAGTTGAGCCCCACCTCCATGATATTGCCTTCCATATCGTAAGCCTCCTTTGAAGTCGGCACGCTCGTGAAGCTGACCAGTTCCTCCAGCGACTCAATGGGCTGCCGGGCGCGGAAGGTAATCGCGAAGAGTTCGGACTGCCCTTCTCCCGGCAGGGTACTGGTTTGGTTCCAGCTTGTGGTGATCCAGCCGTCATTTGTTTTCTGTAGATTGAAATTGGACCCCGACATGCCCGGAACGGGGCCGGCAACAAGCTCCATATACTCCAGAGCCTCGGTATTAAACCGCAGGGTAAACTGATAGCCCAGCACGGCATGCAGCCCCGTAGTGGTGAATGGGATGGTAAATTCCTGCCCTTCGTTGACACTCACGTCCGGCACATGGATCATCATGCTGCCTTCAGGGTCCCGTTCTTCAATCCCGCTAAGGTCATTGGTTGCAGCCGAAAGGTCTACATCGCCTACCTTAATGGCTACGAAGTTGGCATCCATATGGTCTTGGTCAAAACCATTGATGTTAACTACTTCAGGAATCGGTGTGGCGAAGGGGTTGTTCGGGTTCAGGAAGATGTGGTTGGCATCCACAAACCTCCAGGAGGTATTGCCGTTGGGCAATTCGCTTTCCAGCCCCAGGATCATTTTGCGCAGGGCGATGATATCCAGCGTGGAAATGGAACCGGAACGGTTGACATCCGCGGCGATCATTTTGTAAGGTGTATTCAAAGGCTGCACTCCGAGGATATGACGACTGATAAACATCAGGTCCAGAGTAGAAACGCCATTAAGAGGGTCAGCATTCCGCTCGGGGCGGACCGTGTAGCTACCGCCAAAGGGCACGCCCAGCAGCTCGAAGAAACCGTCGTTGGTGGTGTAGGCCATCATGGGGTCATTGCTCATGACTTCGACCATGACGCCCTCTACGTACTGACCGGATTCCGTAGTGACTTCCCCTGCAATCATACCGCCGGCGGCCTGTGGGCATACACCGTTGTTGTCCTGTACGGCAATGACGGTTAGGCAATGCGCGCTGTTGCCGGAAGCATCCTCTGCCCAGAATTCAATCATTTGATTACCCACATCTTCACAGGTGAAAGTCAGCTGTGGTGTGGTAGGCTGCCCGGTCCCTGCACGGCGGATGGTAAGGTCAATTTCACTGGCAGGAGTACAGTTATCTACGGTACTGCCGTCAAAAGCCTCGGCATTGATCATAGCCATCGGCTCTCCATTCATCATGGACAGATTGATAGACAGGCCAACGATACAGACGGGCTGTGGGGCGGTCTGATCCTCCACCGTTACTTCCACGGAGCAGGTCGATACATTGCCACAACGGTCGTTGGCGTAGAAATTCACAACAGTAGTGCCCTCCGGGTAAATGCCGCTGCCGTTGGCGCCACCCACATCGGCGTAAGGGGAGTCATTGGTAATGAGAATATTGGTACTGCAGTCATCTGCGGTCACATCTGGCAGCACCACCGGACCCTGCCCGCACATGGAGCCCATCGCGACGGTCACATCATCCGGGCAAACCATAACCGGAGGATTGGGGTCTTCCACTTTGATGACTTGTACGTCAGAGAAGCGCCCGCCAGCTGATGGGTTTTCCGGATCGTACTGACACCAATCCAGTACTACCCACTCCCTAAGGATTTTGTAGCAGGCTGGAAAAGATACATCGTAGAACTCATCGGTATGGTTGATCCCAATCATTGAGCATCCGGGGTCCATAACGACGGGCTCATCAAAACCGGGCGGCAGGTCATCCGGATCCGTAGGCGCTCCGCAAATGGTGATGGTGTAATCATCCGGGAAATCGATAAGGCCCAGACTGAGTGGATTTTGATTCACCACTTGTATGGTCTGAATACAGCCTCCGATGTTGCCGGAGGGGTCCACTGCTGAGAAAGTCCGAGTGATTGTCCCTTCTCCACAACCATCTACATCAACCGTTTCTTCCAGGGCCGTTTCGGCAGAACAATTGTCCATGACCGTGGCATTCCCGAAGATACTCAGGTCGCTGTAGTCATCAGTACAGTTTATCGTCTGATTTTGCGGGCAGACGACCACCGGGGCAATCTTATCCTGCACTTCCACATTGACCATGCACTCTGTGAAATGGCCAAAGAGGTCACCGCCGGGAAGCTCCCGGGTGGGCTCAACAGGGCCAATACCCGGGTCAATTTCGTAAACCCGCATAATGACTCTGATATCTGTGGAGTCAATCTCCTCACAACAGAAGCTGACATTATCATCAAACCATTCCTGATAGCCTGGAATGTTCGAATCATCGCCATTGAGCCCGTTACAGCTTCCGGTCGTCATACGCCGGGCTTTGAAGAAAAGCTGCTGCGCACAGTTATCATTACTGCCATCGTTGAAGGTAGCGGCAAATACCGTCCCCTGTCCGTTATTGGACACGCTGACAACGGTGGTTTCTTCACATACCGCTGTGGGCGGCTCCTGGTCTACCACATTTAGGGTAGTGGTACAACTCTGGGAGTTGCCACAAAAATCAATAGAGGAGTACTGAATCGTGTGGGTACCTACCGGTACAAAATTATGCGGCCCCACGCCTACTGCTCCGAAAGAAGTGCTGACAAAGAAGGTGGCATTGGGGTCACAGTTATCCACTACCGTAGGGGGCGGGAGGGTAACCGTCGCCCAGCAAGCGCCTGTATTGGTAGATACGGTTATAGGCCCGGGACAGGTAATGTCCGGCGCCACGGTATCCACCACTGTAATCAGCTGCAGATCGGTGGCCATAGTGCCTGAGCAGGACTCAGTCACTGTCCAGGTACGTTGTATCTGGTATTCGATATTCCCGCAAAGGTTGAGCGTATCGTCATTGAAGGTCACATTGAGATCACATTCATTGGTATTCTCAATAATGATCCCAAATAGTTCCGGTTGACCGGTCATATTCAGGGTTGGGTCCCCCACCTCGCAACTGAGCAGAGTATCCAGCGGAAATTCAATATCCGTGTTAAGGTCTGGCCGTTCCAGCAGAATGAACTGGGAGCAGGAGGAAGTGTTGCCTTGTTCGTCGGCAGCGCTCCAGACCCGTTCCAGTATCGCTTTATTGTCGTTGGCACAGGTAAAGTTGGTAAAGTTGTCGAAGTAGGACAGGGAAATATCGTCTGAGCAGTTATCGCTCACGGCAGGTGCACCGAGGACCACTGCCGAAGTATCCGCAATACAACTAATGGTATCGTTTACACAGCTGATTACCGGAGGGCTGATATCCACTGCCCGGATGAAGCTGTTGCAGAAAATCCCAGTCGTGACATCCGTTACTGTCACTGAAAGTACCTGCCCTTCGTAGGGAGCCGGGTCAAAGAGGACCAGGTTGGTATCGGACACGATAATGCTGTTCATCGTATCCCGGACGGTGAGGATTTTACCTCCGGGGCAAATGATCGGAACTTCGAGCACATCCTCAGGGATCAGCTCGACATTACAGTCGCCATTAACCGGGATATTTAGAGGGAAGTTGGGATTACCTCCGTTGCAGGCCAGGTCGCACTGAGCGTACAAAGCCGGACCTGCAAATAAGGTAAAGACGAAAATACTGATGGTTTGCAGTATTCGGGCGAATGTAGCGCGCGTCCAACCCGAATGTTTGTTGCTTTTTAATAAGTGTTTCATTTTTGATGTAGTTTATGAGTGATTCTGAAATACCTTGTTATTGGGCATAGCGCTCCCAGGCTGCTTTATGGCAGCTTATGCCGCTGACTGTCTATTATGGATCTCCGGCTCATGCCGGGCACGAAAGAAGACGGCTTGATTTTGGAGGGCCCGGCTGGCACGATAGCCTAGCCAACGAAGCCCTCAGCTTATAGAGGATGAGGCCGGTTACGAATGGATACAGTAAGCCCAAACGCTTTTGCCCTGCCATGCTTTCCAGAAGTGGAATTCAGAGGTAACCTAGCCCTGCTAGAGGTTACGTGCAGAAGCTACGCTACATGCGCCATTCCTTCTTCACCCTTTTACAGAGAAGCCTGCCCAACTGAAGTTACACCTCTCCAAAGCCCGTCTTGTCTTCTTTTCAATGTGCCATATTATGCTGATTTGTGGTAAAAGTGGCCGGCCCCATGCAGAGCCGGCATCACCAATAACCGTATTGATAGATCGTTTTGTATACTTCTCCGGTTGTCTTACCAACTTGGAAAACCGCATACGGGTCCGGCCGTATTCAAGCCCAGACTATATCCGTTTCCCCACAGGATGGATGCTCACACCAAAATACTTCTCAAAACAGTTCAACTGGTGCTTGCTCTAAACCCTTTTCGGGCAAAAGCCACTACAGCCCAAATGTGGGCAAACCGATCCAATTGGATCTACTCCCATCTGTTTCTACAGATTCGTATGGAGGTAGCCCACTACTGACCATCCGTATTGACTTTCCTTTTCATACCATCTCAATTTATTCAGGTACCCGCTACGCCTGATCGTGTGGGGTGCCTATTTCAAGGTGCCGGGGGGCTGACACCTTTCTTGAATTCCTTAAAAGGCAGCCAAACCTTACTTGCAGGCAGACCGTGCCTTACTACCTTCGGATAAAAGGACCCGACAGTATCATGCCAGAGTCACCATAGGTACCAATCGCAGACTGGCAGTTATTCGCAGCCATTTCAACTGAATACCCTCAAATAGGGCGCGTTCCAATTGACTATTGTTTTGTTAAAGCTAGAGGGGCTTTGACCTTACACCCGCCTGCTATATGATGCCGCTCAGGCAAATACAAGCTTTGCCCTTATCCTGGGGTACCGCGCATAGGCTCCGTGGCTTTCCCGCTCCTATGGGATAAGCTGTGAACCTGGCAAAACACCCACGGACCGCTTACATCATTTTCCATAGCTAGGGCCAATAGTTACAGCACCCCTACTCCTATCAGGCCGGTACGGCACAGCAGTACCAGCGCGGGCCGATTCAAAAAAACCGCCCATAAGCCGAAGGTAGAATCCAAAAGTATTCCCATTTGGGATATGCCTGGTTTGCTTTACAGGTGGATCTGGGTCTTTTATTCTACGGAACATTCGCACCCGAATCAGCCTGTCCGGTTGATTCCAGAGCAAGGCCAGCGGGCAGGCACGCGCCTGCCCTGACCTCAAAAGCAATGTTTGAAGGTTTTGCATATTTACTTCTGTTGATCTCCTGTAGCACTTCATCCACTACAGCCCCCTGATGCTTGTATTGCTACCTGCATGAGGGTGCCGTAACCGGCAAAACAAATCGGAACAAACGACAAAAGCCCAGGCACTGTCTCCACAGTATCCGGGCTTTGAAACTGATGCCATGATAGATGCAGTCAGCCTTTCCCAGACACTTGAGACCAATGCGGATACCCGAGCTCCAATGCCCGGATACCTGACTACTCCCCAGGGATTTGTAACAGGCAGGCGATTCACCCGACTGTCAAACCAAAGGAGTAGGTACAACTAACTCCACTATTGCTGTATACATGCCCTTCATCTGCCGACGAGGAGCTGTCAGGGCCTGGCTCAGATACCGGAATGACGTGAGTATTCGGGTGTCTTGACCGGGTTACCTAACAACTGATGCACTGTTGCTGCCCAGAAAGGCAGCCGACAATAGAGTTGTTATACAATAGCGCTTTGTCTAGCATGAAAACGGCGTATCAGGTAATGCACCAGATGTATCCCTGGTAAACCAAGGGCAAGACGCACTTTACCTAACCACGTCAGGCAGGCAGCTTACACGAGTAACCATACCTGTCCTTTCCTGCTTTCCAAAGCACAAGCATACCTTTACGTATGCCGTCTCTGATTTTGTTTTGCCTGTTTGAAGGCTACTGACTCAAACCTATAACTGCGAAAAGCGTGCCAAAAATCAAAAATGGAAGAAAAAAGAAGAGAAAATCGAGAGAAAGCCGAAAAGGAGAGGTAAAAAAAAGCCCCCCTTCTAATGTTAGAAGAGAGGCCATCCCAAAAACCGATTTAAGTATAAACTTGAAAAACGGTTCTTGTGAATCACATACAATCCAATCGCCTAAATCTTTGCAGCTGATTATGCGCTGCGTGTATAGGTTTACGGAATCAAATTTGAAAAGTTTCAATTTGTTTCAGGAAAAGTTTTTCCGATTTCCAAAACCTACTTCCTCCCCCGGCCCGGATATTCCACGGAAGTTTCCAGACGGGGGAGGATGCGGCAAGCTAAAGGCTTAGTCCGCACGCAGGCGAATAAATAACTACATCAAAATTCGTTTTAGGCAATCATTTGCCCGGCAGCGTAACATTTTACACAGCCTGTATTTTTGAAGTGTTTCACTAATATCACCGAATCAAGATGTAGCAAGACGGTGCCACGGCCCGATGACCGGGGCGACCTTAACCTATTCAGCAATTATATAGCAAACACCTTGCCAAACATTCAACCCTCATCGGAATTATACGACTAGTAACGGCGGCGCTTCTTGGTATCCCGCTCAAAACCCAGGATCAGGCTGATTTCGTGAGAGCCGTTATTGTAGCTCTGAAACTGCTGAAAGAAGACATCATAGCTGTAGTAAATCTGAATATTGCTGGTTTCTCCCATAGATAGCTGAGTACCCAGAAGAATACCTAATGCACCTAGTGAACGGTAAGACAGGCCAGTTGTCAGCTGATTGTCCATAAACCGCGCCATGAGGTTAATGTCAATCTGCGAAGGCACGTTCCGGACGTTCCGCAGCATAACAGAAGGCTCGAAAGAGAAATCCAGGTCATCTACCTCCATTCTATGGCTGGCAAAGAAGGTGTAATACTCCAGAATAGACTCGTCTGTGTCCTGAGAAATGCGGGAGCGGACCAAATTGGTAAAAGAAAGCCCTACCCGCGTATTTTCACCAAAAGAGCTAAAGAATCCTAAGGCGGCATCGAACTCGCCTTCGCCGTTCATAAAATCTTGTACCAGCTGATCGTTAAAATCAACAAAGTTGTTGGTCATAACGCTGTTGTCCAATGTCATTTGCTGGTATTCTGCCTGGAATCCTGCTGCCAGCTTGACATTATCGCTGATATCAAACCGGAAAGCATAGTTCAGGTGTGCACGCAGACGCTGCAATTGCGCAGCAGACTCAGTCAGGACACCTACCCCCAGCCCAAAGTTGTCTCCCAGCGGGCCATTGTACTGCGCCGCGTAGGTAGTGGGGGCATCCGAAAAACCCGACCACTGTGCCCGGGCGTTCAGCTGCAGCTGGTAGGAATTGTCAAAACCTACCGCACTGGGGTTGATCAAAACTGGCGTCAGGTTATAATGCCCGAAAATGGCTTCGTCCTGAGCTGTTGCCAACTGCCAGGTCGCCAGGCAGCAAAAAAGGAGGAGTAGAAATTTACTTTTCATCGTCAAATCGGTTGAGGGTTGAAGAATGGAGCAGGGACCGAAAGCCGCCTGCTCCGGATATCTTATTAATCTTCACGAAGAATAGTCAATGAGCCTCGCTGTTGACGAGGGTTGCCTTCCGGGTCGGTATAGTCTAGTACATAGTAGTACGGCCCTTCCGGCAGTGGTGCACCATCCTGAGTGACACCGTTCCAGGTGTTGTCGTAGTTATTCGCTTCAAATACCAACTGTCCCCAGCGGTTGAAAATTTGCAGGTGGTTATCCGGGAATTCATTGACACAGAGGATGATAAATTCTTCGTTGGCACCGTCATTGTCCGGTGTCAGGATGATGCGGTCTGAGAAACAAGGGAAGCGACGGTCTTCCACCCGCACAGAGGTATTCTCAGAGAGGCAGCCATTACGGTCGCGCACCTGAAGGAAGTACTCACCAAAGCAAAGATCAAGCAGCTCGGCATCCTGTAGGTCAGACTGTCCCCAGTTGAAAGTGTAGGGGCCTGTGCCGCCGTCCACGATGGCCTCCACCGAACCGTTGCAGCCTTCTGTTGCTGGCTCAGTCTCAAAGGTTACGGTGATCGGAGCTGGGTTTTCCACTTCGAAAGTAGCAGTCTGCTGGCAATTATTGCCATCGAGTATCGTCACGGAGTACGCTGCGGGCTCGAGTTGGGTGATGCGGTTGCCAAAACCACCATTGCTCCAGAAGTAATCCAGTGGCTCAATACCACCATCGACATTTGCGGTAATAGCACCGTTTCTGCCGTCGTGGCAAAGCACATCCTGAATGAAGGCTTCTACCTCAATAGTATCGGGTGCAGTGAGCTCGATCTGATTGGTTGATGTACAGCCTACTTCATCTTGTACCATCAGCTGGTAAGTACCTGCAGGCAGGTCTTCGATATTCTGCCCGGTGCCAACCAGCATACTGGTTTCTACATTGGTCCACTCATACAGGTAACCACTGCTGCCGGTGGCTGTAGCACTCAGTGCTCCGTCCGCAGCATCCGGGCAGCTCACATCAAACCCGTTATAATTCTCCTCAGAAGTGATCGCTACGGCCAGCGCAGACTCTGTCTCTATGACCACCTGACGCGTCAGCATATTGCCTGATGCCTCGGTGATGATCAATGTATAGGTCCCCGCGATAAGCCCTGTGGGGTCTTCCAGGTTAGAAACCTGATTGCCGTTGGCATCATTCCAGACGAAAGTGTAGTTTGGATCACCACCGACTACGTCGATGTCGATAGCGCCGTTGGTGTCATCCGGACAGCTTGTAAATTCCACATCGCCAACCTGCACGTCAAAATTGTTGATGAATATAGAATCCACCTCGATGATACAGCCATTGGCATCAGTAACTGTTGGCACGTACCACTGATCCGCACAAAGCCCGCCAATGCTTGCTCCTATGCTGCCGTTGTTCCAGTTGACCGTATACTGAGGTGTACCACCGGAGATGCTTACGGAAATCTGTCCATTGCAGTTCCCCTCTGTTGCGTGCCGGTAGTCCGGTGCAGTGACTTGCAGTTGTGCAGGGCTTGGAATCGATATGGTTGTTGTCGTCTCACTGCCCAGCAAATCAGTAATCACGATCATAGTAGACCCTGGAGGCAGATCATTGACAGTAAAGGTATTATCAGTGGCAGTATATGGTGTCACCTGTCCTTCTGAATCTGTTACTTCAATAGTGAAATTCGGCACACCGCCATTGATCTGAATCTCAAGGGAGCCGTCCTCTGTGTAAGAACAGGTTGTCCCTACCGCGGTTACCTCAGGCGCTCCCATGGGGTCAGCGAAGTACACATTGAAGCAGGTATCCTTGCTACAATTATTGTTGAAGTTGTTATCCGTGATCGTCACACAGTACTCACCGGTTCCCAGGTTTGAAACACTGGGGTCGTTGGCACTAAAACCATTGGGGCCACTCCATTCGTAGGTCAGCGGGCTCGTACCGCCACTTGCGTTCAGCGTGATCGAACCATTGGTATTGGTTGATGCGCCGGTGACTGGGATCAGGGTTGGGTTGAAGTTAATTTCAGGCGACTCGTCAACGATGAAGGTCATACTCGCCGTTTCGTTGTTGCTATCCGTTACGGTAACGGAATAGCTACCTGCAGTAAGCCCGGTTGCTATTGCTCCGGTCGCCGTTGTGCCCGTCCATGCATAAGTGTATGGAGGCATACCTCCGTCTGCACTCAGCTCAATTGTACCTGTAGCTTCACCAAAACAGGCATCAGTAATATTGCTGTTGATCCGAAGCACTTGTTCCACCGCAACACACGCGGTTGTCGTACAATCGTTCGCATCAGTGATGGTCACACAATACTCGCCCTGCTCATTAAGGTTCACAAGGCTGGAAGCGGAAGAGTTGAAGTTGCCCGGACCTGTCCAGCTGTAAGTGTAAGGCATGGTGCCGCCATTTACCTGTAGGTCTACTGCCCCATCCAGCCCCTGATCAATCGGTGTGGCATCAATGGTTTGGACAGCGAGCGCTGCATTCGGTTCGTTTATGGTGTATACCTCAGATGCAGTACAGTCATTCACATCCGTTACGGTTACGGTGTATTGGCCGGCGACCAGGTTAGCCACAAGGCTTTGGTTGCTGGAGAAGTTGTTCGGCCCGGACCAGCTATACGTAAAGCCGCCGTTTCCACCAGAAACAGCCAGGTTAATGACACCCGTTGCTTCTCCTGCGCAGCTTACATCGGTTACGCCTTCCAGCAAGTTGATCGGGCTCGCATCGTCTACCTGAAAGCTGGCAGTGCTCTGGCAGCTCGCATCATCGAGTACGGTTACGGAGTAAGTGCCGGGAGAGAGGTTGTTCAGGGTTGAAGAACCCGGAACACCAGGTGCTGTACTCCAGAAGTAGTTGGCCGTTCCTACCGCGCCACTAACAGAAAGGGCAATAGAGCCATCATTTTCGCCGGCACAGCTCTCGTCCTCTACGGTTGAGTTGATGGTGCCACCCTGACCCGTACCGTTAGGCACGTTGTAGCAATTTTCAGCAGTACAGCCATTCTCATCGGTCACGGTAACACAGTAGGTGCCGCCCGGAAGGTTACTTGGATTGGTCTGGCCGGACTGAATGCCGCTATCCCATGAGATGGTGTAGCCCGGGTTGCCCCCGGAAATATTCAGGTTAATTGCACCATTTGTACCATTTAGACAGGTTGGTGCAGTTACCCCTCCGCTCAGTGCAACCGCACTGGAAGGACCATCTACGGTATATGTAGCTGTGGCAGTCAAGCCTCCACTGCCCATATCGGTAACGGTAACGGTGTAATTACCGGCAGCGAGGTTGTTGATTGTAGCTGTTGTGGCGTTGTTATTCCAATTGTAGCTGTAGGGCCCGCCTGTACCGCCGTTAACGGTCAGCGCGATGGCACCTGTGTTCTCTCCGAAACAGTCTACATCGGTAATATTCACCTGTGCAATACTTGGAGGTTGCACAGCAGATATCGTAATCGTACCGGGTAAGCTGTTGAATGGGATGACATCGCCGTTGCTGTCTGATATCTCAATGGGGGTCACACTGCTAGAGAATGTAATGTCGGACATATCGCCGTCATCGCCAATTGCGGTGAAGCAAATTTCAAACAGTGCCGCGCCATTTGGCAGGTCTACCGGTGTGATGGACTGGCTAAACCAGTTCACGGAAATATTGCCTGCGCCGATTTGGGTGGGCGTACCGAAGTTGCCCGCCAGTGAGAAATCCGGAATTGCAGGGTTAAGGCTACTTATGTTTTGAAAACTCAGCTGGGTTTGATCGTAATTGATCGTAAAGGCAAAACCAACCACATCCAGGAAATTCAGCACGTTGACCGGCACGCATACCTGATCGCCAGGCTGTACGGTCTGATCCGGGATAGAAAGCCGGAAGCCATCAAAGGCAGAGTTGATACAAATCGTGCCCTCTTCCCCACTAAAGCTGAGGCTTCCCAGTGTGCTACTGGTAAAGTTGATCGGCTCAGCCGAGCCTGTTATATCGATGTCTGAGCAAGTATCTTCTGTGCCAATTGCTGTAAAGCACAAATCGAATAGTACCGTGCCGTTGGCTAAGGTCGCGGCACCGCCACTCCAGGATACGGAAATGATGCCTGGCGTTGAGGTGTTGATATTGGCACCTGTGAAGTTAGGCAGCATGGATGTGATGGCATCGAGGTTATCGAACTGCAGTTCGTTTGCATCATACTCCAGTGTAAAGCCAAAATCGGTGATATCCGTAAAGGCATCCACTGAAACCGGTACACATACGGCTGCATCAAGGTCTACCGAAGCGTCCCCAACTTCTACCTGCACTTGTCCCGGCACGCTGTCCTCTATACAGACGGTGCCATCCTCAAAGAAGGCGGGAATGACATTCTCATCCGCATCAGAGAATTCTATAGCGGCAACATCCGAAGTGAATTCCAGGTCTGAGCATGACCCGTCTACCCCAAGTGCCGTGAAGCAAACCTCAAAGAGTACTTCGTTGTCGGGGAGGGAAGTGGGGATCAGGCTATTCTCAAACCAGTTGACGGTAATGAAGCCAGCGCTTGGATTACCGATGTTGCCGGCAGTCGTAAAACCAGTCAGATTGGTGGTCAGGTTAGTGACCTGATCAAACGATAAGTGCGTCGCATCATAGTTGAGTGTGAAAGACATCCCCACGATGTCCTCAAAATTCTGGACCGTAACCGGAACGCAGAAAGACTCAGCAGGCTCTGCGTCAATGCTGCCTGCGGTGAGGGTCAGGTCTGTCGTCACACCGGTAAAAGTAATGGTACCAGGGTCACTGTCAAAAGGGATAATATCCTCATTCTCATCAGAAAACTCAATAGCAGCTACATCTGAAGTAAACTCAATATCAGAAGTAATTCCGCTACCGGTTGCGGTGAAGCAAATATCAAAGAGGACCTCCCCATCCGGAAGATCCATAGGCGTCAAGCTGTTCTCAAACCAATTGACCGTGATAAACCCGGCACTCGGCGTACCAATATTGGCAGCTTCTGAAAAGCCTGGTAAATTGGAGGTGAGGCTGGTAATGTCATCGAGCGTCAGCACACTAGGATTGTAGCTGATGGTAAAGGACATACCCACTACGCCTTCAAAATTGAAGGCCTTCACAGACGTACAAAACTGATCGCCGGGATCAACCGTTTGATCATCAATTGTCAGGAATAGCCCCGTTGGAGTAGGGTCACCTGAAATGGTAATGGTGCCATTGTTGATAACCGGGGGAATAACATTTTCGTCAGCGTCTGAGAATTCGATGGCAGCAACTTCAGAAGTGATATCCACACCTGCGGAGCCCCCGCCTAATGCTTCAAAGCACACTTCAAAGAGCACTGTTCCATTCGGTAAAGAAGTAGGCGTGAGGCTGTTCTCAAACCAATTGACCGTGACCTGACCTGGTCCGGGGTTGCCAATATTGCCCGCTACGCTGAAGCCCGGAAGGTTGCTCGTCAGGTTTTGAACGTTGGTGTAGGTCAGCAATGACTCATCATAGCTTATGGTGAAGGACATGCCGATAAGGTCTGTGAAGTTGTCTACTGTGACCGGCACACAAACAGTTTGCCCCTGATTAGCTGAGGTGCTACCCACAGTTACCGTGAGGTCGTTAGAGGGCGGTCCACCATTAATGGTCACCGTGCCATCGTTCGCAACGAGTGGAATAACATTCTCATTGATATCCGAAAATTCAATCGCTGCAACGTCTGAGGTAATCTCCACATCCGTTGTACCTGAACCAATCG
>NZ_JALEGS010000101.1 GCF_022763345.1 Phaeodactylibacter sp.
AGTATACCCTAACTCCCCACCCATCGACCTCGTAGAGTGTCGAACATTAGTCACCCCAAACCTCCTCCTAATTTTACGACCTCGTAGAGCGTCGAACATTAGTCACCCCCTCCTCATCCTAGTTTTACGACCTCGTAGAGTGTCGAACCCTTCCCACCCGCAAGTTAGGGCATACTACCAGGGAAAGCCAACGCTCAAAGTATACCCTAACAGCCCAGCCACTTTAACCTTTAACCTTCTCCCAGCCGCAGCCAGGCAAACTTCATCCTTGGTCATCACCTAAACCCCACCCCCCAAACGCTCCAAAAACACCGCCTTCTTAGACTGCGCCACCGACAACTCCTTCCCATTCTTCAACACCACCGTGCCCCCCTTCCCCTTGATGTACCGCTGCACAAAAGATAAATTCACCAGCGTAGACCGATGAATACGGCAAAAACCCTGCGCCTCCAGCAAAGCCTCGTAAAACTTCAGCTTGCGGCAGATCAGATGCTGAACGCCCGAACTCAGGTAAAAACGAGTAAAATTGTCCGCCGCCTCGCAATAGAGGATGTCGGCTGCCTCCACCACCTCAAAGCCATCAATCAGCGGCAGGACAAGCCGGTGCGGGCGGCCCTGCAAATGCTCCCGGAGCACCGCAGCCCGGACCAGGCGGTCCTGCTCCTGCAGCTGAGCACGCACCTTGGCCACCGCCGCAATCAGCTCATCAATATCAATCGGCTTGAGCAGGTAGTAGGCCGCGCTGAGATTAAGGGCAGGGATGGCGTACTGACTGTAAGCCGTGACGAAAACGATTTCAAAATCAATGGACTCCAGTTGGTCCAGCAGGTCGAAAGCGTTGCCGTAAGGCATTTCGATATCCAGAAAGACCAGTTGTGGCTGATGGGCATCAATAGCCTCGGCAGCCGACTGAATATCCGGGCAGGTGCCCACCACTCTGACCTCCGGACAATACTTGCCCAGGTAGCTTTGCAGGCTCTCGCGGCTGTCTTTTTCATCATCAACAATCAAGGCGGAAAGGAGATCGGTCATAGAGGAAGGCTTAGAGTGACCAAAGTGCCGGGGTCTTCCTCCCCGGGCTGCAAGTCGGTAATCGACAGCTCGTACTGCTTATCGTAAAGGGTATGGAGCAGGGCCATCCGCTGCTGGGTATTGCTCAGCCCCGTGCTCTGGTATTGGGACTGCCGCTTCGTCTTCACCGATCGGGAACGCGCCCGGCCAATCCCGTTGTCGGCGATTTCAATCCGCAGGCGTTGGTCGGCAGTCGGTCGGATGGACAGCCTTAGGTGCCCCTTGCCGGATTTGTAGCGAAGACCGTGCCAGATGGCATTCTCCACAAAAGGCTGCAGGAGCATGGGCGGAATTTCCACTTCGGAAGTATTCAGCCCGGGCGCTTCCTCAATCTCGTACTCAAATTGCTCACCAAAGCGGGCGTGCTCCAGCTTGAGGTACAACTTCAGCAGGCGCAACTCTTCCTCAAAGGGGATGAAGTCCTTTTGGCTGTACTCCAGTACCATCCGCATCAGGCGGGAAAAATCTGACAGGTACTTATTGGCAGCCCGCTCGTCCTGTTGGGCAATGTAATTATTGATGCTGTTGAGGGCATTGAAGATGAAATGGGGGTTCATTTGGGTGCGCAGCGACTTCAGACCCAGCAACTGATAGGCTTTTCGGCGCTCCTTTTCCTGCTTGCGCACCATGCCAAAGCCGATGCCCACCGCCAGCAGCAGCAACACCAGCAAACCGATGATCCAGCGTTGGGCCTGTAACTGATTGCGCAGCAGGTTTCGTTCGGTCTGCCGCAATAGAAAATCCTTCATAAAGAGGTCGACTTCCCCTTGTTCCTGCACGATGGCCACCTGCTGCTTCAGGGCTTTTTGCTGAAGCGCCAGGTTACGCTCATTGGCTTCGACGTATTCCTGATAGGCCGCTACTGCACTTTGGTAATCGCCCTGTTTGAGCTTGACTTCCGACCGGAATTTGTGCACCTCTGCCGCCCGGGAGGGGTCAACAGCAGGTGTGATCAAGTCATCGGATGCGTCGAGCACCTCCGCAGCGGCTTCCACATCGCCTTCCTCCAGTTCCAGGTTGGCCAGTTGCAGCTGCTCCCGGAGCTTCACCTCAGGGGGCAGGGACCGCTTTTGCTGTTCTGAAAGGGTGCTTTGCGCCAGCTTTTTTTGTTCGGCCTTGTCCTCCACGGCTTCGTCCAGAGCGGTCTTAGCCTCCTCGATATACTGGTAATCCTCATAGTCCGGCACCTGTTCGGGCAACTGCTGAATGGAGGTATTGTAAGAGGCCCGGGCATTGGTCAAATCGCCGGCATTGTCCAGGAAGTTGCGCGACCGCTTGGCCGAAACCCGCGCCATACCGATGCTGTCCTGACGCACCACCAGTTCCTGATTGACGGTATTGTAAAGGGCTTCGCTCTCCTCAAAGGCACCGGCAGCCCGCTTGACATCTGCCAGCCCTTCCCGGCATTGCAGGTGGATGGCTTCTCCGGCGGGCAGGTCCAGGCACTGCTGAAAACTCAACCGGGCGGCATCGTACTGCCCGGTTGCCAGTTGGAGGCGCCCCAGCCGGTTTCGGTTGGCGGCCTGTTCAGGAGGATCAGCCAGCATATTCCAAAGCGGCATCGCCTGCTGATAACGGTTGAGGGCCAGGGAGGCCTGCCCGATATCTTCGTAAATCTGCCCCAGGAGTACATAGGCCCGGGCGCTCTGCCGGTAATCCTGCGTGCCCAGGCTTTCCTGCAGGCTGCGGTTGAGCAGGCGGATGGCTTCCTGTGGGGCTGTATACCGACGGGCACTGGCCTTTTCCAGATAGGTGGAATCACTGCGGGTTTTGCTACGGCTTAGGCTGCCGGACTGGGCGGTTGCGCTGACCGAAAGGGTAAGAATCATGAATAGGGAAACCAAAATATCCAAGCATACGTTGAAAATGGCAAAATTGATTTTTTTTGTGGTCATTTTGGATTTTTCACAAAATCAACATAGAGTCTGAAGCTATGATTTTAGTATACTTGATAAGTATCTAATCATAAACCAGCATACTTCATAAGAACTTTAAATCCGCATTAAAACAGGTATTTTTTACAAATCTCGGATTAAATTTCAATCAAAAGCAAATCCAGATATTCTCCATTTAAATGATTAAAGTCCTTGTCTGAAGAAATCAATCTGGAGTTAGTCACGGACGCCGTTGCAGCAATCCATAAGTCATTCTTACCCATATTTCTTGAAGAGTCTCCTAATCGTTTCTCTTTCAATTTTCCCTGGCTAAGACCATGTTGGGATTTTGGTCTTTTAGTCGAAAATGATTCATTTTTTGCTTAGACGAGGCGCAGGTTCGGGATCATAGCAGCGCTATGAAGCCCGGTTCTGTAACGAAGTATTAGCAAAAAAGGGACATTTGCAGACCAATTACTAAAGTCCAAACATGGTCTAAATGCATCAATTTCACCATATCTTCTTACAATATCTCGTGAATTGATATCTGTTATCAAAAATTTCCTGAGAAATATTCGTAAGTTTTCTATTCGTCTTCGCCCCCAATTATTTCTCAGATATAAAGACTCTAATTCCCCTAGAACAACTACAGATATCATAGCTGTATTGTCGTCTCCCAAAGGATCATAATTCTTATCTAACCAATCCTTTTGAACATGATCCCTAAGGTAAATTAGGATGGCGTTTGTATCAAAGAAATAGTTCATCAATCAAAATTTAAACCATTCTGAGTAAATCCTCTATTGGCTCCTGAATATCTATTTCCTTTATCAACTGATCTACTTCTTCTTTATTGAAACCTTTATAGTTTTGTTCTAACTTCAATTGTTCAATATCTAACTCCTCCCTCATTGGTTTTACAATTTCCATAAGGATAGCATTTCCACTGGAATACTCCTTTAACAGCAACTCTAATTTATTCAAGACCTCTTCGTCTTGAAGACTTGTGATTTTTTCAATCAATTTGTATTTCTTTGTTTCAACGGTCATACCTCATTTTTTATCAATCAATAAGTTACGCTTAATTATCGGTTCTTACAATTCTATGTCTTGTTTATCAACAAAAGTCAAAATCAATTGATTCCCGATTGCATTTACTCACACACAACCTATATCCCATTCACTCCTTCCTGAACAAAGATAAGCTTTCTCCAACTAACGCATTCCGGGAAGATTTCGGGTTTAAACCAACTTCCTAAAGCCGGGCGTCGCCTTCCCAAAGCCAAACGGGCCGTTGACCAAGTGGTGGTTTTTTCTCTTGTTTTTTTGCCGGAATATTGAGGAAAAACAATACGATATGAAAACATTCCGCATTTCCCCACGCTTGCTGACACTAAGTTTCCTGATCGCCGGGCTTGCCCTTTTCCACTTCCGGGCAGCGGCGCACTGGCTGGTATCTGGTTTGCCGGAAACCCAAACGGCAGCGGCGCCCCCGGACGACGGGCCACAGCGTATGCAGGTCGCCCTGCTTTTAGACACCAGCAACTCCATGGACGGGCTCATCGAACAGGCCAAATCCCAGCTCTGGAGCATTCTGGTCACCCTAAGCCAAACCCGCAAGGACGGTAAAGCGCCTAAACTGGAGATGGCGCTGTACGAGTATGGTAATGACGGGCTTCCCGCGGCTTCAGGCCATGTCCGGCAGGTCCTGCCTTTCACCAGCGATATGGACGAAGTTTCTGAGGCCCTATTCCAGCTGACGACCAACGGCGGGCAGGAGTACTGCGGCACGGTAATCCAAAAGTCCCTGAGCAACTTAGGCTGGAGCAGGCACGACAAAGCTGCCCGGATGATCTTCATAGCTGGTAACGAAGGGTTCAATCAGGGCGCCTACCCCTACCCTTCCGCCTGTACAGATGCACTGGAAAAGGACGTGATTGTCAATACCATTTTCTGCGGCGACTGCAATCAGGGCATTGAACTTCAGTGGAAAGACGGCGCAACGCGGACCGGCGGGCACTACAACTGCATCAACCAGAACGAGGTTACCACCTACATTGAAACACCTTACGATGCCCGTTTGCAGCAGCTCAATGACTCCCTCAATCAGACCTACCTCCCCTTTGGGCAGCAGGGGCAAGCCAAGCGGGAGCTGCAAATCGCTCAGGATCAGAACGCCGGGCAGTACGGCAAGGCTAATTCCGCCAACCGCGCGACCTTCAAGGCTTCTTCCAGCTATAAAAATACCTCTTGGGACCTGGTGGATGCCTATCAGGAAGACGAAGCCGTTCTGGAGGAAGCCGAAGCACTGCCGGAAGCACTCAACGGCCTTTCGGAAGCCGAAATCAAAGCCAAACTGAAAAACCTGGAACAGCAGCGGGCAGCAGTACAAGCTCAAATCCGCGACATCAGCCAGGAGCGGCAGGCCTATATCGATGCCCAGCGCCAAAAAGCCGGACAAGAAGCGGACTCCAACCTGGAAGCCTCCGTCCTGCAAGCCATTCGGGCGCAGGCGGCACGGAAAGGCTTTACAACGAAATAAAAACGAGGGCAGGGCCACCCCGGCTAGGCTAAGGTTGCAGCCGGGGCAGGGCCGCCTCATCCTTCCCCAAGACTAGCCCGGCACCGCCCCAGCCGAGGTTGAGGTTAAGGTTAAGGTTCAGCACCAGGCGGCACCCCCCAATGCCACGTCCGCTTTGCGACCGCCTCCTGACGCCCCACCGACCGGCACCGCTAGCCCCCGGCAGACCAACCACAGTCAATGCCCCATAGGGGCAAAATATAGGTAACCTCCAAGACTAGCCAACAACTCGTGCCGTAGGTACGAAATGTGAAAACCCGGAGACACACCGACCG
>NZ_JALEGS010000102.1 GCF_022763345.1 Phaeodactylibacter sp.
ATACGAAGTGGTTTGCGACATCGGAGCAAGCCACTTCCCAGCGTAAATGCTGACATTGAGTAGGTTTGCTGTGGCAAACCACTTAATCGTCAGTATAACCTGTTACAGTGGTGCGTTCTTGGGAATTATTCCGGCTAGATTGGATGTATAGTTTTCTGCTACGCACCAGCTTTTCCATGGCAAACCACTAAAAGCTTTTCTGTAATAGAACTAACGGCAATTGTACAACTGCTATTTTACAACCTTTGCAAAATAACAGAAATTCTTACCGCTCAGATTTTCAATATATTATCCCTCTCAGGCTGAGCTGACTACAGCCAGCTCTCCCGTTTGAAGAGCTGGCTGAAGCAGCTAAATTTTCGATAAGGTGAAACCTTATTTGATTTTAAATACCATTGAGTTGATCGGGCGGCCCACTTTATCACCAGGGCAGCGCGCCTTCACATCATCAAAGTAGTAAATATCGCCCGGCTTAGCCTGATTGACCAAACGGCGGGACTGATCGTTGTAGCGTGCACCGGCGTTGATCACTTCAACAGGGTCCTGACGGGAAGCCACATAAACCAGGGTGAAGCCCTGAATCTGACAAGTGGCATCAAAGTCGAAGTTATCTAGGAATGCGCCTACACCGCCTTGCGCTTTGAAGGTACCGTTACCCATGGTTCCGCCGCTAGACTTTGAAAGGCGGGCAACCGGATCAGGAATCTTCTTGACCCGGAAGTCGAAAGTAGTACTAGGCAGTCCACCGCCGGAAAGAATGATCTTTGCATCACCCGGCTTGTCCGCCGTTACAAGATACTTGCCATTCGCTCTGCTTGTCGCCCGGATAGAACAACCGGAAGCCCGAACATCAAGATCGTTGGAAGACACACCGGAGGCAGAAACAGATACCGGGTTATCCACACCGATGTAGAATACGTTCATTTTATCCGCAGAAACGGTTGCAGAACGGGTACCTACTTCATATTCGTAGATGCTTTCCCCTTCAGACACTTCTCCGGTCAGCGGGTTCCGGACTTCTACTTTCAGCTTCAGTTGCTTGTTACCTGTAGAAGTGGTGCGGGTAGTGTACTCCGCTTTTCCGCCTTCGCCTACAGAAACAGCACTGCCGTTAACGTAGATATTGATATCATCCGGATTGATCTGAGAACTGTAGGTACCTACAGAAATCTCTGCTTTGAAAGGATCGCCCTTGATCACATAGGCTTTCTCCGCCTGTACGACCGGGAAGAAAGAGTCAAACTCAACCACACGGCCACCGGCCAGCTCAGCCATACTGTTGATCAGTGCAGCTTCAGAGCTTTTCGCATCTGACTGCATTTGGCTCATGAGTGGAAGCACAGCAGCAAGCGGCATCTGACGGAATTTGAAGTCCGCCCAGCTCGTCTTGTCTTTGCTTTCCTTCCAGGTTTCGTCATCGATGCCAAATGGAAGGTTGTTGCCGATGTTCTCAATCCGGTTGTTAATTTCTGCTTCTTTCAAACCAAAAGCTTTGCCATGGTTGCGAAGCAGCTCCGTATAAATTTCAACGAGTTTATCCTTAGTCTTAAGGATCTCAGCCTTGAGTTCTTCCCCCCGGCCTTCGTCCACAAGCATACGGGTCGTGATATCTTTGTTTTTCTTACCCTTTGGGACCACCTTACCATAGCTTTCGGTGTAGTCATCATCATCCACTTCACCGTTTTGGTTACCGGCGGAGTCAATCAGATTATCCCGAAGATCATTGACATAGCTGTTGAAGCTGGAAATGGTTTCACGAACCTGATCTACGGCAGGTTCGATGGGGCGGTACTTGGCTTTGGACTCGTCGCTAAGCAGGCTTTTCAGCCCGCCCACTGTTTGCTCCAACTGAGATTCTACAGTGGCGATACTTTCTTTGTTACCGTCATCCAGTGTAAAGAAAGCATTCATTACCTCGGCCGATACGTTAAGGGCAAGTAGCGCAGTCAGCACCAGATACATGAGGTTGATCATGAGCTGCCGCGGTTCCTTAGGTATTGACATGCTATATAGCTTTTAGAAAATTCAAAAATAGGGATGCGTCAACTCAGATTATTTGCCAACGTTCGACATGGCAGAGATTACGTTGCCATACACGTTGTTCAGCTGTGCGTAAGTGCCATTTAGCTGTCCGATGTTCTGGTTGAGTGCGTTGAGCTGCTCCTTGTATTGCTTGGTGTCCTCCAGTGAGTCAGACAGGTCAGCCATTGCTTCGTTCAGCTTGGAGTAGAAGTTGCTCATGGTTTTGATCTGATCGCTCGTGCCAGAGAAGTCCACTTCCTGTAAAGCCTTTAATGACGATAAACTTTTGGACATGGTTTGCAATTCAGATAGCATACCTCCAAGCTGCTGCTCCACAACTTCGCCGTTCAGAGGAGCTGCTGCAGGAGTATTAGGAGTGCCGCCGGCAGTCAGCGGTGCAATATTTGAGCTGTAATCGCTCAGGCCTGGGTACAACTTGTCCCAGTAGTAGTCAGGCTCAGGGCCGATAAGACCGAGGAAAAGGAAAATAAATGCCTCAACGGACAGGCCGATGATCAACATTTCGGAAGCGCCTTCCCAGCTTTCCAGCTTAAAAAGTGCACCCATCAATACCACTGATGCACCGAGACCGATGATCAGGTTTTTAATGTACTTAAACCCTTTTGACTTCAAGAAACTCATCTTAGTTCTCTTTTAATAGTTTTGGTGATCTAAATTCTTAGCAAATTGGGAGATCGGTTTCTCCAAACTCTACCACATAATGCCCCGCTCCTGATTGGTTACAGGCTTCAATAATTTTTTTCGCTTTTTTTCCGAAAATCAAACCGGACATTAAATGAATGTAACACAAAGCGGATCACTCACTGACAGAACCAAGCTGAATCGTGAGAAAAGCTTTGATGTAATGGTGAGGTGAGTTAAAGATAGAGGAGATAACCAAAAAAGAAATTGGATGCATGCCTTTTATTCAAAGCATGCATCCAATATATATTATGGTGTTACCATTAGAAATCGTTCAGTGAACGGCCCAGGAAGGTCAGTGCACAACGGAATCCAATATAGGACTTCGTTGTATCTTGGTATTCCCAGTGGCGTGTGCCAGTCTGAAGGAAATGTGCAACGTCTTTCCAGGAACCACCGCGAATTACTTTACGCTTGTATGCTTCAGGGTCATCATCCTTTGCATCGTAGCGGATATCCGGGTTGAGGTCATGCAGGAAGGAATAAGCGTTGTCGTAGTATGCGGTTACGGTCCATTCCGCAACGTTTCCGCTCATATTGTACAGGCCGTAATCGTTAGGGAAGTAAGCATCTGCGCGCACCGTGTACTGACCACCGTCCTCAGGGTAGTTACCACGGCCAGGCTTGAAGTTGGCCAGCAGACAGCCTTTGGCATTACGTGTGTAGTACAAACCCCATGGGTACATCGCTACATCGTGGCCACCGCGTGCTGCGTACTCCCACTCGTGCTCGGTTGGCAGACGGAAATCTTCAGAGTTGATACCATCGCCCCGTGTCAACGCGTAAGTGTTCCACAGCTTGGTACGCCAGTAAGCGAAAGCATTCGCCATGTGCCAGTCCACACCTACTACAGGGTAGTCATCAAAGGCAGGGTGCCAGAAATAGTTCCGCGTCATTGGTTCATTATAAGAGTAGGAGAAGTCGCGGATCCAAACCAGTGTGTCCGGATAGACATTCACCTTACGGCGCTGAATGAAGGCATTGCGCGGAGAACGACCGTGGTCGTGTGCAGCCTTCTGCCAGTCATACCACTCATATTCAAATACCAGCTTGCTGGCATCGAGTTCTTTCTTACCAGCAAAACGGTCATCGCCCTGATAATACAAATCTTCCAGGGTTTCATCTTCCCAGTCGATTTCGTATTCCCAGTCGATCCGCTCTTCGCCGTCTTCGGTTTCGACGTAGTGGTCGAGGTAAGAGTGAGCTAATGAATCCCGGACCCAGTTTACAAACTGGCGGTATTCGTTATTGGTGATTTCGGTATCATCCATATAGAATCCCTGAATAGAGATGGCTTTCTGACGCTGCACGAAAGTATTACTTACGTCTTGGTCAGATGGGCCGATGTGCAACGTACCGGAGGGTACGTAAACCATTCCATATGGATTAATTCCTTTCCAGTCCGGGCGGTCTAATACACCTACCAGCTGGCCGTTTTCACTGCTGCCACAGGACGCGGCAACAAACACTAGTAAGACTAGTGAAAGCTTGATTAATTGTTTCATGTTAACACCCTTGTTTTCCTTCAGAATATATAATACGGTCTAATAAACGCAGTCGTAAATATAGGCTGTTTGCCTATCTTATCAAAAATTAATTTTTTTCTTTTCTGTTTCTGCCCACGAAAAGCCGGGCAGCTTACATTTTGAAATCAGCTTGTATAGCTGGCTGATGCCGCACAACGGACCAGAACAGGGGCAACTGTTGAACGGGTAAAATAAATCTTACCTTTTCTGTTGTACTCCGGGATTAAACCTGAATTCGGGGAAGCCGAAGGTACCATTAGGAACCAAACACTGCCCTAAATATTATAAGGAGCGCGGGTTGTAAATGATTTTTGGAGGCCGGCCAGTGCCCAGTGATTTGTTCAGGTTGTAACTGATCATGACTTCGTGCGAGCCGTTGCTCACCTGATTCAAGGTAGACAGTGTGAAATCGTAGGCATAACCGACTGTGATATTGTCACTCAGCTTAAAACCAACGATTGCCGCTACGGCATCAATCGAATTGCTGTCGTACCCTCTAAACGAAGCCCCTGCTATTATATTGTCGTTATAATGAAAAAGGGCAGCAATATCCGTTTGGGTCTGTACCAGGTCTGAACGCACCAACAGCGCCGGATGGAAGCTAATCATGGAGCTGAGGTCGAAGTGGCCTTCCGCATTAAAAAAGAAAGCCCGGGAAAGGCGGATACTTAGTGCGTCCCCCACCGGCGTAACCGGCTCGGTAAGGTTGCGAACGGCTAAACCGGCTTCAAACCGCTCCGTCAGCAGGTAAAGTCCTGCCCCGTAGGTGAGCGCACTGCCTGAGACTGCAGTGACCGGCAGAAGATCATCGTTATGAATTAGGATTCCATCGGAAGGAGAATAGTCGCCATCCGGAGTGCGGAGTGCGGCACCATCGAGGGTGCGCTGGGCATACCCCACGCTGCCGCCTGCAGAAAGGATGCCCCAGCGGCCCAGTTCCATTTGATAGTTATAGGACAAGGATCCGGTCGTGCGCTGCCGGGCTCCCAATTCGTCATTCTCCAGGTTCAACCCAAAGCCGCTTCTAATGACGCTTACCGGCAGATGAACGCCGATATTTTGGGTAACCGGATTGCCGGGCAGGCCTTGCCACTGCGACCGGTAGATGCCTGTAGCGACCAGGGAGTTTTCCATCCCCGCATAGGCGGGGTTCCAGTTAAATTTGTTCATCATGAACATGCTGTACTGAGCAGCCTGCTGAGACCAGCCCATGCCGGTAATCAGCGTAACCAGAAGTATTGTTAATAATTGCTTCATGCTTGCCGGGTTTGAAATTTTGATGATCATCCGTTGTTGTTCAGCAACTCAAGTGCTGCTTTTACAGTATCAACGGGGCGTTTACAGGCATATTTTTGGCATACATAAATATTGGTGTCACCACCAGTCCCTCTGCCAGCCAGCAAGGGCCAGTCTTCATTTGCTGTTGTGGATGCCATCACGACAGCATTCGGGATAAATGATTGTTGCAGATGTATGGCTTTAGCAGCAGCCTGTTGCCCTACTAAAGCTATTTCGTAATAGGGATAGCTTTGATATAGTAATGCGTTCGCCCAGCGACCGAAAGAATTAGGATACTGCTCTACTGAGGTTTTTACGCCCCGCAACATATCAACGGCCAACTGACTGAAAACTGGTTTACCAAGGAGCAACCCCAGTTTATGGAGGTTGTGTGCCATTGTAGAGTTGCCGGAAGGCGTTGCGCTATCGTAAAGTTCCCTTCGCCGAAGCGGGATATCTTCCTGCGACTGACCAGTAAAATAAAACAAATTATGCCCGGAATCAAGGAAGTGGTCCATCAGATACCCACATAAGTCTCCGGCTTGACGCAAAAGTGCTGTATCGAGATTGATTTGATAAACCTCGATGAGGGCTTCAATAAGAAGGGCGTAGTCGTCGAGAAAGGCATCATATTGTGCCAGCCCTTCCTTATAGGTATGGAAGAAGGAAACGCTATCGGGCTGCCGGAACTTTTCCAGTAAAAATTGAATATTGGTTACGGCTGTATTCAGAAAATCCTGCTCGCCAATTGCTGCATAGGCTTTGGCATAAGCTGTGGTCATCATGGCATTCCAGCTCAACAGAATTTTGTCGTCAAGCCCCGGGCGCACCCGCTGCTCCCGGGCATTGAACAGCCTCATTCGGCCGGCGGCGAGGGTAGCCTGCAATGCTTCCGGATCTTGTCCGCGAGCGGTGGAAAAATCAACATCAGAAACCGGCCGGTGCAAAATATTGGTGCCTTCCCAGTTGCCGCCCGGTGTGATATCGTAGAATGCGCAAAACACCTCAGCATCATCGCCCAGCAATTCTTGCACCTCCTCATAAGACCAAACATAAAACCTCCCCTCCTCCCCTTCTGAGTCTGCATCAAGTGCAGCGTAGAAACCACCTTCCGGACTGGTCATTTCTCGTTTGACCCAGCCCAACGTTTCCCGTAAGGTGGTTTCATAAAGTGGATTGGGCGTGTGCCTATGGGCATCCGCCAGCAACCCTGCGAGAAGGGCATTATCGTACAGCATCTTTTCGAAATGAGGCACCAGCCATTGCCGGTCAGTGGCGTAGCGGGCAAAACCGCCGCCAAGCTGATCATAAATACCGCCTCGTATCATTTGACTTAGTGAAAAATGAAGGTGCTGCAGCGGCGCTTCATCGCCTGAAAGGTAAGCGTATTCCAGTAAGTACCGGAGCCCCATCGTACCGGGGAACTTCGGTGCGCTGCCAAAGCCGCCGTATTTGCGATCAAACGATTGTGCCAGGTTTTCGTAAATGGCTTTGGGGCCACCCCTGGAGAAAAGTTTCTCCGAAGGAACATCCAAAAGGTCCTCTTTAAGAAATGTGGTGTCGCTTCCAGCCACAGAGTTCATCAGCCGACTGGCTTGCTTTTCCGCTTCCTCATACCGGTCATGAAAAGCATCTTTCATATACTGCAGGACCTGAATCCAGGAGGGTCGGTTGTGCATTGGCTGGGGAGGGTAGTAAGTGCCTGCGAAATAGGCTCTGCGGTCAGGCAGCAGGAAACAATTTAAGGGCCAGCCACCGCTTCCGTTTATCGCCTGGCAAACTTCCATGTAAATCTGATCGACATCAGGCCGTTCCTCACGATCCACTTTGATGTTGACGAAATGCTCATTCATGAAAGCGGCAATTTTTTCATCCTCGAAACTCTCCCGCTCCATTACGTGGCACCAATGGCAAGTACTGTAGCCTATGCTAACCAGGATTGGCTTGTTTTCCGCTTTGGCTTTTTCGAAGGCCTCTGGTTTCCAGGCATACCAATGGACAGGATTGTTAGCGTGTTGAAGAAGGTATGGGCTCGTTTCTTGCCGTAGTCGATTCATATATAAAGCGGTGCTTTATGGAAGAACGGGAAGGCAGCAGCTCTAGTTCACGGGCAATCCAATTCCAGTGAAGCCTAAATCAGGTCGATAAGATTTGGATAAGGTTTTCATTCCCCTGCATACGGGCATGATCGATAGGCGAATGCCCCTTGTGGTCTTTCACTACCGTATTCGCGCCGTGGGCCAGCAACAGGCGGGCGATATCAGTTTGCCCAAATGTAGCAGCGAACGTTAGTGCAGTGGCGCCGTTATGGTTTTGAATATTTACGTTAGCGCCATTGGATAGTAGCATTTTCACGATATCAGCGTGGCCTTTGTAGACCACTCCCATCAATGCTGTATTCCCGGAAGCATCTTGTGCGTTGATATTGGCACCTTTGTCCAGAAGCAATTTCGCAATAGCCTGATTCCCGGTATAAGTGGAAAGCACTAAAGGAGGGAAACCACGCTGATCAGGTGTATTTATCGATTCCGGGTTAGACTCCAGAGCAGCAACCACGCCCTCCAAGTCATTAGCCCGGATGGCATCGAACAATTTTTCGTTCATAGAGCGTCATGTGTAGTTGGTTCCTAAATCGCAGATTATCGCCAAGATAACGCCCGTTTCACCTGATTAGTTCTGTCGATTTTACGAAGCAGGGAAGCTTCGCAATCTATAAGCCATATTTAGGCAATAGCATAGGAGGTCAGCCGGCATTTGACCTTAAGGATTTGGCGGATTTCCTCTAGTTCCACGGTGTAGGGCTTGTACACATGGTCGTTATCAGAAATCAACCGCAGGCTGGTAATCCGGTCCCCTTCGCGGACCTGCTGAATTCGCTTGGCCACAACAGAATCCGTAACTACCACATAAACATGGTTATCCCGCAAGGGCTCCCCTCTTTCGATAGGGTCGCACACAACGAGGTCTCCGTTAGTGATGGTCGGCATCATGCTATCGCCCTGAATCTCAAAGGCGATTAGTTCTCCATCGAGGTTAGGGATAGAAAACTTGGTAAGGTTTTTCAGGTAGGAGGTGTCCTGATGCTCAAGTGCGTAGCCCGCCATCGCCTGCTCAGGGACCAGGGTGATATTGCTGCGGCTGCCCATCTGCCGCTCATTGATGGAGCGCACCGGAATTTCTCCCGGCAGGGTAACGCCATCGGCAAAAATATCATCCGCAATCCCAAAAAGGTAGTTCGCATCGACACCATAGGTTTCAAACAGCCGGTGCAGCTGATCGACGGTAATATTCCGCTGCCCTTTCAGAATACTGTTGATGACGTGATTATAAGTCCCTAAATGCTTGGCAATATCAGACTTGCCTTTGATCAAATTCAGGCGCTCCAGCTCATGGTAAACATCCTTAAACCGCTGATTCACAATATGGTCGGAAAAATCTGCCATTTTAAACGAAAATGTTTTAAAACAAACTTGCTTTTTAAAAACTTATTGTTTTATATTTGTAGCAAGAGATGAAACAATAACTCAATTTGTTGCGAAAGATACAAAACGTTTCGCAAAAAACCTAATTCATATGCCTACCTACCAACAACATAAGTATGCCGTGCGGGAGAAGGAGCAGACTGCCGCCCGACAGTCCCGTCAGGAAAAGGAGCTCAACCGTTCTGCCCGACCTGCCATTCATCTGCCGAGCCTACAGGAGCTCTTGCATAAGCTTGGCGTTGGCCTCCAAAAGCTATTTACCGCACTGCGGTTCCGTTTTCATCAGGCAACCGGCGGCACGCTGAGTGAGGTCCGCCTGCCGTGGTTCAAAATTGCGCTGGCCGCAATCGCCTTCTTTATCCTGACCCAGAAAAACATACAGTTTTCGATCAACATGAAGTCCCCGATGTCGGGTTTTTCTGACGACCGGGAAGCGGACGGGCAGGCCGAGCAGATGTCTCTGGCTCAGCCTGTATCTCTGAAAGCAGGTGCTGCCCAACTGCCTGCCTTGTCCAAAAACCAGGTGAAAGCCTACATAGAGCGCTTTAGCAAAGTTGCACAGGCAGAACAAGATAAATACGGTATACCTGCCAGCCTGAAAATGGCACAAGCAATATTGGAAAGCCATGCGGGGCTCAGCGAAGCAGCGAAATCCAGGCACAATCATTTTGGTGCTCCTTTGGCCAACCGCATTTTCGACAGCGCCTGGGAAAACTGGCGCGCCCACAGCCTGATGCTAGTCCGGTATTTCCCCGAATTAGCCGGGCAGCATGCATCAGCCGGAGAATGGGCTGCAGCATTGCAGCGGTCCGACCTGGTTAGTGACAAAAACTATGCAAAAAAAATAATGGCGGCCATTCACCAGTACCAACTGGACGAACTGGACTAGCCTAAGATCTCTCCTTAAGTGGTTTTCTCATGATTGAAGCAGGCCGCCCCAGTTGCGGGGCGGTCTTTTTTTTTGCCTGGAGGATCAAAGCGTGTTACCAGCTTCTTAATGCGCTCCTATCCAAAAACATGTTTTACTGGACAGTGTTATTACAGACAAATCCCGTTGCCCATGTCCACTTATTCCAGCTTCAATCTCAACTACGCGCCCGGCGTTCAGTCCCTTGTCCCCATTTTGTACACCGCCTGGGCTGACCATATCCTTACACCTACCGAAATAAAAACGCTTCGGCGGCTGGCAGAGGAAGCGCCTTTCCTTACTACGGAAGATAAAACGACACTGCTTCAATGGGGGCAGCCTACCCGCCCCCCTTCTCCTCATCTTTTCCGCTATTGGGAGGTGGAGCTGCAACGGGCAGCCGAGCAACTGCCCGCCGACAAGCCCCAAACCCTGGCGGAACTGGGTCTGTATATGGCCAAGCAGGCAAGCGAGCAACCTGAACGATGGGACTCACCGGAGATTTTACAATACCTCACGGAATTCGAAGCCGCCTTGGGGCAGGTCAGCCTCGATACACACCGGTTCATATTCAATCTGCCAGAGCCCGAGCCAGAGGGGCAGGCACCGGGTACTCCATCCCATCAGGACCTGAAAGCAGTACTTGATGGAGACTTCGGAGAAATCAGAGACCGGATGCGAACCTTCCTTTCAGACCCCGTTTTCCGGTACAAAGAATACAGCAATAAAAACATGCACCGGGAGCAAGTCCTGGAGTGGCTTCAAATGCTCTCAGAACAAGGATTTGGCGCACTCGCCTACCCATTTGCACAGGGTGGGCAGCACGATATGGGCACCTATGCTACCGTTTTCGAAATGCTGGGCTACCACGATCTTAGTCTTGCTATAAAATTTGGGGTGCAATTCGGGTTGTTCGGTGGAAGCGTACAGCAATTAGGTACCGCCCGACATCACGAGAAATACCTCGAAGCTATCGGCAAAGGGGAATTACTCGGGTGCTTTGCCATGACCGAAACCGGGCATGGCTCTAACGTGCGCGGACTGGAAACCACTATCACCTATGACGTTGAGAAGGAAGAGTTTGTAGTCCACTCTCCAAAGGAACAATCAGGAAAAGAGTACATCGGCAATGCCCTTCACGGTGAGCTGGCCACTGTTTTCGGGCAGCTGATTGTGAAGGGGGAAAGCCACGGCATCCACGCTGTTTTGGTCCCTTTACGGGACCAATCCGGCGCCACCCTTCCCGGTATACGGGTGGAGGATTGCGGCACCAAGCTGGGGCTCAACGGTGTAGACAATGGTCGCATTTGGTTCGATACAGTCCGCGTCCCCCGGACCAATCTGCTCAACCGATTCGGCGATGTATCCAAAGAGGGCCAGTACAGCAGCCCTATCGAAAGCCCCGCCCGCCGGTTTTTCACTATGCTCGGCACGCTTGTAGGCGGACGGGTATGTGTACCGCGGGCTGGCTTAAGCGCTGCCAAGTCGGGGCTAACGATAGCCATCAAGTACGCACTCAAACGCCGACAGTTTGCGCCCCGTCAGAACGAGCCGGAAACCTTGCTGCTCGACTATCCCAGCCATCAGCGCCGATTGATGCCAAAGCTTGCTAAAGCCTACGCCCTCCATTTTGCACTAATGGAACTGAGTAAGCGTTTCGTCGCTCACGAAGAAGAGGACATGCGGGAAATAGAAAGCCTGGCCGCCGGGCTGAAGTCCGCCGCCACCTGGTTTACTACCGAAACCTTACAGGAATGCCGGGAAGCCTGTGGGGGCAAAGGCTACCTTTGGGAGAACCGGATTGCTGACTTAAAGGCAGACACCGACATCTTCACTACCTTCGAAGGGGATAATACCGTACTGGCTCAACTCGTAGCCAAAGGGTTGCTGTCCAAGTTTAAAAAAGCCTTTAATGAGGAAGGCAACCTGGCTCTGCTGCGTTACGTTTCCAACCGGGTGACCACGGCGGTCACTGAGCAGAATCCCATCGCCGTACGCAACACCAGCCGCGGGCATCTGCTCAGCGAAGAATTCCACAGTAGTGCCTTCGATTTCAGGGAGAACCGGCTCACGGCTTCATTAGGGCAGCGGTTGCGAGGGCACATCAAATCCGGGGCATCCTCCTACGATGCAGCATTGAAGTGCCAACCCCATATGATTGCCCTGGCCGAAGCTTATGTGGACCGGGTTACGCTCAGGGCTTTTCAGCAAGCCCTAAAGCAGCCTATGCCGGAAACTGCACATAGTGCTTTTCGTACTTTATATCAGCTTTTTGCGTTGCATACCATAGAGTCCCACAAAGGCTGGTACCTGGAAAGCGATTATATGCTTGGTGTCAAGACTAAAGCCATCCGCAGGGAAGTGGACCGGCTTTGTGCAGAAGCCCGCACCTGGGCCAATGTTTATGTGGAGGCTTTCGCCATTCCCGATACACTCCTGGGAGCTGCCATTGTGCAATCCAAGGATAAATCATGAAAACCCTTATCTTGCTCCTCCCTAATCAGGAGCGAAAAAGCAGTCCCATATGAAATCAGTCATTCAAAATATTTTTATTGCCGTAGTTAGCGCTGCCTGCACGTTCATGTTCATGCAGCAGTTCTACCATCTGCCACAGCCGATGGCCCAGCCTGTCGCTACAGCGCAACCGGTATTAACCGGTCAGGAGCCTTCCGGGCCAATAGCCGCAAAGGAAGCGCCAATTAATCAGCGCCCCCGGGCTTGGGCAGAAGGGCCTATAGAGGACTTTGTTAGTACCTCCAAGCTGGTCACCTCAGCAGTTGTGAACATCAACACGCTAAGTGCCAGCGGGTACCGGGTTTCTTCCGGCTCCGGAGTGATCATAGCTACGGATGGCTACATCATCACCAACCATCATGTTGTGGAAGACGGAGCGACTTACGAAATCACCATGTATGATAAGCGCAAGCTGGAAGCAGAACTGATCGGGTCCGATCCCACCACTGACCTGGCGCTGCTAAAGGTAGATACCCGCGGCTTAAAGCCGGTATTGTATGGAGATTCCGACAAAGTGGAAGTCGGCCAATGGGTCCTGGCAGTAGGCAACCCCTTCAACCTTTCGTCCACGGTCACTGCCGGTATTGTGAGTGCTAAGGCACGCAATATAAATATCCTGCGGGGGTCTTACAGTATTGAGTCCTTTATTCAAACAGATGCCGTAGTCAATCCTGGCAACAGCGGAGGCGCACTAGTCAATGAAAAAGGCGAGCTCATCGGCATCAACACTGCCATCATCAGTGAGTCAGGTGGCTATGAAGGCTACTCTTTTGCTATTCCCGCTAATCTGGTCCGGAAAGTGGTTCGCGATATCCGCGAGTTTGGTGAAGTGCAGCGGGCAATCCTTGGCGTAGGCATTGCAGAAGTCACTGGCGAGATCGCTCAGCAGCAGGCGCTGCCCGGTGTTGCCGGTGTCTACATCAACAGTGTGAGCCAGGGGAGCAGCGCAGCGGAGGCAGGCATTCGGGAGGGCGATGTGATCATAACGATCAACAACGTCAAAACCAACTCCGTGCCCGAGCTACAGGAACAGATTGCCCTTTTCCGCCCTGGCGATAAAATCAGCCTGGAGTTTTACCGGCAGGGGCAGAAGTTCCGGCGGGACAACGTGGTGCTGCAAAGCCTATCAGAAGCTGGTAGCCGGTAAGGAATCAGCTACTGACTGGCACGAGTGCTTTGAATAATGTGGTGTACTCTTCTACATCAAGCTCATAGCTTGTCCCAGCAGGCACAAAGAAGGCTTCCCCCTGACTGAAAACCTGCCCATCGTTACCGGAGACAACCGTTCCTTCGGTGATGAGCACAATCTCTGCTGTCTTAGGAGGCTCAGGCTTGTACTTTCCGCTTTCCGGGAAATACACCCGGTTCAGCTGAAAGTCGGCTGCCGGTGTTTTATAGGCTACCTCAAAGCCATCAAGTGCCTCTCCCTCCAGCACTTCCGGTGTTACCGCATCAAACTTCAGGTGGCTCAGCAGCATAGGCACATCCACATGCTTGACCGTTAAGCCTCCCCGGAAGACGTTGTCTGAATTGGCCATGAGCTCCACATTGACGCCTTCCAGATAGGCGTGCGGTATGCCCGCGCCCTGAAAAATGCCTTTGCCCGGGGGTATATGCACGAGGTTGAACAAGTAAATGGAAAAAATGCCCCGGTCATAATCGCCATCTTCACCCCCATACTGCTCGAATGCCTGTTTAGCCCAAAAATCAGGATGCGCCTTATCTGTCAGATGGGCCTGCGACAAGCGGGACTGAAGGGGTTGCAACACCTCAGCTACCTGATCCTGTGACCACTCCATGATGGTTTTGTACAAACCATAAATACCCGATTCCTTCAATATGGGCTGCAATGGTGAAAAGGCTGGCTCCGATTCAAGTACAGCTGCAATCTCAGCTTCCGACCTGAACCCATGCAGCAGCCAAAAATCCGTTAGCGCTACCATGACTTCGGGCTTGTGGTTGTCGTCCTTAAAGTTGCGGTGATGCGCTGAAAGCGGGACCCCGGCTTCATTTTCTAAAGCAAAGCCCTTCTCCGCCTGCTCTTTGGTGGGGTGTGACTGAATAGACAGCATCTCCCGCACATCAAGGACTTTAAATAGAAACGGTAGCTGATCACCAAACTGCGACCGGGAAGCGCCCAGGGCCGAAGGGTGGGCAAGCAGCCAGTCACTTAACAAAACTTCTTCACCGCCATCGGTCAGCACTGCCGGGCCACGGTCGTGCACACCCATCCATAACTCTGCGAAGGGTTCCTGATCAGGGTTTTTCTGCTGAATCAATTCAGGAATATATTCATATCCGCCCCATGCGTAATGCTGTACGACTCCTTTAAGCGGATATAGCTTTTCGTTTTTCTTCATTTCGATGCCTTTACTATGATGGCTAAGATAAAAACTCCCTTCAGATAAACACCCGAAAGCTTCCTGTCTCTTAATGTAAAAACGAGGTAACCCACTGATCCCCTTCGATGCTATAAGGCTAATAAAGCACTGATCCACTGTCTATTTGCTGATGGAGGCGTCAAAAAACTAAAAAAGCAACTCATTTGTGACAACACAAAGTGCTAAAACCCATAAAAATAGAAAAATAAAATCACCACAAACCATTGAAAAACATAAAACTAAACAATAAAAAGAAACTCCAAAATGCAACATGCTGGATTAATTAAAGAATTCCCTTGAACTTTGTTGATGTCAAACAAAAGGCATTAGAAAGGTCTGTCCTCTTCTAATTTCTCCATCCTAAACAAACCACAACAACTAAGGCTGCTTATTGCATACTGGGCATGATGATTCAATCAAAGTCCGGAAAGTTTCTTTTTTCTGGGGATAACGATTCAACCCTTACTTTGAACAACCTCCTGACCAAACATTCTCTGACAACACAACTTCAGATAGCTCCTCCGGGAGCTTTCTGTGTTTTTGGACCAGCCGTTGTGACCCAAATCACTGATTAACCGCCCTCCTGCCTGCATCTTTGTAAAAAAACAACAAGACCATGTTTGGAGTATTCAATCAAATATTTGGAGGCGGTGCAGATGCCGTTGACGTGAAAGCTTTAATCGATCAGGGTGCCCTTCTTATTGACGTACGCACCCCGGCAGAGTTCAACAGCGGTGCCGCACCTGGCGCTAAGAACATTCCATTGCAGGAGCTGCAGCACCATATTGGCAAACTAAAGCAAACGGGCAAGCCTGTGGTGGCGTATTGTCGTTCCGGCAACCGCAGTGGGATGGCTGCCCAGATTCTGAATGAAAAAGGCATCGAGGCTTACAATGCAGGCAGCGTTGGGCAAGTACGCCAGATGCTGGCTAAGTAAAAGGAAAGAAAACGGTATGAATCAAAGAGCGGAGATAGGCGCAGCCTTGATCCGCTTTTTTTGTTGCCGCCACTCCCATAGCGCATAACCTGCAACAGCAGCGTACTCCAAAGCCACCAGCCATAGATGTTCCTGATATTCCGACCCTGCATAATTGGCATAGGTCAGCAGGATAAGACCTGACCAGAGTACCGGAAAGCGATAAGACGTAAAGGTGCAAAGCATCAACGGCAGAGCAACGTACCAGGGGTGTACGGTGGGGGTAAAAGCCAGGTATAGCAAAATTGCTGCCAGGCAATACTGCATCAGCCCGGGCAGGCCTAATGCTTCTCCTTTCAGGGAACGGAAACCCGCACGCAGGGCCATAAGGGTTACTCCAATGAATGTGCCCAATGCCAGTGCCGGCCCGATGATGGCGATCTGATTGTACCCCGTCCACTGAAAGCCCACCCAGCGCAACAGATAGTACACACTGGCATTGAACTCAAAACGCCGGAAGTACAGGTCGAGGCTGCTGCCAAATCCATTCAGGAAGGCTTCACCCAGCAGGGGCGCAAACACCAAAAGTAAAACTCCGCCCAAAAGGGCAAAATATTGCAGGCTGCGCTTCCAGCCCAAAACGGGGACCAGGAACATTAAGAATAACAGCGGCAACAACTTGGCAGCAACAGCCAGTCCCATCGCCACTGCGCTTGCCCACCACTTTTGCTGGTGCAGCCACCAGATACTTAGTACCAGAAAACCTATCATTACGCCTTCGAAATGCAAGTTTCCGATCGTTTCTATCAGAATTAAGGGGTTGAGCAAATACCAAAGCGACCGTTTGGGCGAAAGCCCCATCACCTCCAGCAGTCGTGGCAGGAGCACGATCGTGCCGATGTCTGACAGCAATAAAAACACCTTCATCAACAGCGTACTAACATAGATACTTTCCGGAGCCAGCCAGCAGGATATACCAAATACGGCTTGTGCCACCGGCGGATAAATGGTGAAATATTCCGGGGAATTGAGCTGTTTGAACAGGTCTTCTGTAAGGCCTTCAGGCGGATTGGGCAATGCCTGATAGTACGTGGGCAGATGCTCAAAAGGGTTAATGCCGTTGAGCAACAGCCGGCCATCCCAAATAAAGCGATAGACATCATCGGATAGCTGCGGCATAGCGGGCAGGATGATCAGACGGGCAGCCACTGCCAGACCAAGGTACCAGGCAATGGGTAGCCCTTCAGAAGGATAACACAACCACAGATAGCCCAGAAAAGCAGGCAGATAGAAAAGCAGGATTTCAAAAAAATCAGACTGCCCCGGGCCATAAGCCAACCCGGCAACCGATAGCAGCAACAGCCCGCTACCCAGCCCAAACCGCACCCGCTCAGACATAAAAACCTACTTTATGCTCAGGTGACGCAGGGTGTAGTAAAAAATAGCTCCATAGCCCAGCGCCAGCATAAAGTGGAAAACCAGGAATGTGGTATTCTGAATGTAAAACCCGCCCACTACTGCTCCGGCAAAGTATAGCGCCAGCAAACCTTCCATAACCGTAGTCCAGGTGATCTTTTTGCTAAGGTACTTATGCTTACGGAAGCTGTCGCGCATGGTTTTAATGTTGAACTTGGGCGTGCGCACAAATGGTGACTTTTTACCTCGGAATCCCTGCAGTACAGCCACGGTATTGTGCAGCGAGAGCCCCATCGACAAAGCCAGGAATAGGGGGAACAGGAAAATGAATTTAAACAGAGCTTTCCCGAACGAGTCCCTGTGCACGGGGGCCTGCACATTAGCTACATAGTAAATACCAATAACAGAAAGCAGCCCCACCAGGAAATAAGCAAAAAAGTTCTTGCTAAAGCCCAATTCAATCAGATCGCCCAAAAGGAACAACAGCGGCACGCTTGATACACCGGTGATAAACACAAACAGGAAGATGGAACTCGCCAGCAGGTGGCTGGTTGCATGTACTTTCTGATTCAGGGTAAGGGCAGTAGACCGCCATACCGCAGGCAGCATTTTCTTAGCCGTTTCCGCACCGCCCTTCATCCAGCGGAATTGCTGGGACTTCAGGCTGTTCATTTCCACCGGCAGCTCCGCCGGCGAGCCGATATGCTCCAGGAAGTGGATGCGCCAACCTTTCATTTGCGCCCGAATACTGAGGTCGAGATCTTCCGTCAGGGTGTCGGCCTCCCATCCACCAGCATGCTCGATCGTCTCCCGCCGCCAGACACCAGCCGTACCGTTGAACTGCAGCAGATAATCTCCAGACATGCGCCCCACCTGCTCTACGGTAAAGTGGACATTCAACTGCAGCGCCTGCAGGCGGGTAATCAGCGAATAATCCTGATTGATGTGTTCCCACCGGGTTTGCACCACACCTACTTCCGGATCCTGAAAATGAGGGATGGTTTGTTGCAGGAAATCTGGCCGGGGCAGAAAATCAGCGTCGAAAATGGCAATAAATTCGCCCTGAGCATACTCCATACCATCCCGTAGGGCGCCCGCCTTAAAGCCCTGCCGCTTTTCCCTTCGGATTTGCTCAATATTGAAGCCCTTCGCCCGTACAGCCTCCACCTTCTTGCGCACCACCTCGATGGTCTCATCTGTGGAGTCGTCCAAAATATGGATTTCAAAGCGGTCTTTAGGATAATCGAAAGCGGCCACGCTGTCGATCAAGCGCTCTATGACATACAGCTCGTTATAGATAGGCAGCTGCACGGTCACGAACGGCCAGTCCTCAGCGGCGGCAGCAGCCAGTACCAGGGTCTCCCCCTTGTCTTCTCCGTAGCGGCTGGCCCTGGCGCGTTTTAATTCGCCGTGTTGGTTAACCGTAAGGGGTTCCTGCGCGGCAGTTTGCGGTGCGGCGCCTCCTTTTTGGTACTTCTTGTAGTGATAAAGGAGGTTGAATTGCATCACACAGTAAACCGTGATGTAAAACAGCGCAATCGTATAAATAGCTAAAACCGAATAGGCGAGTATGGATATCATGCCCGAAACTTTAAGTTCACAGTTGGTTAAATCAATTTGAAAATGGTCCAAAGGATCTTATGGCCCGCAAGGATACTCCCTTTGACGGTACCTGAAACCTTTGAGACACCGATGCGGCGCCGGTATTGCACGGGTACTTCTGTAGACTTGAACTGTAGCTTTGCAGCTTTGACCTGCATCTCCACGGTCCAGCCAAAATTAGGGTCCCGCATATCCAGCTCCAGCAACCTGGCATATTTGATGGCTCGGAAAGGGCCTAAATCGGTAAATCGATAGTTGTAAATCAATCGGATGAGTGTGGTAGCCAGCCAGTTACCGAAAATCTGCTGGGGCTGCATGGACCCAGGCTCCAGGTCTCCGAGTGCCCGTGAGCCAATCACCAGATCGTAGTTTGATTCGATTATAGGCTGAACTACTTGTGGTAATTCTTCAGGATGATCAGAATAATCTGCATCGAGGAACACAACAATATCGGGCCGCTCTTGTTGAGGGCGGCGGGCAATATGTTCCATTCCTTTCAGGCAGGCATTGCCGTAGCCTTTTTGGGGCTGTAGCAAAACCGTAGCACCGCCGGCAGCAGCAACAGCCGCTGTATCGTCGGTACTGCCATTATTACATACAATCACTTCCCGGACCCACTCGTTGGGAATGTCTTGCAGTACTTTTCCTATAGAATCTTCCTCATTGAAAGCAGGAATGATGACGTCTATTACCGGTTTGCTCAATATTCACCCTGATTTGCGGCAAAGGTACAGCAAATATCATCAACTTAACTGTCCTCCCTGTAACATTTAATGGGTTGACACAGCCCTGGATTTCGGAATACCTGCACAAGCACAAAAAAGCACCAACATTTCTCTATTTTTGGGCCACTGTACAGAAATCATGGATTGCCCCGTTATTAGGAGGACAATCTTTAATGCATAATTTTGACCCATGAAGAACGTGCCCTACATCGTACTCGGGCTGTGCCTGAGCCTGGCTTTTTTCTCCTGCGACAACGAAGCGGATTTCCTGACTGGCGGCGAATTCGAACTGGAATTCTCTTTGGATACCCTGCGCTTTGATACCGTTTTCACGGAACTGGGCTCCGCTACGCGTTTCTTTAAGGTCTATAACCGCAGCAGCAATCCTGTGCTGATTGACGCAGTGGCTCTAACCGGGAACGAAGACGGCAAATTCCGTATGAACGTCAACGGCACCGCAGGCGACCGGGTGGAGCAGGTGGAAATCTGGGCCAATGACAGTATTTATGTCTTTGTGGAAGTGACTATCGATCCCGATGCCCCGCTCTCCATCAGCCCTTTTGTCATCGAAGACCAGGTGGTGTTTGAAACCGGCGAAAAACGCAGCAGCGTTCTACTGGAAGCCTGGGGGCAGAACGCCAACTACTTCCCCAGCCGCTTCAACCGGGGTGTGCCAACGCTGCTCACCTGCGACAACCAAACCATCGTATGGGACGACCCTAAACCCTATGTCATTTACGGACAGATTTTGATCGACAGCTGTGCGCTGGAAGTAGCTGCCGGCACACGGATTTATGTGCACGGCGGCATTGCTCAAAATGACCTCTTCGGCACCTTTAATGATGGCATCATCTACACCCTGGCCAATGGTCAGATTCATTTTAATGGCACAGCGGAGGACTCCATCGTCGTGCAGGGCGACCGCCTGGAGGAAGGCTTTGCAGAAGAGCCCGGTCAGTGGCAGGGCATCATTATCGGGCGGGGCTCCAAAGGCAATACGATGAGCTATACCACGGTCAAGAATTCCATATTTGGCGTCTATGTGGATTCTGTAGGGCAGCTGACCGCCCGTAATTCCCGTTTTTACAATACCAACAGCAGTGGCATCATTGGCTTCCACAGCCGCATTGACCTTGAAAATTGCCTGGTGTACAACAACTTCGCCAATTCCGTGCAGCTGGTCAACGGGGGCGACTACAACTTCGACTACTGCACGGTAGCCAGCTACGGTGTGGACGCCTCCGCCATGTCCCTGTCCAACTTTTTCTGCTACGACAGCCCCTTCACCTGTCAAGTGCGGAACGACTATCGCATCCGGGCCAACTTCCGCAACTGTATCTTCTTCGGTACCAGCCGGGATGAGCTGCAGTTTGCAGATGTGAGCGGGGGCAGTGTGCCGCAGCTCTTTCAGGTTCAATTTGAAAACTGCATCGTCAAAGTCGACCAACTGCTCGAACAGCAGGAAGGGCTGTATGCCAACTTCCTGGAATCTGATGCCTGTATCAACTGCATCAACGGGGAGCGGACAGACACCCTTTTTGCCGATCCTAATGGCGATGTTTACCTGCTGGATAGCCTGTCTATTGCGGAAGGCATGGCCCGCCCCCTGCCCGGCATTACTGCCGACCTTGTGGGTAATGAGCGGGACCCCGTTGCCCCTGACATCGGCTGCTTTGAATACCAATACTAAAACCGAAAATCCAAGCCCTAACCATGTCACCATTCTTGTACGGAAAGCATCATCTCACTGCCGGGCTGTCGCTCAGCATCAGCCGGCAGCATAAAACCGGGGAATTAGACCGGGCTCAGCGGGAAAAGGTAGCGGCTTCGGCTCAGATCGTCCGCAATTTTGCCAAAGGCAGTGATGCGGTCTATGGCATCAACACCGGCTTTGGCCCCCTGTGCAGCACCAAAATATCACCGGACGACACCGCGCAGTTGCAACACAATCTGCTCATGAGCCATAGCGTAGGCGTAGGTTCTCCCATTCCCCAACAGACCGCCAAACTCATGCTCATCCTCAAAGTGCATGCGCTGGCACAGGGGTTTTCGGGCATTTCCCTGCCTACCCTCGATCGCATCCTCTGGCATATTGAGCAAAATGTTATCCCGGTAGTACCCAGGCAGGGCTCTGTGGGGGCTTCGGGCGACTTGGCACCGCTTTCCCACCTGTTTTTGCCGCTCATCGGGCTGGGGCAGGTGCATTACAAAGGACAGGTGGTGCCTACACCGGAAATGCTGCAAAAAGAAGGGCTCGCTCCACTGCAACTGCAGCCCAAGGAAGGCCTCGCCCTGATCAACGGTACACAGTTCATCACCGCTTTTGGAGTGGAGGTAACCGACCGCCTACAAGCCTGCCTGAGCCAGGCTGACCTTATCGGTGGGATGATGATTGAAGGGCTGTTGGGCTCCGTTGCGCCTTTCCACCCGGAACTGCACAACATGCGCCCTTACAAAGGCAACCAACATGTGGCTGCGCGCATCCGGGCGCTACTGCAAGGCTCCGAAATCCTCAACTCCCACAGCCACTGCGACCGGGTGCAGGACCCCTATTCTCTGCGCTGCATACCACAGGTGCATGGGGCTTCCCGCAATGCCTGGCTGCACCTCCGGGAAACCCTGGAAATTGAGCTCAACTCCGTCACAGACAATCCGATCATCGTGAATGAAGAGCTCTCGATCAGCGGGGGCAATTTCCACGGGCAACCGATGGCCCTACCGTTGGACTATGCCTGCCTGGCGGCCTCGGAAGTTGGCAATGTTTCCGACCGGCGCTGCTATCTCTCTCTTACGGGCATAGATGGTGCCGTCCCCAAATTGCTGATGCAAGAGACCGGGACCAATTCCGGGTTTATGATCCTGCAATATACCGCCGCTGCCCTGGCGAGCGAGAACAAGAGCCTGTGCTTCCCGGCCAGCGCCGATAGTATTTCGACCTCCTTAGGGCAGGAAGACCACGTAAGTATGGGCTCCATTTCCGGCCGCAAAGCCCTACAGGTCGTGGGCAATCTGGAGCGGATACTGGGGATCGAACTCGTGTGCGCAGCTCAGGCTTTCGACTTCCGCCGGCCACTAAAGTCGAGCCCGCTGATGGAAAACCTGCATGCCCGGGTACGGGAAGAGATTGCATTTGCGGACAAGGACCGGGTATTCGCTACCGATCTGGATAAAGGGGCGGAGCTGGTTCGGGAGCGCGCGCTGATTGAGGTGGTGAAGCAGAGCAGTCAGGATATTGGTACTGAGTTTGAGGCTTTGTTTGAGTATTGTTAGCAGGCCTCAGGCAGCGGCTTACCATCTACCGAAACCAACCGATCGAGGCGGATTTCCAAGCCAGTGCTGAGGAGCATGTACTCCACCTTGCTGCGGATGTAGAGGTCTTTGATCACAGCCTCTGTGGTTTGAACCTGGCCGGAAGCATCCCAAAATTCAATATGGCAGGAACGCCGAAGCGTGGCACGGGCTTCCAGTTCGTCATAAAAATCACAGCTGATGGGTTGGTAGTGGTCCATTTTCGGGAAAGTTTTGAATAGAATAATAAGCTTTTCGGAAGCTAAATTGTTGCATACCCAAAACGATAAAACTTTGATTCAAACGATATCCATACTAGGCTGCGGCTGGCTGGGGCTCCCGCTCGGCCAAACCCTGGCGCAGGCGGGCTACACCGTAAAAGGCTCCACCACAACGAGTGACAAACTCCCTACGCTGACCGAAGCCGGCATCACCCCCTTTCTAATCAAAGTCGGCGACCAACTGGAAGGCGACAACCTGCGCGACTTCTTCCAAACCGATCTGCTTTTTGTGAATATCCCGCCCGGTGGGCGGCGCGACCCCGATGTGGAAGAAACGTACCCCCGGAAGGTCAAAGCCATTGTGGAAATGGCGATGCGGATGGAAGTGCCTGAGTTGGTTTTCGCTAGTTCCACGGGCGTGTATGGCAATGACAATACCACCCTGGACGAAAGCGCCGCCCTGAACCCTTCTACGGCCTCCGGTCGGGCCCTGGTGGTGATCGAACGGTATTTACAATTGCTGCGCGCGCCCCGGTCTACCGTTTTACGCATGGGCGGGTTGGTGGGCGGCAGCCGCAAGCCCGGCCGTTTCCTGGCAGGCAAAAAGGACATCCCCAACGGAGAAGCTCCCGTCAACCTGGTGCACCTGGACGACTGCATTGGGCTCATACAGTCACTGATTAAGCAGGAAGCCTTTGGGCACACCCTCAACGTAGTGGCCGACGGGCATCCAACAAGAGCCGCCTTTTACACCGCTCAGGCGGAAAAAGAGGGGTTGGAGCCGCCCACCTTCAAGGGGAACAAGGAGCTGGCGTACAAAATCATCAGCAATGAGCAGGCTAAAGCGCTGTTGGCGTACACTTTCCGGCACCCGGACCCGATGAAGTTTTAGTGGATGACAATTCGCTCCGTACCTGACAACCCTTTCGTTGTCCATATCCGCAGGAAGTAGATGCCGGGCACAAGACCGGCTACGTCCATGCGCTGATCCGCTACGTTGCGGACCACTACCCCACTGCTGTTCAATAGCTCTAAATGAGCAATATCCGCTTTGCCCATCACCCTAATTTCATCCGTCGTTGGGTTGGGAGCAATGGTCCAGTCGGGCTGGGGCTCAACTTCAGCGGCAGCAGTCAGGCACTCCATTTCCGACAACCGGGCCCACAGCTGATTGTCGAAGGAGGAAGCCGCGGCGACTACCGGGCCCGCGTTATTGCCCTGCCGCACGACGACCAGCCCTTCACTGGGAACCACGTAGATTTTCTGGTCGTTTTTGCCCAATGCGGCGTACATGTCGGCTGGTGCTTCGGGTACCATTGGACCATTCAGCACCAGTTGAGTAGCCGGCAGCATAAATGAAGGCTGCCCATTTAGCCACCACAAGTACCCATAGCTTTGGTTGAGGTCCTGAGAAGGGGTGATCATCGCGTTGAAATAGGCCGTATCGGTCATGACCGGTGTGCCGCCCCATTGCCCCTCTGCCAACATCAACAAGCCAAAGCGCGCCATATCCCGCGCCTTGCTGTAGTAGACATTGCCAAACCAGCCCCCCTTCATGCCGATCGCGTTGCCCAGACGCAGGCGGGTGTACAGGGTGAGGTTAACGCCAGTGGCGGCTTCCACCAATTCCTGGGTATAGCGGTAAGGGGAGTTATGGTAAGCCCAACGCGTACCCGCATCCACCAGGTACTGAAAGCAGGCAGGCTCGAAGCAGCTGTTGGTCGCATCATTCTCCACGGCATCGTCCAGCCCGGTGGTCATTGTGATTTGGTTGCGGATGGTGATAAGGGCTTCCTTCTCCGGCGGGCATTCTGTCCAGCCTGCTCCCATATAGTCCGAAACCGGGTCATTGATATCCAGATAGCCATCTTCCTGAGCCAGCCCTATGACGGCTGCCATCAGGCTTTTGCCGGCGGAGGCCCAGTACCATACCGAGTCTTGCTGAAAAGTGCCAAAATACCGTTCCAGCACGATTTTTCCGTCCTTGAGGATGATGAAGGCTTTCGAATCCCGGCTTTCCACGAAGGCCAGCAGGCTGTCGACTTTCTCCGGGCACCAGTTGAGGCTATCGGGTTGGAGGGTTGCCCATTCATCGCCCTCAGCAGGTGGGAAATAGATTGATTGGGCGAAAGCTGCATTTAGCAAGCTGAGCAGGAAAAGGGTATAAATCAGGCGCATAGGTTTTTTTTATGGCTTAGACGCTTGGGTATGGTAAGGGTTTAAATATGAAAGGCCCGGATGTGAGATTGTGAATTCTGGTCTGATACTCCTGCATCCTATCTTTAGTCTTTATGTCTCTTGTGTAGCAGATACGCATAGGAAATACCAAACAAGGTGCTTTGTTGCCTGGCTGGCAGCTCAGTGAGATAAGGGTCAGGGCCGCATATCATCTGGATTCTGGCGCGTATCAAAGATGTCCGTAATAAAAGGTGCTGAAACCAGGTAAATTAATTTGTAAAGCTTTGCTACAATAATGTATCGATGTCCCTGCCCCAATTCCTTCAGGTAATCTTCCTCCTGCCCAAGCTCAGGATTTTGGCTTAACAAAGCAGACTTCCGGCTAATTTCCTGCTTTAGCTTTGCGAAGTGAGACCGGTTGCCTTTCTTTTTGTAGTAATCGTCAATTTGGCTAAGCCGGCGCTGAGCTGGCTTTGTGATCCTTACTTTCATAATCAGTCTCCCAACTCCGCAAGCGCATCCTCTATGTCGACATGCTCCCCCTTTGCAATAGCTTGATTAGACTCCTCTGCCCGTGCTACCAGTTCTTTTTTTGTCATTGGCTTGAGCGCAGCTTCATAAGCACTTGCTTCATTGTCTTCTTTTACCCGAAGTAAGTGCTGTACGACCTCAGCGTCTTGTAGGCGTGCCAACCATTCGATAAGCTGTAACTTTTCTGCCTGTAAATTCATTCTAAGCCATTTTTCAATTATCAAAGATAACGGATTTATGAATTAATCCGTTCACGTAGCCAATTTTAGCCTCAATATACAAAAGCGGGGCGGCCTTCCCAACTGGAAAACCGCCCCGTTTAAGCTTAAAAAGGAGACAAAATTACTTGCTCCATTCTTCGATAGACGCTTTATTCATGCGCACGTAGTCGTCGTTGCCTGCCTCTTCAGCCAGCTTCATCGACATTTTAGCAGCTTCGATCGCGTCTGCTTTCTTACCCATATCCGCCAGGATGAGTGCCTTGCGGCGTACCTGCCAGAAACGTGGGCTGTCTACATCAGTAGCGATGGTAATCCACTCCAGCGCTTTGTCCAGGTCTTTGCCCATATCGTGGTAGTAAGAAGCCGCAGCGTAGTAATCATTAGGCGTAGGGCCTGCCATTACGCCATCAATTGAAGCCTGTACCTGCTTCTCCGTGTGCACTTCCACAGGGATTTTCACCATAGTTTTGTCCCATGCGAAAACGATATCTGCACCGTTCATCGTGATATTGTCCACTGTGAAACGCATTTGCTCGACCATTACCGGGCTTTTCTCCGGCTTAACAGAGACGGTTGCAGCAGGGTCTTTGTCTACATAGCTGCCCCAGCTTCCAGACTCGTATGGATAGAACATCAGCATCCACTCCTTAGCCATTGGCTTGCAGAGTACTGCGTATTCGCCCGCTTCCATTTCCTGGCCACCGACTACCACGTCCTTATCAAAGGCGAACTTGGTCGCTGCGTTGGCACCAAAGCGCCAAACTTTGCCGTAAGGTACCAGGCCGTCTTCTGCAAAAATGGTACGGCCTTTCACGCCAGGACGTGAATAGCTAATCTCAACTTCAGTCAATCCAACCATTTGCTCGATTTCTGCCGAAGGGCTGGGAGCAGGGGTTTGAATTTGTGCATTTACCTGCGGCACCATCAGGGCAACGAGTGCCAAAGCGAAAAGTGAGCTTAACAGTTTCTTCATTTTACTTGGTTTTAAGTTTAGAATTGTCAAAATTCGTGCACGAAAGTACGACTTTCGCAGCAACCAAAGAACAACGGGAACATAACTTAGTTGTGCTCCCGGAGACACATTAACCCTAAACCATTCAGAACGGCATACTACCTGCCTGCTGAATTATAAAGTATCCTCTTCGCTCATGAGTATGACAATAGCCATTATTGCCCACGACGGCAAAAAAGCGGAAATGGTCGCCTTTATCAAAGACCATGCCCCACTGTTCCGACAAAAGAACATCGACCTTATTGCCACCGGCACCACTGGCTCTCACCTGGAACGCGCCGGGCTGGAAGTGAATCGCATGGAAAGCGGCCCCATGGGCGGTGATGCACAAATTGCCAGCCGCCTGGTGGAAGGCAACGTGGATATGGTCATCTTTTTCCGGGACCCCCTTGGCAAGCACCCGCATGAGGTGGATGTCAATATGCTGATGCGCCTTTGTGATGTCCACAATATTCCGCTGGCGACCAATCATGCAGCTGCGATGCGCTTTGTGAAAACCTTATAATTTAAACCTTTGCAGTGCCAGCCCGTTTTGACACAAAACCCTGGCATGCAAAGATTTATATTTGCGATACTATTATCCTCTTTACTTTTCGCCGCCTGCTCACCCGAAGAGCAAGCGCAAGCAGTGGACCCCGACGCTGCATTTCCGATGGTAGACCGGGACCTGGAAAATATACAGGAGTCCGGTGTACTTAGAGCTATTACGGTCTATAGCGAAACCAGCTATTTCCTCTACCGGGGGCAGCCGATGGGGTTCGAGTATGAGCTGCTCACCCGCCTGGCAGACCATTTGGGCGTACGCCTGGAAATTGTGCCCGCCCACGACCTGGACGAGCTCATCAATATGCTCAACCGGGGGGAAGGGGACCTCATTGCTCACGGGCTAACCATCACCAAACCCAGAAAGCAGTACATTGACTTTACCAAATACCTTTACCTCACCAAACAGGTGCTGGTACAACGCAAACCCGAGGACTGGCGCAACTGGAAACTCCACGAAATAGAACGGACGCTGGTTTCTGACCCTATCGAACTGATTGAAGATACGGTTTCCGTTCGGCTGGCCTCTGCCTATCATGATCGTCTGAAAAACCTGGAGCAGGAAATTGGCGGTGATATCTACATCGATACCGTATCCGGGGATTTATCTACTGGCAGGATCATCAAAAAAGTCGTGGAAGGCGAGTTGGATTACACCGTTGCCGATGACAATATTGCGGAGATCAACAGTGCCTACTACCCTATTCTGGATGTTTCCACGCCGATCAGCTTTTCGCAACGTGCCGCCTGGGCAGTGCGCAAAAATGCCCCAAATTTGCGCCAAGCCCTCAACACCTGGATTGAAGAAATGCGGCAGAAGACCGATTACTATGTGATCTACAATAAGTACTTTGAGAATGAGCGTGCATTCCGGGCCCGCATCGAAAGCGATTTTTTTAGCGCAGCGGGCGGGAAAATCAGCCGGTACGACAGCGTTGTTAAGCAGTTTTCAGACTCCCTGAACTGGGACTGGCGCTTTCTAAGCGCTCTGATTTATCAGGAATCCCAGTTTAATCCATCAGCTACGTCCTGGGCCAAAGCCAAAGGATTGATGCAACTGATGCCGGCCACCGCGCGGGAGCTGGGCGTCTCAGACAGAACGAACCCTGAAGATAACCTTGAGGCGGGTACAGCCTACCTTCAGCAACTCTACAACCGTTGGGAAAGCATCCCAGACAGCATACAGCGGGTGAAGTTCACCCTGGCCTCCTACAATTGCGGCTATCAGCATGTCGTGGACGCTCAGGATTTGGCGGAGAAGTACGGCAAAGACCCAGGCGTCTGGGATGAACAGGTCGAGGTTTTTGTAAAACGCCTGTCCTATCCCAGGTACTACAATGACCCGGTAGTAGACTACGGCTACGTCCGCGGCATTGAGCCGGTCACCTATGTCGACCAGATTTTCGAGCGGTTTGAGCATTATCAGCAGCTGATCCCGGAAGAGTCCTAACGCAACAAAGTCACATCACCGTTGAGCTCTACCACTTCACCATTGGGCGTTTCCACGAAACACTGGTAGAAGTAGACTTCAATCGGTGCGTCCTGCCCGTTGAAGCGACCGTCCCAGCCCGTTTCCGGGTCGTCCGTTTCGAAAACAATACCGCCCCAGCGATTGAATACCCGGAGTTCAAAGCTGGCGGCCGGGCAATTGCGGAGCAGCTCAAAAGTATCGTTAGTGCCGTCTCCATTGGGTGAGAAGGCATTGGGCAAGGCGTAGGCACAACCGCCATCCGGCTCACAGAAACGTACTTCAAAGCTAAAATTATCGCTGTAGGTACAACCTGCCTCATCCACAGCCAGCAGCACCACGCTGTAGATCCCATTCTCTTCGAAAGTAGCCGATGGCATGGGCTCATCAGCGCTTCCAGCTACATCCAGACTCCAGTCGTAAATGACGATACTGTCCGGTCCGGAAGCAGAAAAGGTTGCATCATCTCCGAGGCAGACTACGCTGTCCCCTTCAATGACGAGTTCCGGACTATCCAGGCAGGGGTCAACCCCTTCGCATATTTCGATTTCAAAAGAGAGGCTCCCGGTCCGGGTACAGCCATTGGCGTCCACGGCAGTTAGTGCAGCCGTAAACAGCCCGGTTTCCTGAAATACGTTTTCCGGACTAGCTGCTGTACTGGAGGTCAGGTTCGAAAAAGCCCAGTCGTAGGTGACCAAATTGGCGCCACTGGCACTAAACATCAGGGTGGAATCCAGGCATAGCGGACCGGTCACATTCAATTGCAATTCCGGGAGCCCCTCGCAGGGGTCATCTCCACAATCCACCAGGTCATCCTCAATGGCGGCGGAGTAGATGCAGCCATTCACATCTGTTGCTTCCAGAAAAACGGTGCCTACGCCTGCTTCATCAAAAGTCACGGTGAAGGAAGGCTGGTCACCCGTCGCACCGTTGTTCGCACTCCAGGAGTAAGTGACCAAATCAGCAGAAGTCTGAGCCGTAAAGGTCAGGGGTTGCTGCAAACAATACTGGTCTGGTGGAATAATGGCAATAGAAGGCTGCCCAATGCAGGGGTTATCACTGCAATCCTGAATCTGCACCTCATTTTGCCCGATGTAAGAGCAGCCCTGCAGGCTGATAGCCTGGAAGGTTACGGTGTAGCTGCCGGGAGCCGGAAAGGCATACTCCAGCGCACTCAGGTTTTCAAAGGTCTGCCCGTCTACCGTCCAGGTGATCTCCAGGGGTGGGTCATTGATTAAGAATTCTGTGAGTGGAAAGACCAGGACGGAATCCACACAGGCAAAGCCTTCAAATTCCAAATCCACCAGCTCGGGCCCGCAGCCTCCGCAATCGAGCACCTCGAGTGTAGCGGTAGCCGTATATTCGCAATTGAGCTCGTCCCGCACGGTGACTGTGATGGTGTAAGTTCCGGATGCATTGAAGTTCACTTGCGGATTCAGCCCGGTAGTCTGCCCAATCCCCCCTAATTCCCAGGTGGCGCTTACCGCCTGTCCTTCAAAATCAATGCCCAATTGGGCCGGGCTGTTGGCACAAATTTCAGCAGGGGCCTGTATACTTAGGCTCAGATCATCCGGACAGGGGTCCTGTTCACAAAGCTGAATGGCCACCTCCAGCGTATCCGTGAAGGTGCCAGTGCTGGTTGTCAACGTGAGCACAACGGTAGAGGTGCCAATATCTCCGTAACTCATAGCAGGGTTATCCGCTACTGAGGCCTGCCCGTCTCCAAAATCCCAGTTGACCTCAGTGACATTCAGGCTGGTTTGATAACTCCACTGTAAGGTAGAGTCTACACAGAATACCCCTTCCACCTGGATATCAAGGCAAGCGTATTCCTCTTCCTCCACCTCGGTGTACCCGGCAAAGTAGGTATAGGCATCGGCAAAGCCAATACCATATACATAAGCCTGAAAAAGCTCAGGGCTGTTAAGTACGTGTTCGCCCGGACTTAAGCTTATTTGGCGATATACCTTGTTGGGGTCACCTAAATAACCCAGCCAGGCACCCGGAGGAAGAGGGCCTCCATCCAGCAGAATGTCATCCACTTCGTCTGCGTTCGCCACAATATTTACACTATGCTGGCTGAAGGGTACGTCACCGATTAAGTCATTAAACCGATCCAGGCTCTTAAAGCGGACTTCACGGGTTTTATACTCAGCAGGCCAAAGCCAAAGCATATTGGGGTCGCCCAGCCCTTGAGGCGTACAACCTCCATTTGTATTAAACTGCGCTACCGCTACCGGCCGGCTGGCAGAAATCACCCGTCCGGAATTGTAAGAATCATCATAAACCGTGTAGTACTCACCCTGATCAAGCATAGCTACCTGATTGCAGTCCACGAAAACCTCCGTGTTGTTTTCGGATGCAAGCACACGGATCACCTGATAGCCCTGGTTTTGGAGGGGAGTATGATAGTACAGCGTCCCCCATTTGTCTACCGGTACAGCCTGATCATACACGTGGCTGTCAGCCGGTTGCCCACAATCAATGATGTCTGCCTGTTTGGCACCGGAAAAGACCGCTATTGGCTGACCAGAGACACTTTGCACTCTGCTACCAGTCAGGTCTCCCACCGCCTGCACCTGATAGATCTGCCCGGCATTGAGCGTAATCGTGAAAGGCACACCGGGTGGGCGGAGCCCCAGGGTTAGGACAGCGGGCGTAATTTCGATCTCTGTTCCATCTTCAGTGCTGAGCACCACAAATGAAGAAGGGTCATTGCCTATATCGTCGGCATAACAAATAGGGAAATATTCGGTGCCCAGCTCCGGTTCGGGCAGCAGGTGCGTGGCTTCTGAAAAGTAGGCCCGGTAGTGTATGCCCGTAGCCCGTACTGGCACATCTGAGACAATACGAATACCGGTATTGCCTGTGATATCCGAGCCCTGAATGTAGTAGAGGGCAGGCGGCAGTTCCACTTCTTCGGTTCCTCCCGCGCTAACTGAAAAGGAGATGGAAAAGCCTGTTGCCGGAATTTGTATTTCACCGGTAGCGTCCTGATCTGCATGCAAAACGACGGCGAAGACAGGGTCATCGTTGAAGATCAGGTCAAGGTTCTCCATGTAAGCCAGCCAGAACGCGGTGCCGGTACTGGTCTGGGCTGTAAGGGAATAAGCACTCAGTGCAAGAACTGAGCATAGTACGAGCAGTCGTTTCATAAGTCGGGTCAATCTTGGTGGCAATAATCCAACGGCAAATAGCTGGTTTAGGTGCAAAAATCCTAAAATCACGCGCAAAAAAGCAGGATATGGCAAGATTACGGCAATTCGTGCAAAAGCCTTATTTTGATTCCAAAATTGCCCCTATGCCTCAGCCCGCACCGGAACGGATCACCATCCGCCACCTGATCAACGACTTGCTCCTTATTGCCAACCTGGAGAAAGGCTTTGGCTACACCGTCAAACAGCTGCTGTTGCGCCCGCGTAAGGCCGTACACGAATACCTTGAGGTCAACCGCAGGCGTATGATGAAGCCCTTTCCAATGCTGGTGCTGTTGGTGACGATAGCGACTTTCCTCTCGCTGCGCGTGCTGCCACTTGGGGAACCGCTCTGGCAGCATTTCAAAGAAGGTGGAGCAGCTGACCTTCTCCAACCCATAGTACAGGAATCTATTCGCCTGCTAACCATAGCCATGCAGAAGTACTTCAACATCCTCTTTGTCTTGTCGCTGCCCGGTCAGGCGATAGGCTCTTACCTTCTTTTTCGCAAGATCGGCTACAACTTTGCCGAGCATTTGGTAATCAATACCTACCTCTTCAATATCCAAACGCTACTTTATATTTTAATCGTCCCGTTCATCACTTGGAATGAAAACATTGCCGGTCCTATGCTCATTATCGGAATGTTCGGCTACTGGTTCTTTGCGTTAAAGCAGATTTTCCAGCCGGGTTGGTGGGCGTTGGTTTGGAAATCCACGGCAATTGCACTGGTGGGGCAGGCTGTGACCAACTTTTTAATACTCATCGCGTTTTTTGGGTATTGGGTTTACCAATCTATTATCTCATAAAAATCCAGGTATGAAATCAGCACTCGTTTTTTGCGGTGCAAACACAGGCAACCACCCGCTTTACGCAGAGACCGCCCGGGAGGTGGGGCAACAGCTGGCGCAGCGTGATATCCGCCTGATTTACGGTGCGGGCAAAGTTGGCCTTATGGGCGAAGTTGCAGAAGGTGCTTTGCAGGCCGGCGGCGAGGTCATAGGCGTTATCCCCTTCTTTTTGCGCAAAGCAGAAGTCTGCCATGAGGGGCTCAGCCATTTGTACGTTGTTGACAGCATGCACGAGCGCAAGATCAAAATGGCACAATTGTCTGATGCTGTTATCGTCTTGCCGGGCGGCTACGGCACCATGGATGAGGTATTTGAAATGCTCACCCTCGCGCAGGTCGGGCAGGGGCAGCACCCGGTTTGTTTCCTCAATGTCAACGGCTACTTTGATTTACTAATTCAGCAGTTAGACCATATGGAAGCAGAAGGCTTTTTAAAACCGGTGCACCGTCAACTAACAATGACCGCATCGAGCCTGCCTGAATTATTCGAAAAACTGGAACAATACGAAGCTCCACCAAAAGAAGGCAAATGGATAAAGCTGTAGTTTCTACAAATGCCTGACGCTCAAAATTGAATAAGGCCGGGAAATACTGTATTTTTGCGGCAAAATAGCAGCGAAGGTTTCTTCCCTGCGTGCATTTATTTTCACTATAAAAACCAATTCTTTAATGCAATCAGTAGATCAAAAGCTGAAATACAAAGTTAAGGATATCAACCTGGCGGACTGGGGCCGTAAGGAGATTGAACTGGCGGAAGCAGAAATGCCGGGCCTGATCGCCCTGCGCGAAAAGTACGGCGAATCCAAGCCACTCAAAGGCGCTCGTATTGCGGGCTGTCTTCACATGACGATTCAGACGGCCGTGCTGATCGAAACATTGGTCGAGCTGGGCGCGGATGTAACCTGGTCTTCCTGCAACATTTTCTCCACTCAAGACCACGCTGCTGCTGCTATTGCTGCTGCCGGCATTCCGGTATACGCCTGGAAAGGCCAAACGGATGAAGAATTCTGGTGGTGCATTGAGCAGACGCTGTTTGCATTTGAAGACGGGCAGCCCCTGAATATGATCCTCGACGATGGTGGCGACCTGACCAACACCGTTCTGGACAAGCACCCTGAACTGATTGAAGGCGTTCAGGGCCTGAGCGAAGAAACCACTACCGGCGTACACCGCCTGTATGAGCGTATGCGCAAAGGTACCCTGCCTATGCCGGCAATCAACGTGAACGACTCCGTAACGAAGTCCAAGTTTGACAACAAATACGGCTGTAAAGAATCTGCAGTGGATGCGATCCGCCGTGCCACCGACGTGATGATGGCGGGCAAGGTAGCTGCGGTTGCCGGTTATGGTGATGTGGGCAAAGGCACTGCTGCTTCCCTGCGTGGCGCTGGCTGCCGGGTGATCGTTAGCGAAATCGACCCGATCTGTGCCCTGCAGGCGGCTATGGACGGCTTCGAAGTGAAGCGCATGGAGAATGCCATTCCGCGTGCCGATATCATTGTGACGGCAACAGGCAACAAAGACATCATCAGCGAAAAGCACTTCAAGATGATGAAGGACAAGGCCATCGTTTGTAATATCGGCCACTTTGATAACGAGATTGATGTTGCCTACCTCAACCGTGAGCACGGCCACACCAAAACCGAGATCAAGCCACAAGTGGACAAGTACACTATCGACGGTAAGGATATCATCCTGCTGGCAGAAGGCCGCCTGGTCAACCTGGGCTGCGCTACCGGCCACCCTTCCTTCGTGATGTCCAACTCTTTCACTAATCAGGTACTGGCGCAAATCGAGCTGTGGACCAACGGTGATCAGTATGAGAACGAGGTGTACACCTTGCCTAAGCACCTCGACGAGGAGGTAGCCCGCCTGCACCTGGAAAAAATCGGTGCGGAGCTGGAAACCCTGCGCGAAGATCAGGCGGAGTACATTGGCGTAAAAGTGGAAGGCCCCTACAAGCCGGAATACTACCGCTATTAATGCAACCGGGCACTAAGCCCCTATGCTGACAACATAAAGCGCGCCGTTTCGGGGAATAAACCGGAGCGGCGCTTTATTTTTGCGCCGGACTAACCGCACTAACCTATGCAATCCGTTTTTCAGACTTATCTCCAACTGGGTTTTAGCCATATTTCTGACCTGGAAGGCTATGACCACATCCTGTTTATCGTAGCCCTTTGTGCCATTTACCAGCTCCGGGAATGGAAAAGTGTGGCCCTACTGGCTACGGCATTCACCATTGGGCATTCCATCACGCTGGCCCTTGCGGTGCTGGGGGTTATACCGGTCAATGCCGCCTGGATAGAGTTCCTGATTCCGGTAACCATCGCGCTAACGGCCATCTACAACGTTGTTGCCCACCGCAAAGCCGGCAGCAACCGGGTGTGGGACCGGACTATGAAAGTGAATTACGGATTTGCCGCCCTCTTTGGGCTCATCCACGGCATGGGGTTTTCCAATTTTTTGCGGTCCAGCCTGATGCCCGGGCAGGAAGATCAGCTCGTGACCCAGCTACTGGCTTTTAATATAGGCGTTGAGCTAGGCCAATTGGCAATTGTGGCGGTAGTACTAGCCCTCTCTGCGGTAGCCCTGCAACTCATGCGGGTCCGGCAACGGGAGTGGAACCTCTTCATTTCCGGGGGTGCCTTTGGTTTGGCGCTGGTCATGGCACTGGAGCGGGTGGGCGCGGTGCTTTAAGACTTATGCAAAGCCTCCACTACGCGCTCCGCCAACTGGTGTTTGGTGCTCTGGGAAAGCTGTACCCGCCTCAGGGGTGCATTCCACGCATCAGCGAGCGCTGCCCATACATGGTAGTTCCCGGCCGGGTCCTTCTCACAATAGACCCCCAATGGCATCTGACAGCCCCCGTCGAGCAGATTTAAAATCTTACGCTCAATATTGGTCAGCTCGGCGGTTTCCCTTTCGTGGATGTGTTTGAGCAGGCGGCGGGTGGGCTTGTCCTCCTCCCGTGTCTGCCAGGCGAGCACGCCCTGTGCAGGAGCCGGAATGAATTCCTTAGGGTTGAACTTCAGGATTTCCAGGTCTTCTGCTTCGATCTTCAGGCGGGTCATGCCGGCAGCAGCCAGCAGAATGGCGTCAAACTGCCCTTCCCGCAGCTTGTTGAGCCGGGTGGGAACGTTACCGCGTATGTCTTTGATCTCCACATCGGGCCGGAAATCCAAAATCTGCGCCTTGCGCCGGGCAGAGGAAGTACCGACCACTGCTTTCTCCGGCAGCCATAAGTCCTGAGCCTTATCCAGCTTTTCCTTACGGATGACCAGCCAGTCCGAAGGGTTTTCCCGGTAAGAAACGGCTGTGATGCAAAGGCCTTCCGGCGAATTGGTCGGCAGGTCTTTCATAGAGTGTACCGCCACGTCGATCTCATTGCGCAACAGCGCGTCCTCAATCTCCTTGGTGAAGAAGCCTTTGCCCTCCATTTTATCAAAGCTCAGGTGCTGAATGCGGTCCCCCTGCGTCTTTATGATGATCAGCTCAGATTCAATGCCTGCTTCTGAAAGGCGGTCTTGTGTGTGGTGGGCCTGCCAAAGGGCCAGCTTACTGCCCCGGGTGCCTATTCTTATTTTATCGCTCAAGATTTGCTGTGTTTTCTGCTTTTTGAAAGCCCCAAAGGTAAGCATTTTCACCCTTCCTGTCCACCGACTGGCTTTTAACAAGCTCAACCCTTACCTATCAATTCCTTCTCTGTCACAAATACTCCAAATAGCTTCATTCTTCATTTGGATTTCCGAGTACTTTTATACTATAGAAAAGCCCAAATAAACTATGCACAAAACGCTCACACTCCTTGTCGCACTCGCATTTTCTGTTCCCATTTTGGGACAACAGAGCAATTATTATATTGATGCACAAGCCCCTGTTTACTATACACCGGGCTCATTTGATACACCTCCCAGCCCCGGCGATACCATCTTTATTGCAAGCGACCGTACCAAAGCGCTGATCTTTAAGGATATTGAAGGCAGCTTTGAGCACCCCATTGTTGTCATCAACAACGGCGGGCAGGTGCAAATCAACACGACTTACGGCAGCGCTATTGATTTCCGGGACTGCAAGCACATTAAGCTTAGCGGACGGGGTACTGCTACAGACCACTATGGTTTCAAGCTGATCGCCTCCAACTGCGGTGTTGCCTTTTCGGGACTGTCTTCCCATTGTGAGATCGAATTTGTGGAAATCGATCACGATGGCTTCTTTGGCATCATGGCAAAAAAGGACTTTGGCGGCAATCCTCCCTACCCAATCCCCGTTTTTGAGCACCTGGTGATCCATGACAACCTTATAAAAAATGTCACAGAAGGGATGTATATCGGCGAGACCAAATCGCCTGGCATGGAGTTTAAGCACCTTCGGATCTTCAATAATATCACACAGAACACTGGCCGGGAAGGTATTCAGATCGCTAATGCCGTAGAGGATGTGGCGGTTTACAACAACTTCATCTGGAATGCTGGTGTAGACCACAAAAAATACCACGGCAAAAGCCTGCAAATCGGAGATAACAGTGTAGGGCGCTTTTACAATAACGTAATGATTGGAGCCTATGAGCACAGCTTCATTGCCCTGGGCTCCGGTGACATTGAGATCACCAACAACTACTGCGCGGACAGCGAAGGTGGCTATATTGACAACCGGACAATCTCCACTGAAGAAGCACCCATCCTCATTGAAGGCAATTACTTCTACAATATGCAGCTCGATTATGTGATCCGTAACCTTAACGAGATCAATCCTATTGAGCTCACAGATAACCAATGGTACGGCGGCGCCTCCACCGTGTTCTACAGGAACAATTCCGGAGCCTCTGCCAATTCCACGGAGACAGGCACGACTCAGGCGCCATTTACGGTCATTAGCAACCCGAACTTGTCTGTCCCCTACCCTCAGTTCCCGGCTCCGTATCAAAACATGGGCCCTCAGCCTGGTCTTTCCTTCACGATGAATTACCTGCCTAAGCTGGACCTCCCTGAAGAGTATATGGCAGACTGGAATAAAGCCGATACACTTGAGCTAAACGCTTACACCGCAGATGGCGATGGTATTCAGTACGACCTTTCCGGACTCCCTGCGTTCATACAGGTACAGGTTTTAGCCAATGGCAGCATCCGCCTGCTTTCCAACCCTACACCGGCCGACAAAGGCGTTTACCCCATCAAGGTGGTGCTTTCTGATAACTCACATGGCGATAAAACCCGCCTCGCGTTTGAGTATATCGTACGCAACCCCAACAACACCGCGCCCCGGATTGACTTCAGTGGCAATATTCAGTTGCTCACATTAACTCAGGACCGGATTGACGTGCCTATTACCGATGCGGAGGGCGATGAGATTATCGTTTCGGTCCTCAACATTCCGGCATTTATGGTCCTTGACAAGCATAACGGCCAGCATTATCTGGCAACCGATGTGCGCTACCGGCACGCAGGGAGTATCCACACGATCAAAATCATAGCGGATGACCAATTTGGCGGCGTAGATTCTGTGGAAGTGGATATCCACGTTTTCCACAAGCAAATTGCGACCGGCACTCCGGTTATTCGGGTGAACTGTGGTGGTCCTGAACTTATAGACTTCGATTTAACCTGGGAAGACGGGTATCATCAAATCACGCCATTTGAGATTACCACCACCCACCGTACGGGCAGCCACGGCTGGTCTGGCACCAATACCACCGGTGCACCGGATAACCTGTTTGGCCCGTTTGCCACACAAGGCTTCTCAGGCGATCAAATGTACTGGTCTATGCCGGTGGACGAGGGCACCTACGAGGTAAATCTATTCTTCGCAGAACGCTCGCACGACATTAATGATGAAGGCCCCATTGTCTTCGATATGCTATTGAACGGCAACCTGGCACTCGATAATTTCAGTATTTACGCTGAAGCTGGGCTCGCTGCCTTAAAGAAAACCTTCACTGTTTCTATCTTACAAGGTGAAACGATTGACCTTGAGTTCATCGGTATTCAAAACAAGCCTAAGATCAACGGGATAGAGATCGTTTATCTTTCCGGCGGCAATCAGGCTCCGGTTCTCCCACCACTTAGCAATCTCGATATCTGCACAGGGCTTGGGCAACAGCTGAGCATTCAGGCAACTGACCCGGACGCTGAGTCCATCAAATACCTGGTTTCCGGACTGCCTTCCTACGCAACGGCTACCTATCATGCGGATTCAGTGGTGATCGATTTTGCGCCGGCACCTGAGCATGCCGGAGAGGCGCACCTGATTACCCTATTTGCAATTGATGCCCGCAACACCGCAGCAGAAGGCGAACTTTTTGCCATCATCATCGACTGCAATGGCAATGCGCTGATCGAAGCCGGCCGGGACGAAGCCGTTGCTCAGCAGGACCTTGCGCGCACGGCTTCTACGCCCCGCAGCAACTTTGCGGTCCCTGCTTCTGCCACTGCAGGCGTTCAGGCTTATCCTAACCCGGCAGCAGGATGGCTCGCCGTTAACGTGGACAGCCCGGCGGAAGGAAACTACGCCATCGAGCTGATCGATGTGCAGGGCCGGGTACACAGCATTGCCCACACCAAAACAGAAGGTGGCCAGCATAAAATCACGATTACGCTCGACCGGGGCAACCTGCCAGCAGGCTTCTACTCCCTGCGTGCCGTATCTGACGAAGGCTGGGCATCTGCACCACAGGCTTTGATTTTGCAGTAGTAGTAAAAGAAAGATAAAGATTCCCCTTAAATACAAGAGCGATATGGAAAGCCTCCATATCGCTCATTCTTTTGGTAGGCCTTACCTGAAGCTACCCCTGTGTTTCCGGAAAATCGAAATCTACACCACCCTGCGGGTCATTGGTTTTGGAGTGGCGTCCACTTTCTTAGGAGGAGCATAGCTGCGCCCCAGGAAGAGCATGCGGGTCCAGCCCCAGCGGTCCAGAATTTTTTCAGCCAGGATCGGCGCAAACATACCTACTGCCAGAGAAAACAAAAAGATAGGGATGTCCTGAGAGATGCCCATACTCTTCAACACAATACGCCCGGCAGCCGTGCCAAAGGAGTGGAATAAGTAGATGGAGTAGGCAAAGCTGCCAAAGTAGATCAGCCAATCTATCTTCCACTTGAGGCGGAAAAACAGTATCGTGCCCGTCACACCGATCAGCAGTCCCATACCGCTTTTCTTATCCAGGTTGTACTGAATGATGTCAAACCATCCCAATTGCTGAATGGCCAGCCCAGCGAAAAAGACTACGGCCAACGCGCGGTTGAGCCATACATTGCCAAAGAACCCCTTAAAACGCTGTATGCCGACCCCAATCATGAAGAAAGGGAACAGGTATATCCCGCCTTTATAGCTCAGGTAATTGGGGGACGCTTCCGGGATCACTATATCCCTTACCAATAGCAAAGCAAAGGCTACTGCTGTCCAGATTGCCCAATGCCCAAACTTGTCCAACCGCTTAAACGCATCCAGCAGGCCTACCGCCAGAAATACCCAGAAAAGCGAGGGCAAATACCAGTAGAGCGTGTAGGGGAACACGTATATTTTCCAGATTTCAGCGAGGTTCCCGGTTTTATTGGTGCCCGGTACGATGTACTGTAACAGAAAGTAAGCCGTGCCCACAAAAACCATGGGGTACAAAATCCGCCTTACTTTTTTTGTGGTAAAGGCTTTGTACTTTTCCAAGGAGACCGGGCGCAGTGCGTATACCCAGCCGGAAATCACCGTGAACAAGGGCATCCTCAGGTACTCGAACGTAAAGTAAAGGTGCCTCCAGCCTGAATCATCGGCTACTTTCATGCCCCCATCGGAGCCGGAACCGATCACATGCCCCATTACCACCAGAATGATTGCGAAACCGCGAAGGGTTTCTACGGAGTAGTCTTTTTTTGTGCTCACTTTGTTTAATGTTTTATGCCTCCTGGATTTAAGGATATGCGGTTAGCATTTCTCAGGCCTTGGGCAAGGTAAATGCAAAAGTGGTGCCTTCACCGACGGTGCTTTCAACACTTATTTTTCCATTGTTTTTCTGAACAAAGTCCTGAACCAGCAGCAAGCCTAAGCCGCTGCCTCCTTCCTTGTTCGTGCCTTCCGTAGTGGTCTGCACATTGGGGTTGAAGATCTTGTCCAGGTTTTCCGGTGGTATACCCACGCCGGTGTCTGCCACTTTTATGACCACCTCATCACCGTCTTCCGCTGCGGTGACGGTGATCGCGCCACCGGTGGGCGTGAATTTTGTAGCGTTGGAAATCAGGTTGCGGACAATGGCGTTGAGCATGTGCAGATCAGCCATGACCCGCACATCTTCCGGGATGTTGAGGTCAAGCTGAATTTTTTTGTTATCCAGGTTGAGCTTCACCAGGCGGGCAATGCTTTCGATAGCGTCCCGCAACTCTATTTCCTCGGGAGTGACGATCAGGGCATCGCTCTGCGACTTGGCCCAGCCCAGCAGGTTTTCGAGCAGGTTGAGCCCCTCATCCGTTGACTGCAGCAGCTTGATGACGGTGTCTTTAAAATCCTCTTTCCGGGGATCGATCAGCCCCCGGTTGATAAAGTCGAGGCTCAGCTTAAGGGAACCAAGAGGCGAGCGTAAATCGTGTCCGATGATGGAAAACATGCGTGACTTCAGGCGATTAGCTGCAGCCAGGTCGGTAGCCTGCCGTTCTACCTTACGGCGGCTCGTCAGGAGATCAATATGGTTTTTGATACGGACCAGCAGTACCTTTTTATTGAAAGGCTTGGTCACATAATCCACTCCTCCCAGTTCGAAACCTTTGACAATATCCTCCGTCTGATCTAACGCTGTGATGAAAATAATGGGCAGGTTTTCATTAGCCGGGTCCTTTTTGATGCGCCGGCAGACTTCAAAACCGTCAATATCCGGCATCATGACATCGAGCAGCAGCAGGTCGGGCTGTTCGGCTTCCAGAGCCGCGATGCCGTCCTCCCCGTTAGAAGCGACAACGGTTTCATACCCGGCTTCATCGAGTATGAATTTCAGCAATTTTGTATTGAGGGGGCTATCGTCAACGATAAGTATCTTGGGCGCAAGATCAGTTTGCGCTTCGGTTGCCTTCATGGGGTGTATAGTTAAGCAAGTTTTTGTGCATAAGGACCTTCTTTAAGCAGGTGGCTTAAATTTGTTACAAATTACATAAATTCGTATGATCTTCAAAGTCTGGCTTAAATTTGCCAGCTCAACACTAAGCAACCTGCTCTTTTTATGAGATTCCTAATCGTAGAAGACGAATACCCCGCCGCCAAACGGCTCAGCCAGCTGATCCTGAAGATGAGGCCGGACACTGAAATATGCGGCACTTTGGACAGCGTGGAAAGTACCCTGCAATGGCTGAAGGATAACCCTGCTCCGGATCTGGCTTTTTTCGACATACAGCTGGGGGATGGGTTGAGCTTTGATATTTTCCAGCATTCGCCCTATATGGGGCCGGTGGTTTTCACCACTGCCTATGACCAGTATACCCTGAAGGCTTTCAAACAGGACAGCGTAGACTACCTGCTCAAGCCGATTGAAGAGGAAGAGCTGGCCGCCGCCCTGCAAAAATTTGACCGCCGGCAGCAGTCGCCCAATATGCTGTCCCCGGACGTCCTGCAATCCCTGGTTAACAGCCTGTCCCAACCCCAGTATCAGTCCCGGTTTATCATCAAGATCGGGCAACAGCTGAGCTACATTGCCACCGATGAAATCCAGTACTTTTATTCTGAAGACGGCATCGTTTTTGCGCAACTGGGAGGCAAAAAAAGGCATGCGCTGGACTATACACTGGATGCACTGGAGCCCCTGCTGGACCCCGCCTCTTTTTTCCGTTTAAACCGCAAAGTCATTGCGCATATACAATCCGTACATAAAGTAGCGCCTTTTTTCAATGGGCGCCTGCTGGTCACCCTTCGGCCCGCTGCTGATTTTGAGGTGACGGTCAGCCGGGACCGGGCTTCGGACTTTAAACGGTGGCTGGGGGCCTAAAAAAAACAGCCAGGCGATATACTGACGATTAAGTGGTTTGCGACAGCAAACCTACTTAATGCCTGCCTGCGTATTGGTACTTCGGCAGACAGGTCAGCATTTACGCTGCGAAGTGGCCTGCGCCTGCCCTGACAAGCTATGCTTCGTCAGTGGCCGATGTCGCAAATCCAAGATCCCAGACGATGAATGTCTGGATCAATGACCCGACATTCATCGTCGGTGACCATTTCGTATTGCGTATATCACCGGGCTGTTCCAAACAAACTATGCGCTAATTTCTTAAGATTTCTTATTGATCTCTACCTCATCCCCTTGCCCCAGGCGGGAACCGGTAGACCGCTCGTACAAATTCTTATACCGTTCAAAGACACCATCCGGCATGCGCTTGCCATTGATGCGCAGTTTGCCCTTGCCGCTGAGCTGGAATTTGTATTCCTCTGTACTTTCTATAAATCCGTCACGGAGCATTTGCTGCTCGATGGTTTGCTTCATGCTGCCCCCTCCGGACCGGGGAAAACGATAGTCTGCTCCACGAAGCTCCGGTGTGGTAAATACCTTGACCTCAGGGTGAGTCCCCCCAAGCCCAAAGCCGTCCATCTCTATTTCGACATCATCGAAGTCATAGGTTGTAAGCCCTTTTTTACGCAGTTCCTCAAATGCTCTCTGAGTAGATTCATGGGCTTCCTCCAGGATGATCTCCATTTCTTCCGTTGACCGGAGGCCTTTCAGCATCTCCTTGTCGCCCGTCCAATTGAAGTCAAAGTCAATATCCTTGTCTTTGCTATTTAGGAAGAATACATTCCGGTCTCCGTCCTCGATAACCAGGCTGTCCCCTACTTCGATAACTTTCTCATCAATGCGGATGACCTGCCTGCCGTCTTTTTGTTCAACGATCACTTCCATTGGCGCGCCATTACGCTCATCCTGTATTTCAATAATTACACTGCCATCATCGCGCTTTTCCGTGCGGACTTTTTTATCCGTGCTGCGCTCCAGGCGCAACAGGCGTGGCGCTTCCGGGGCGGCAGGGGGGCTTGGAGGCGTGGGGGGTGTTGGCGGTGCAGGGGGCGCTGGCGCATTGGGTACTCCCGGTGGTGCAGGGGGTGCCGGTGGTGCAGGGGGGACCGGAGGAGGCGGCATATCTGCAAGCATTTCCTCCACCAAACCTTCGTATTTTGGGAATTCAGCTTCCGGGATTTCCTTTCCGTCGATACTTAGTTTTGTGATTTTGCCATCTTGCAATTCCGCATCGACCGTGCGCCCGTTGTCCTCGGTTTGGAGCTGAATGATCTGACGAGGGAGGGTATCGGGTGCGGCCCAACGGGAGGCCAGTGTTGTCAGTGGCAACGGTGGTAATTCATCTAAAGCTTCCATTGCTGTACGCTCAGCAACTTCGGAACTGTTGTGTGCGTAAGAGAAAGAGAAGAACAACAAGGCAGCCAGCAATAAGCCGGTAGCGGTCATTTTTTCCATGGTGTACATTTTTTGTGGTGGTTGATTGAGGATGCGCCGTACGCGATGCAGCAGAAAAGGGCGCCCTTTCGAAGCCATGGCCATCGCCATTCTCGGATGCCGCTGGGCGGCTTCTTCAATTTTGACGAGGGCTCTTGCGTAGCCCAGGGCGTCATCACTAAGGCCTACTGCAATATCGTCACAGCAGTTTTCCCTTTCCATGCGTACGTAGGCGGATATCCACCAAACAGCCGGGTTGAAATAATACAGTGCCTCAATTATCGATTGCATGATATTGAGTAAATAGTCTTGCCGGTAAATATGCGCCAGCTCGTGGGCCAGTACCGCCTCCACCTGCGCCGGCGTCAGGGCATTGACCGTGCCTACCGGAATCAGAATTACGGGTTTCAGCCAGCCGATCACTACCGGAGATTGCACCAGTGCAGATTCAAGCAACTGCACCCTGCGGCGCAACCGGAGACGGCGCGAAAGGGCCTGCAGCTTGCCCTGCCAGGGCTCCCCCATCGGCCGGACAGACCGGTGCCGAAGGTGCTGCACATAACCCAGCCCGGCCAGCATGCGCAGCAAAAAGAACGCTACGCCTAATAACCAGGCAGCCACGATCAGCGGTAAATGCTGCTCGAAATACGCCCGTGCCTGTGCCCGCCAGAAAGCAAGGCCTTGCAGTGGGGCTGCTTCGGTATTCATTGACGGGGCAACGCCTTCAGCCATTGGAGCCGGAGCCGCGGCCAGACCATTCCCAGCGCCATCCGGCACCTCAAAATACAGGTAAAAGGTAGCTGCGGATACGGCGACTAGCAACATCAGTGCTCCAATAGCCAGCCCGTACCGGAAACGCGCGGTCCGGCGCTGCGCCAAAATCATCCCACCGGCTAAGCCCAAAGCGATGAGCATGCCCTGCCAAAGGGAGTGGACGACGGTCCAGCCGAGGGCGTAAACCAGAGGATCTGCAAGAAAGTCAAGTGTGGTAGACATAGTCGGGTGATTACTTTTTCTGCTCAGTAGTTTGACGGAAATAAACGATGCAATTTTTTTTAAGCTTCTCTAATATTTTCACACAACCTCCTCCTGGTCAGTTGTTGTGAAAATATTAGCGAATCAAAATTGCATCATTTATTTTTTCTCCGTCCTTCAGATTCCATTTCCTCTATCAGGGCTTTGATTTCGTCCAGCTCCGCCTCGGAGGCATTGTGGTTGCCCAAAGCCTGCATGACCAGTTTCATAGCCGAGCCTTTGAAGGTACGGTCTACAAATTGGGTGAGCAGGTTGTGTTGTGTTTCCGCTTCCGTTACCGCCGGGCTGTAGATGTGCGTGCGCTGCGAAGTATCACGGTCAGCCAGCCCCTTTTCTGCCATAATCTGCATGAGCTTAAGGGTGGTGGTGTACCCTACTTCCCGATCCTCATTCAATTGGTCATTGACAAAGCGCACGGTGGAGGGGCCATGTTCCCACAGCACCTGCAGGATTTCCAGCTCGGATTCAGTGGGCCGTATTTTCTTGGATTTACTCATAGTCGACAATTAAGCAGCTTTTTACGAAATGCTTCGTAGGCAAAGTTATACGAAGGGATTCGTAATTGCAAGTTTTAATACGAAAAATTTCGTAAATGCACCAGGCTGCTTTTTGGATTCTTACTAAACCCGTTTGAATTCAATGGCTTGCCAACTTATTACCCTACCTTTCGTTTTATAAAGAGCGCTTGCCGGAAGGTGAGGTTGCGTCCATCCAAATACAAATTCATGCGAATATTCAGATACTTGCTGCCCGTCTTACTACTTTGGGGCTGTGCCGATTCCTCCTCCACTGACACGGAAGCAGCCGCCACGGAGCCAACCGATACGATTGCCCCGGCCATTGCCCGTCAGGCACCACGCCCGGAGTGCCCGGATCCGGGAAAAGTACTGCCCGGCAACACCTACAACAGCCCTGCTCAGGAGCTCTACCTCGCCATCGTGGCCGACAGCACCACCTATGATGAAAAATTAGGCGACAGCCACCGCAAGCTGATCGTTTTCAATAGCAGCAATTGTGAGCGCCTTTTGGAACAAACCCTGCCCGTAGACCGCTCTGCTGATTTTCATTATCAGATCGCAGACATCAATTACAACAGCGCTGTGCAGCAACTCGCCATTAGGGGCACCACCCATTTTTTCCTGTTTGACCTGGAAGCGCGGCAGCTTAGTGGCCCTTTTCAGCCTCAGTTTAAGAGCGAGCGCTATGGGGTGGATGCCCAATCCGGCAACATTCAGCACCTGGAGATGTGGGAGTCTTACCTCATCGGTTATGTGCAGGATTATGGGGCTTTTGTTTTTCGCCTGGACGATGGGGAATCCCCCGGTCCGGTTTTCCCGGCTGCAGAGTATCAGGATGAAATAGAAGCTTACCATCAGGCCTTTCTCCTGCCTTCTGACCGGGGTACGCAGGTCCTTATGCCTTCCTATGACCGGCGCGACCGTTTATTCCGCATCAATCCGGTCTTTGAGCGCCCCATAGCGTTACAGCTCGGGGAAAGCCTGACCGAACAGGAGAACCGGTTCTTACTTCTGCGGGAAGACAGCAGCAACGAACGCGCCATCGTCATCGACCTTAAAAACCGGGAGCAGGCAGAGCTGCCCTCCGACATTCAGTGGAAAAGCGATGAAGATGTGCTCGACTGGATGAAGGTGATGCAGTAGCTCCCTGTTTCGTCTTGGGTTAGCGAAATGCCTGCTGTAGCTATTTTGTGAGCCCTGGCTTATGTTGTACATTAAAGTTTGCACCAAAAATACTTCGCGTATGCGACTGCTGCTGATTCTTTGCTTTTTCACGAGTACCCTTTCCCTGCCAGCTCAGGGCAAGATGAATTTGCGAAAGATGGAAAAGGCATTCCGCAAAGCAGAGATCAGCTACGAAGGCGACCCCGGTGCATGGCTGCTGTACACGCAGGACCATGTTCTGCTCGTCCTCTCAGATCAGGACAACAACCGCATGCGCATCTTCACCCCCATACTCGAAGCTGCCGATGCCTCGCCAAAACAACTCGAGAAAATGCTGCGCGCCAACTTCCACTCCGCCCTAGATGCCAAATACAGCATTCACGATGGTTTTGTGGTGAGTGTCTTTACACACCCCCTGAAAGAGCTTAGCCGGGAGCAGTTGCTCGATGCGATTGATCAGGTGATCACTTTGTCTAAAACCTTTGGCACGACTTACTCGAGTACGGACCTCCAATTCGGGCATCCGGAAGAAGAAAAACCCATCCAGGAAAAATCCAAACCTAACAAACGGACTTAGAGATGCCATGCTAGCACCTCTTATTAACCGCGCATCGCCTGATCTACCAATTGATGGAAATGGTGCACGCAGCGTTCCATTTTCGGTGAAAACCGCCCGCGCTTGTACAGGCGGGACTGAATCCCCTTCTGAACACTTTCCACAACCGCTTCGTCTTCCAGTTCGGTTTGGTCGATATTGTTGGCGGCACGGCTGAAGGCAGTGCCGGGGAAGGCATACGATCGGAACCGCACCCGTGTTTCTTTGATGGACAAAGGCTCCACCACATTGAGCGACAAGCCCCAGGGATAGAAATTGAACATCAGGTTGGGGAATAGGAAAAAATAGTAAGCATAGACCCGCCGGCCGTAGTCGGGGTGGCCTTCCGGCAAATCGAAAGCAGGCTCCTCCGGCTTAGCGATCCCAATTTGCAGGTTACACCAGTAAAAAGTTTCGTAATCATAGGCCCCGAAGTCCAGTGCGGTATTCAAAGCCGGGTGCACAAAAGGCACATGGAAGCCCTCCAGGTAATTATCGCAGTAAAGCGCCCAGTGTGCCTTCACCAGGTGGTCCCGACTCCCCTCTTCCATGAACTGCAGCTCATCCAGCGGCAAAAAACCTATCCGCTCCTGAATTGGGGCCACCGCCTCCCGGAAGTCTGCGTAGGGCTCCAGGCTCGTAAACAGCAGCCCCAGCCACTCTTCCAGCGGCAACGCCGGCAGGTGGTCTGCATTCGATGGAAAACCGGCGGCCTCTTCAAACGCAGGCATACTTTTGAAGGTCCCGTCGAGGCGGAAGCAGCGCCCGTGGTAGCCACAGCTCAGCTGACGCACCGGCCCGGGCGCTTCCACAATGATTTTACCTCGGTGGGTGCATACATTGGACAGGCAGCGCCGCCGCCCTTCGGCATCATTTGCGATGAGCAGTGGTTCGTCCAGCACTCCGGGCAGTAGGGTGAAGGGGTGCGCATAGCCCGCCACAGACAGGTCCGCTGCGTCTTCCACATAGTGCCAGGCTTTCGCCCAAATGCGGTCTGACGCCGCCTCAAACAATGCCGGGTCCCGGTAAAACCTGCCCTCCAGCGTATGGGCTTTCCGGATATCAGAGTCAATCATGTTCTTTAGATTTATCGGACCAGCATGATGCCGCCCTTTAGCGTTACCGCTTCCCCCTCGCTGTCGAGTACCTCAATGTAGTAAGTATAAAGGCCCGTATTCAGCGGTTCTCCGGCAGCGGTGCCATCCCAGTACGCTGCCCTGTCCTCCGATCCAAAACCTGAGACTTCGTAGAGCAGCCCGCCCCAGCGGTCAAAAATCTGGTACTGCACTACAAAGAAAGGCAGTCCGGAGAAGAGTTCAAAGCGGTCATTGCGGCCATCGCCGTTGGGCGAAAATGCCGAGGGGGCATAGATGGGGCAATCGGTAGCCAATGCTACGCTATCCATGCGGGTACAGCCTTCGGCATCAGTCAGCAGCAGCGATATCGAGCCTGCGGCCAGGTTGTCAAATACAGGCTCGTTCTGCTCCTGCTCATTCACCGTGTAGAAATAGGGCGGCGTGCCCCCGCTTCCGGCGAGGGTAAGCCGGGCATTAGGAGCTGCACACAGGGCTGGTTGGATATCCTGCACCCTCAGCCGCAAGGGCTCCGCGCCGGGCACTTCCACCGGTAGTATTTCTGAAATACACCCCGCCGAGTCCGCCACCGTCAGTTGATAGCGGCCAGCCGATAACCCGGTAAAAAGACCGCTGCCCTGGGGCAAACCGCTGTTGAGCTGAAATTGCAGCCCGCCGTTCCCACCGCTGCCCCTTACCTGTAGGGCACTCTCGCCTGGCCCACAGCCACGCACGAAATCCAGGGCGATTGACAAAGCCGGTACTTCGGCTATCGTGATCTCCTGTTCCGCTGTGCAACCTTCGCCATCCCGGGCTTCTACGGTGAATATTCCGGGGCTTAGCCCTTCAAAAACAGGGGCAGGCTGCCAGGGTCCCTGATCGACGCGAAACGCCAACCCTGTTCCGCTCCCTCCGCTGGCAGACACCGTAAGTGTACTGCTCCCCTCTCCGCAGGAAGCCGTGGAAATGCTGATGCTTAGGGGGCGCTTTCACCTATCGCTGCTGCTGCCTCCAGGGTACAGCCTTGGGCATCCTCCACGTTCAGAACGTAAGTACCGGCAGGCAGGCCTTCAAAAAAACCATTGTCCTGTGGGGTGCCGGGGTCCAGTTGATAAGTAAAAGGAGGGGTGCCGCTTGTCAATACGAATTCCAACCACCCGTTATCTTCTCCGCAGGTGGTATTCTGAACCAGCACCTCCTGCAACTGCGGGCCGTCTTCCAGGTCCTCTACTTCCACTTCAAAGCTTTCAGTACAGCCCACCTCGTTTCGTACCGTCACGGTGTAAGTACCGGCAGGCAGGGCGCTAAAGGCCGGGTTTTCGCCAAACGGGCCGCCATTCAGGCTGAAGGTAAGCCCACTGAAAGGGCCCGACCCGATGCTGACCGTACCTCCGTCATTGGTACAGCTGACCGGAGTGGTGCTGGCAGACAACGCAGGCAGAGGGGTGGCTTCCGGTACGTCAACTGTTTCAGTGGCTTCACAACCGGCGGCATCCACCACTGTAACGGTGAGCAGGCCACTGGGAATATTTGGAAAAAATGCATCAGACTGGAAAGCCATTCCGTCAATGCTGTAGGTATAGGGCGGAGTGCCGTTGAGTGCCGTAACCGTCAGGTTGACGCCAGATGCCTCACAGGGATCCACATCAAGCCCGGAAACCAGGGGTGCAGTACTGCTATCTATTTCCACTTCCACTGCATCCGCACAGCCCTGTGCATCAAGGATGGTGGCAAGGTAAGTGCCAGCGGGCAGGTTTTCGAATGTGGGCTCATTTTGAAAATCCTCCCCATTGATGCTGAAGGTGTAAGGCATTAGCCCGCCTTCTGCCACAATGGTCAGGCTGCCGTTGTCGGCTCCACAGGCTGTTCCTTGCGGGAAGACCTCCTGAATGACCGGTGCCTCCCCTTCCGTTTCCACTTCTGCTTCCACTTCCAGCGTGCAGCCAAAGCTGTCTTCCACCAAAATCGTGTAGATGCCAGGCAGCAAATTACTGAACACATTGGAGGATTGAAAAGCCTGCCCTTCGAGACTGTACATCAGCCCACCATTGCCTCCGGAAACCTCCACGGTGATGCTGCCTACAGGGTCGGCGCAATCAGCCGGTACGGTTTGTACTTCCTCCAATCCAAGAGGTGCAGCCGCCAGAAACTCCAGTTCGCTGGCTGCCCCGTAAATGACAACGCCTGCGTTACAGACCGGCGTCAGTTGCCCGTTATCAAAATCGATAGCAAAAATAGTGCCCTGCCCACTGTCATTGCTGGCATAGGTCACCGTATTTTCGCAGTCTTCCACGAAAGTGACCACCCCGAAAATGGAGCCGCCTACGTTAAAATTGAGAATGGGCGAACTGTTCCCGGGATTGTCAAGGTCAATCTCAATCATCTGATTGGAAGTCCCGGCCATCACCAACTGCCCGTTCACGAAAGTGAGGTCCCCTGCCGATCCATAGTCAGATTGCCCAAGAAAAGTGGCGGTATCGGTTGCCGGATTGTAGGTGTAGACATTCCCATTTGAACCCACGGTATAGATCAGTCCATTTTGGTCAGCTACCAGACTGGTGTAGAAAGAGAAGCCCCCCTGTGGGATGATGGTCATCAGGATAGTGGTGCCGGTATTCGGATTGACCCGGAACAAGCGCCCATCCGTAGAGATGCCCCATAACTGCCCGTCTGGGGTATAGGTAATATCTGCAAAACTGACGGAAGGCGGAGAAATGGCAGACAGGAAGTTGACCTCACAGTCACTGATGCCTACCGAGTACAGATTCTGATTTTCAGCGATGATGGTAAAGTCCTGCGAACGGGCTATGATAGGTTGCAAGAGTACGCACAGCCCTATCAGGAAAGCACGGAACAGGTTTGGGGCCAAGTTGGAGTTCATAATTTGAAACATCAGTAGTTGATAGGATGATATAGGTATTGCACGGGCAGCCAAATCAGAAAATCAGACAACAGTATAACGCTGTAAACTCGCAGTTCAGAGCCCTGACCACTGATTTAACGCTTTTTTTATTGATTCGCTTAGTGTCCAGGGCACAGTGCAGCTTCTTTTGATCGCCTTTAAACCGATGGCCCAATTATTGCGTTCTTCATCTGTTTTGAGCAATTATTTTTGGTATTTTCGCCAACTGCCTCAGAAAACCTCACTAAACAAACTAACAAGCAGCGCATGTACTTCAACAGCAAGGGCAAAGCCGACAACACCTATGATGCTATTGTCGTAGGCTCAGGTATCAGCGGTGGCTGGGCCGCCAAGGAACTTTGCGAGAAAGGCCTGAAGACCATCGTTCTGGAACGTGGGCGTATGGTACGTCATGGCGACTATCCTACTGCCATGATGGAAATCTGGGAGTTGCCCAACCGCAACAAGCTGACACAGGAGGAACTCAAGGACTACCCCAAACAGCAGCGCACCGGTTATACCATGGCCCCTTCCACCAGGCACTGGTGGGTCAAGGACACGGAGCACCCCTATACAGAAGAGAAGCGTTTTGACTGGATACGTGGGTATCACGTAGGCGGCCGCTCCATCATGTGGGGCAGGCATTCTTACCGGCTGAGCGATCTGGATTTTGAGGCCAACGCCAAAGACGGCTATGGTGTAGACTGGCCCATCCGCTACAAAGACCTGGCCCCCTGGTACGACCACGTGGAGCGCTTTGCAGGTATTCAGGGCACTGCCGAGGGGCTGCCGCACCTGCCGGACGGGCAATTTCAGCCCGGTATCCCCCTAAACTGCATTGAGGAACACCTCAAAGACAGCATGAAAGCCAACTTCGGCAGAACTTTGACCATCGGCCGTACGGCCAACCTCACCCAAGCCATTCACGGGCGGGGTGCCTGTCAGTTCCGCAACCGTTGTATCCGGGGCTGTCCATACGGGGCCTACTTCAGCAGTAATGCCGCTACCCTGCCGGCTGCGGAAGCCACCGGCAATATGACGCTGCGCCCAAATTCAGTGGTGCACTCCATTATTTACGATCCGCAAACGAAGAAAGCCAAAGGCGTGCGGGTGCTCGATGCGGAAACCGGAGAGGCGATGGAGTTCTATGCGAAGATCGTCTTCCTTTGTGCTTCTGCCTTGGGGTCCACGTTCATCCTGATGAACTCCGCCGATGAGTACAATCCCGATGGGCTGGGCAATAGTTCCGGGCAGCTCGGCCATAACCTGATGGACCACCACTTCCGGGCCGGCGCGCAGGGCATACACGATGACTATGGCGACCGGTATGATGAAGGGCGGCGCCCAACCGGCTTTTACATCCCGCGATTCCGCAACCTCGACAAGCATTCCGAGCGCAAGGACTATATCCGCGGCTTCGGTTATCAGGGAGGAGGCAGCCGCCAAAACTGGGTACGGGGCATCAAGGAAATGGAAAAAGGGCTGGGCGCGGATTACAAAGCACAACTCATTACACCAGGCCCCTGGCAGGTAGGCATGGGCGCATTTGGAGAGTGCCTGCCTTATTATGAAAACCACGTCAGGCTGAACAAGGAAGTTACCGACAAGCATGGGCTGCCTACTCTTACTATCGACTGTGAGTTTAAGGAAAACGAGCGCATCATGCGGCAGGATATGATGGACTCGGCAGCTGAAATGCTGGAGGCTGCAGGTTTCCGAAATGTCGAAACCTTTGATGCCGGTTCCTATCCGGGGCTGGGCATTCATGAGATGGGCACCGCACGCATGGGGCGCAATCCCAAAACCTCCGTCCTTAACGGCACCAATCAGGTGTGGGACTGCCCGAATGTTTTTGTGACCGATGGGGCCTGTATGACTTCCGCTGGTTGCCAAAATCCATCGCTGACCTACATGGCACTTACGGCACGGGCTGCCGATCATGCGGTGCAGGAACTCAAAAAAATGAACCTCTGATCATGGACAGAAGAGAAGCCATAAAAAGAACTGCTTTGCTGACCGGTGCGGCCCTGTCCGCTTCCACCATAACCGCTGTGCTTAATGGCTGTCAGGCAGAAGCCTCTACGGCAACCGGGTGGGCACCGAAGTTTTTTGACGCCCAACAGGCCGCCGCCCTTTCGGAAATTGCCGAGACCATACTACCCGCAACCGATACTCCGGGCGCTAAAGATGTGGGCGTTCCAGCATTCATCGACCAGCTTGCCGCTACCTGCCTGCCGGAAGAAGAGCAAATGTCCCTGCGCGATAGCATAGAGCAGATTGAGGTCCAAGCCCAGTCGAAATACAACAAAACCTTCACTGCCCTTCAACCGGAGGAACAGCTTGCCCTGCTCAATATTATAGATGCAGAAGCCCGCAGTGTAAAGACAGTAACGGATGATATGGGTGAGACGGCCTGGTCCGGCTTCCTTAAGCTCAAGCAACTCGTACTGCTTGGCTATTTCACCTCCGAAAAGGTAGGTACGGAAGTGACCGCTTTTCTGCCAATACCCGGACAATATAAGCCATGCATTCCCTATGAGGAAGGGCATCCGGCGTGGACGTATTAGATAGGTAGATAGCCGGAGCGGCACTTCAAGCGGACCGCTCCGGTTAAGGTCACTTCTTCAGTAGCCCTGCAATGAACAGCACAACTACCGAGCCTGCAGTGGCAGTGACAATGGTGTTGATGGTACCGGAGCTTGTGCCAATACTGATATCCAGAATACCAAACAGCCAGCTACCAACATAAGCGCCGATTATACCCAGCACAATATTGACAAGCAGGCCAAATCCGGCACCTTTCATGATTTTCCCGGCCAGCCAGCCGGCAATGGCGCCTACGATAATCGTGTACAGTAATCCCATGGTCTTTCGTCGTTTTGGTTAATCAATTGAGTTGTCCTGCGATATAGGCTGTCGTCCAGGCAGCCTGAAAGTTATAGCCTCCCGTGATTCCGTCAATATCCAGGACTTCACCCGCAAAATAAAGATTTTTGCAGGCTTTGCTTTGCATGGTCTTAAAATCGATGCTTTGAAGGCTCACGCCACCGCAGGTGACAAACTCTTCCTTGAAGGTAGTTTTGCCCCTTACCTGGTACACATCATTGGTGAGGAGATGGGTGAGCTTATGCAAGCCTTTTTTGCCGATTTCGCCCCACTTTTTGTCTTCCGGCAGCTCGGCTTTGGCTAGCAGATAGCTCCACAGGCGTTTGGGCAAAGCGTAGGGGCGCTCATTGTTTAGGCCTTTTTTGGGGTGCACGGCCATGATACTGCGCAAGTCGTCCGACACCTGTTCGGCATTCTGCTCGTTCGCCCAGTTGACCTGCACCCTGAAAACATAGCCTAACTCGCTCAGCGCACGTGCTCCAAAGGCCGAGAGTTTAAGAATAGCCGGCCCACTCATCCCCCAGTGGGTGATCAGCAAGGGGCCATCCGATTTCAGCTTGGTGCCCTGAATGCTGGCCTGCACTTCCTCAACTACTACGCCCATCAGCTCGGTGACCGGTTCTTCGGGCATATTGAAGGTAAAGAGGGAGGGTACCGGATCTTCGATTTGGTGCCCCAGGGCTTCCAGCCACTCCAGACCCTGCCGTTTTGGAGAGCCGCCGGTCGCAACAATGACCTTATCGAAAAAGGCAGGCGGATGTACCTCCTTAAGAAAATGCAGCTTCAGCCCCTCTCCCACCGGTTGCAGCTTTGCCACGCCAACGCCTGTCTCAATTTGTACCCCGAGCTGCCGGGCCTCCTTCAGGAAGCAGTCGATGATGCTCTGGGAATCCTGGGAAACCGGGAATACACAATTATCGGGCTGCGTCATGAGGGCCACACCCCGGCTCTCAAACCAGTCCATGGTATGCACAGTATTGAAGGTCCGGAAGGCTTTCTTCAGCTGTTTGCTGCCCCGGGGGTAAGCCCTCGACAGCTCGGCTATGGAGGTACAGCCATTGGTTACATTGCAACGCCCGCCCCCCGAGATTTTCACCTTGGAGAGTAGCTTACGCGACTTTTCAAAAAGGACAACAGCGGCATGCGGATGATTGCGCTTGGCCTCAATGGCTGCGAAAAAACCGGCGGCACCGCCACCAATAACGGCTACTTTCATGGCATACATTTGTGAATGCGATCAGCGCGAAGGTAGGCAATTGCAAAGATAATGTTACTTTTGCCACCGCTCTACACTAAAGCCAACCGGATTGCGTTTTAACTTGTCTATTAAGCGGGCTGACTATGCAGCCGCTTCTTGTTAATTAATTGTTCCAATGCAGTACACTAAGTATTTTTTTATTCTCCTGACCGCCATACTACTACACAATTGCAACAGCACCGATAGTGGCAGGCTGCAGTCGGAGCTTCAGCGCATCTACTCTGGCATTTCCGATGGCAACCTCGAAAAGGTCAATGAAAAGCTGGTCGCTGAGAATGCCCTCACGGACTATCCGCTGGCGAACAACGGCTCCGCCCGGGCTATTTACGGACAGGTACGGGTGATTGAAAGTACGCCAATTGGCAGTAAAGCGGAGCTGGTGGTGTATCAGGTAGAAGTGCACGAAAAGAACCGCCGGATCATCAACCGCCTTAACTCTGAAGGGTATAAGGCAATGGAAAAAGCCGGTCAGATCCGCTCCGTTGACAAGGAATCGGGTGTGGTGGTCTATGTGGAACGCAAAGTTGCCATCCGCATGAAAGGCCAAGAACCGCAGTACATTATTGATCCCCGGCCTGAAGTCATTAGCCGCCACTTCGATACCAAGGAGCAGGAAGTGAAGCAGCTAATCGCCCAGTACAGCTAAAATCAGCTCTCGTCATCAAGGGCCTCGATATCGGGTTGCGCGAAGGTATCGGGCACAATGTGTTCCCGCGCAAAATTACACCATGGACAGTCGGTTTCGCCGCACCCGGTAAAGAAGTCGTGATTCTGAATGGCCGAATACACTTCCTGCACTAACTTGCGCACGGTTGCAATGTCCCGGGGCTGATAACTGATGCTTGCTTCCGGCATAGCGCCTGTTTTGTCGGGCTCCAGATAGGAAATAGTGCCGGAGGTTACCGTGCGGGTATTGCCGGGATAGTTTTCGTAAAGCAATTTATAAAAGACCAACTGCCGCCAGTAGCTCCCGCCGTTGGGGTTTTTCTCAGTCGGACGGCGGAGCTTGCTCTTTTGCTGGCTGCCCGTTTTGAAATCCACTACCCGTGCCTGATCTGCATTGAGCTGAATAAGCTGATCAATGCTGCCCGTGACCGGCACACCATCAACTTCCACATTTCGGGGCCGGTATTCCATCAGGACATTTGTGGGCCAACTGCTGCGGTGCGCCTCAAAGTACTGCTGCAGGTTGTACCGTCCGGCTTCCAGCCTGCGCTCAAATTCCCGGCGGGCAAAAAAGCCACGGCGACGTTCCATTTCCTGCTCAAAGCCCTCGGTTAGGACCTCTACCGGTGGGAATTCCTGTTCCCGGTGGGTACGCATGCGTTCGAAATAGCGTTCCAGCGCATAGTGCATGGCGGTGCCATAGTGAGCCGCTTCGCGCATCAGGACCGGAGCGCGGAGGACATTCTCATAGTAGAACCCTAAGGGGCATTTGAGGTAGCGGTTGAGGGCGGAAACACTGAGCTGAAACCCTTCCAGTAAAGCTTCTATGGTGTCCCGATCAGGGGCAGGTACTGCGGGTGCCCGCTGCTCCATCAACCGCAGAGCCTCGGCTTCCAGCAACCTGTCTTTAGGCAGTTCCCGCTCGGTTACGGCTACCGCTCCCTGCTCCAGCAACTCATCCACGAAGCGGGCACGCGGTGTCGCTTTCCCATCCATATCCTGAGTAGCGTAAGACAAATGCAGGCGTTCCTGCGCCCGGGTGATGGCCACATAGAAGAGCCGGCGACGGGCTTCAAGCGGGTCTTCTTCTCCGGAGTAAGTGAGCGTATCGGGCAGTTTGAACCGGAAATTACTGCCCCTTGAGCTGGGCTCCCAGGGTTTTTGGGTCACATCCAGCAAAAAGACCTGCCGGAATTCCAGCCCCTTGGCACTGTGGGCGGTCAGCAATTGTACCCCATCCTGCGCGTAGATAGATTCACTGGCTTCTACAGGCAGGCGGTTGGCATCCATACTGCGCAACAGGTCCAACAGCCCACCCACTGTCAAACGCGGATTGCGGGCTGCTTCTCTGCGTACGAAGTCCAGAAAGGACCGGAGTACCTGAAGGAGCCAGGCTTTATTCTGCTGGCCCATAGCATAAGCCAGCAGCCCGCTTCGGTTGAGGAGCTGTTCCACAAAAGCCGGCGCACTCAGGTTGGTGTATTGCCGGATCATATGGTGATGAAAATCGGTAAACCGCAGCAGCGCGGGCTGATCTTTCAACCCCAGCCCGGCCCAGTCTTCAGGATGGGCTAAAAAATCGCGCCAGGCCATGCGTTCGCTCCCGGCTTGACGGGCCTGCCGCTGGCTTACAGCAGAGAGATCGTCTGGGTGCAGCCCGATAAAAATAAAATGCATGATCTGGAACAACAGGTGTTCACCACTAGTGGGGCGGTGAAACTCGGCCGCAAAATACTCCAGCATCAGCCGGAGGTTACGGATGAGCGGTAGGTGGAGCACATTTACCCGGCGGCGGGTTTGGTAAGGGATGTGCTGCTTTTCCAGTAATTCCATCAGGCTTTCTACCTGCCGGTGCTTTGCGTAGATGATGGCCACTTCATTGAGGGGCACACCTGCTCCCTGTAACCGTTGTAGCTCGCCGGTCAGCCATACTTCTTCCTGCAGAGGATTGGGGAACACACTAACCTCAGGGGCAGCAGGCAGGTCCTTTACTCCCGGATGGCTGGCCTTTAGCACCTTTTCGACACCCAACTCCTGCAGCCGGTTGACGATTCGGATATCATTTTGCCCGATCACCTCCCGGGCCGCATCGAGTATGGGCTGCGTGGAGCGATAGTTGTCCTCCAATACGACCAGCCTTATCCCGTTGCGGTATGTTTCGTAGAGGTCTGTCAGGTTTTTCAGGCGGGCGCCCTGAAATTCGTAGATCGACTGATCGTCATCGCCCACGATAAACAGGTTGGGCATCTCCCAGTAGGCCACGAGCTTGCGGATGATCTCATTTTGCGCACCGTTGGTATCCTGGTATTCGTCTACCAAAATGTAAAGGAAACGCTCCTGATACGACCGCAGCAGATTGGGGAAACGCTCAAAGGCATCGAGCACCCAGAGGATCATATCATCGTAATCGTAGCGGTTGGCGCGCTGCATGGCTTTCTGATAGTCAGGGTATAATTGGGCAGCTGCCCGCAAGCGTTCCATGCGCTCCACTTCTTCCTCGATCTGACTGGTTTTGAGGTCCCCTTTTTGGTATTGCCCCTTTCGGCTGACTTTGTAGATGTATTCCTCCCGGTTGGGCAGGTCTTCCAGGTAAACATCGATAGCTTCATTCATCAGGGGTACCGTCCAACGCTCGGCTTTCATTTGCTGAAAGAGATTTTGCAACTGTGTTTCGTAGGCATAGGCATCGCTGCGGCCCCTGCGCAGGGGGTGTTCCGGCGGCAGGGTATCCAGCACTTTGCGGATCAGCTCCACCCGCTCCAAGTCGCTCAGGGGTTCCAGTTCCTGCCTCCCAAAGCGCTCAAGATTGTCCTGTATGATGCTGTTGCAAAAGGAGTGAAAGGTGTAGATGGGGATGCGGTGCGCCTCCGGCCCAATAAACCGCAGCAGGCGTTCGCGCATCGCATTCACCCCTGCATCAGTAAAAGTCAGACAAAGGATGTTATGCGCCTGCGTGTCGGTCTCCAGCAGGATACGGCCAATTCGGGAAGAAAGAATATGGGTTTTTCCGGTACCCGGCCCTGCGATCACCATCACCGGGCCTTCGATTTGATCCACCGCCTGCCGCTGCTGAGGATTTAGCCGATCCAGGACTTCCTGAAAGGCTTCGTTGTATGCTTGCCGCTGCTTTTGGGTACCTGCCATTTATCTTTCCTGTGGTTTGGAGAAAGGTAAGGCTTTTTGTGCATTCTCTGGGATGCAAAATGGATCAGTGTGTATAACAAATTGCACAGCTATGCCGCTGCGACAAGTTGCTGGATCGTACTCCACGCTCCACTTTTACGATAGCACCGCAAATCAGCGATGG
>NZ_JALEGS010000103.1 GCF_022763345.1 Phaeodactylibacter sp.
CCCACTCCCAGACTGCCCACTGCCGACTGCAAGACTCCCCCACTCCCAGACTGCCCACTGCCCACTACAAGACTGCCAACTCCCCACTCCCAAACTGCCCACTCCAAGACTGCCCACTCCCGACTGCAAGACTCCCCACTCCCAAACTCCCCACTCCCAAACTGCCCACTCCAAGACTGCCCACTGCCGACTGCAAGACTCCCCACTCCCAAACTACCCACCGCCCCCTCCCAACTCTCCCCCAAATTCCGTACCTTACCCTTCCCAAAAGAAGAAAGGACCACATGGACGAAATACAACAACTACGCGAAGCCCTCAAAAGCGCTCCAGACAACCTCCCACTGCGGAAACTCCTTGCCAATGCGCTAATGAAACAGGACCGCCACGAAGAAGCCGAAGCCGAGTATAAAGCCGCACTCCGCCTCAACGCAGCCGACACAGACCTCAAGATCGGCCTCGCCGATGCCTTCCGCGCCCAACAGAAAACCGGCTCCGGGCTGGTACTGATCGAAGAACTAGTCGAAGCCCCGGCACCACCCGCAAAAGCATGGCTCGTATACGCCAAACTACTGCTGCAAAGCCAGCAAGCCGAAGCGGCTAAGGAAGCCTACGAAAATGCCATCGCCATCAACGATAAACTCCGCGATGCCTACCTGGAATCAGAGATCAACCTGCAAATTAAAGGTCAACCGGAACCGGAAAAAATCAAGCTCAAATCCGGTGGGGACGAAGGTGAAGACCAAGACAAGAGCATTGACATCGAGCGGCCCGAGACCACCTTTGAAGACGTCGGTGGAATGGAACAGGTAAAAGAGGAAGTCCGCATGAAAATTCTCCATCCGCTGAAACACCCGGAAATTTACCAGGCCTATGGGAAAAAAATTGGTGGCGGTATTTTGCTGTACGGCCCGCCCGGCTGTGGGAAGACCCACCTTGCAAGAGCCACTGCCGGAGAAGTAGGCTCCAATTTCCTGGCCGTAGGCATCAGCGATATCCTGGATATGTACATCGGGCAGAGCGAGCGCAACCTCCACGCTATATTCGAAAAAGCCCGAAGCCTGAAACCCTGCGTTCTGTTCTTTGACGAAGTGGACGCTCTGGGGGCCAGCCGGTCGGATATGCGCCACAGTGCCGGACGAAATGTCATCAATCAGTTCCTCGCCGAATTGGATGGCGTAGAGTATAATAATGAAGGCGTACTGGTATTGGCAGCCACCAACGCACCCTGGCACCTCGACTCTGCCTTCCGCCGGCCGGGACGCTTCGATCGCATCATTTTTGTACCCCCTCCCGACCCTGCCGCCCGCGAAGCCATCCTGAAGCTCAAACTCAAAGGCAAGCCGGTAAGCGAGCTGAACTACAGCAAACTGGTCAAAAAGACCGGTGACTTTTCCGGGGCCGACCTGGAGGCCATCATTGACCGCGCCATAGAAGGCAAACTGGAAGAAGCCATTCGCACGGGAACGCCTCAGCCTTTGGAGACCAAGGACCTCGAACAAGCCATCAAAAAGCACCGGGCAACCACCAGGGAATGGTTCAGTACCGCCAAGAACTACGCCCTCTTTGCCAATGAGGCGGGCATTTATGATGAAATCCTCGACTACCTCAAGATTAAGAAATGATCAACATTCATCTGGAACGAGGCAAGCTGCTCCTGGCCCAAAAGCGGCTGGCTGATGCCGAAAAGGAATTTAAGCAAGCGCTCAGCCACGCACCTAATGACGCCTACGCCATGGCCTGGCTGGCAGAATGCTACCTCAGCGGCAAACGCTACGCTGAAGCCCTGGAACTAGGCGAACGTGCCATGGGCCATGCCCCCAACGATCCGTTCCTGCTCTACACCATGGCAAGGGCGTACTTTTACAATCAGAACACCAGGAAGGCACGCGAAATGATCCGGCAGGGGCTTCAGCTCAACCCGGCGGATGCAGACTTTTTCCTGCTGCTCGCCCATGTCGCCTTCTATGAGGAAAAATGGCAGGAAGCCCTCAACGCTGCCGAACAGGGGCTGGAACAGGATGCGGAAAATGTCAACCTGGTCAACATACGGGCACAAGCCCTGGTGAAACTCAACCGCAAAGCAGAAGCCGCTCAGACGATTGACTACGCCCTGCACAAAGCACCTGAGGATAGCTATTCCCACGCTAACCGCGGCTGGGTAGCCATTGAACAAGGGCGCTTCAAAGAGGCCCAGCAAAACTTCCGGGAAGCCCTTCGCCTGAACCCCAATAACGAATATGCCCGGTCTGGCCTCAAGGAAGCGATCAAGGGCGAGAACTTCTTTTACCGCGGCATCCTGAAGTATTTCCTTTGGATGGCGAAAATGAATGAGCAAAACCGTTGGGCAGTGGTGATTGGAGCGTACATCATCTACCGGGTAGTACTGGGTGTGGCACGGAGCAACCCTGCGCTGGCCCCCCTGCTCTACCCAATTATCGCCCTGTACGTACTGTTTGCGCTGTCTTCCTGGATTGCAGTGCCGATAGCGAACCTCTTCCTACGCCTTCATCCTATTGGTAAGCACGCCCTCACAGAAGATGAAAAAATGGGCTCCAATATCGCTGGTGGCCTGGTCGGACTATCAGTACTTTCCCTGGCCGGCTATTTCATTAGCGATGCCGGACAACTGCTATTCCTGGGCCTTGTTTTTGGATTGCTTTTAGTCCCTGCCGGCGGCACTTTCTCCGTCAGTGAAGGCACCAAAGCCCGGCGTTCCCTGACCATTTACAGCCTGGCACTGGCAGCTGTTGGCATTATTGGAGCACTTGTACCCACCCTCGGCAGTTGGCTAATCATTGTTTTTGCACTGGGCATATTCGCTTACGGCTGGGTGGCGAACTATCTGATTGGGCAGGATGCGAAAGCTTTTTGAGTGGATTAGGCAAAGGCTAAGATAGCCGACCCTATTACCCTTTCAATCTACCCATCACGCTCTTCCGGTACCCCTCACTAATCGGCAGGCGCTCCTTCCCAATTACCACCCGGTTGCGCTCAATGTAGTCGATTTTGGGAATGGACACGATATAGGACCGGTGCGTGCGCACAAATAAAGCTGTCGGCAGCACCTCTTCAAAATGCTTCATGTTTTCCAATGTCATTATACGGCCGGTCGGCGTGTGGATGGCCACATAGTCGCCCTGCCCTTCCAAATAAGCGATATCAGCGTAGTCGACGCGCTGCAGGCGGTATTCCGTTTTCACAAATAAGTAGGAGGCGCTCGCTTCTGCCTCCTGAGCTTCTGAAGCCGGATTCCTTTCACCGGCCTCTACCTTTTGCACGGCCTGGTAAAAACGGTCGTAAGAGATCGGTTTCATCAGGTAATCCACCACGTTGTGTTCGTACCCTTGCAGCGCATATTGCTCATAAGCAGTGGTGAGGATGACCGGCAGGCGCTGATTCAGGATTTTCATCACCTGAATGCCGGTGAGCTCGGGCATTTGCACATCCAAAAAGAGCAGCAAGTCTGTCTGCCCCTGCAGGTACTGCAAAGCCTCAATGGGGTTGGAAAAAGCCTCCGCCAATTCCAAATCGGGAGTTTTTCGGACATAGTCGGACAACAATTGTATGGCCAGGGGCTCATCATCCACAATTACACATCGGAGCATAGGGCAATAGGGATTTTAAGGGTGACTTCGAATTGATTTTGGGTTGCTTCGACGGCCCACTCATGCTGATCTTCATAAATCAAAGATAAGCGTTTGCGGATATTGGCCAGGCCGATGCCACCCACCTGATCCTTTTGCTGCACCCGCAGGGCATTTTGGGTGTGAAAGACCAAAGCCTCTGCCGTACGCTCCACCCGGATGACCACCGGATGCTCCGGGTTCCGCAGCTCGCCGTGCTTAAAGGCATTCTCCACAAAGGGGATGAGCGCAAATGGAGGGATGACCAGCCCGTCCAGATTTTTGGACACCTCCAGTTGCAGCTGCACTTCGTACCCGTACCGCAGGCGCTGAAGGCTGATGAAGTCCTGAATGTAACTCACTTCCCGTTCCAGAGGCACTTGCTCGGCATTCTCGTACAATGCATACCGGAGCAGGCCCGTCAGCTTTTCCATGGCTTCGAGTGCCTTATCTGACTTTTGGTAGACCAGAGTATAGACATTGTTCAGGGTATTGAAAAGGAAATGGGGATTGATCTGCGACCGCAAAAAGGCCAGCTCCGTCTTCTGGTTTTGAATCAGCAACGCCTGGCTTTGCCGCTCCCGGAAACGGGAATACTGTGAAAAGTAAAACACGATACCTACCGCTGAAAAGGGAATAGCATAGTACAAATTATCCAGCAGGTAAGCACTGGTGCTCATCTGATCGTAGTAATTATCAAAGCCAAACCAGCGCAGGTAAAGTACTTCCTCGATCAAAAACCGGATAGCAGCGGTAAATGGATACACCGCGAAAAGTAATACGCCAAGCAGCAGGTTCGGCTTGCCCTTGAGCCAAAAAAGCACAGAATAGCAGCCAAAGGCATACAAAATATCCGCAATTAGGGACGACAAAGACAGCAATACACCCTTTTGGCTGGTCCAGGTATCCACAAAGCTTTGAATGCCGTCATCAGCAATATCTCTGAGCTCCACGTACACCAGGAAAAAGGCCACACTCCAGATGAGCAAAACGCCGTATTTAGGTTTCATCCCGGATCAATTTTAGGCTAAAACTAAGCAATTCATGGGCAGTATGCCCCCGAAGGATAGGCTGTCGGGGAGATTCTATCGGTGAATGCGCCGGATTGCCCGGTGAATGCCCACTGTTTTGATTTTTAGCACTGACCGGGGAAATCCTCTGGGTTACCGATTGCAGTTGGAAGCCGTGGATGGGGGCTGCACTTTTGTGTTTGTGCTTCGTCATCTATAACAATACCAATCAAAAGCTGAATTGCAAGATAAAAAGTACTGGGAGCCGGTCGGAGATAAGCTCCCAGGGGCATTTCCTATAATAGCGGGCAACATGCGACTTCTACGAAGTCTTGCTGCTTCAACAGGACTGGCCCATAAATGCTTTTTTGACCATTTCTAAACTCTAAAATTATCACCAATGAAATCCATTATCCCTATTTTCATCGCTTTATGCTTCTTTCAATTGTCCACTGCCCAGGAGATGCCCTACAAGGGCCCGGACGAGTTCCTCATCGGCGACCGGCAGGTACCTCAGGTACTGCTCATGGGCACCTGGCATTTTGCTTATCCCGGTTTGGACGAGCACAAGACCAAGGAGGAAGACAAGATCAATATTTTCACGCCTAAGCGGCAGGAAGAACTGCAGGAGCTCCTGGATTATGTAGCCCAGTTTCAGCCCACCAAAATCATCGTAGAATCGGGTGCCAATACCGGCTACCTCATGAACCGCTACCGCCGCTGGAAAAAAGGCGAAGAGGAACTATATGCCAATGAACGCGATCAGGTCGGCATTCGCCTGATGGACCAGCTAGGGCTGGATACGATTTACGGCTGCGATGCATGGGGGTTACTGGGCGATCTGCATGACAAAATTGGAGACTCGGAAGCCGATCAATACATTAAAAGGATTGGCGACCGCCATTACTTTGGGGGCAAAGATGAGTGGATGAAGCGCTACAAGGAATGGTACACTTACAGTGACAAACAAATGCCGCACAACACCCTGCTGGAAAACTTCCTGTACCTCAATCAGGACAAGGTCATCGACCGTTACTTCGGGGCGTACATTTCCGGAGGGCAGTTTGACTCGGACGCTTTTGAAGGCCCCGATGCGCTGTCCATGTTCTGGATGAACCGCAACCTGCGCATTTTCCATAAAATCCAGCAATTGGATATTCAGGACAATGACCGGGTACTTATTCTCTTCGGAGCCGGGCACATGGGCATCCTGCGCTGGCTTTACGAGTGCTCCCCCCGCTATGAATTAGTAGAATTCGACAGCCTGAACGACTTTACCGTTCGATAAATCACCCGACAGACAACTGCCCGGTGGCCCACAACAGCTGCCGGGCACAAATTACTCCAGCTATGAAATACCTGCTATACTTTACCTTATTCCTGATTTGGGCCTGTCAGACTCCCAAAACCAACATCCCAAGCTCAGCATTGCCCACAGTGGATAGTGCTTTTGTCGCATCCCATACGCACTATTTCCAACTCACGCCGGAGGGGTTTACCGGTGAAGGGGCCCAAGCGCTCGAACAGGCGGTACAAGCTGCCCAAATCCTGGTACTGGGAGAAACCCACGGCTCCCCAACCCTGTCCCGCTTTGTGGAACAATTAGCCCCCATGCTCCGCACAAACGGTTTCCGTCACTTTGCGTGCGAAATCGGCCCTCATTCTGCACAGTACCTGGAGCAACTGACCAAAGTGCCCGAAAATGTACCGGCCAACCTCGCCGCATTCTATAAACAATACCAGTTTGAAGCTATCGCTGACGTACCGATGCCCTTCTTCGAACTGCAAGAAGATGCCGCCTTTCTTCAGGCACTTTGCCGGGAAGGCTTTTCCATTTGGGGGGTAGATCAGGAGTATTTTTCATCGGTATTTTTTCTGCTGGATTGGCTGCAAAGTCAGTTGGAACCGGAAGCCGTGCCCAAGGAACTCCATCAAGCCGCCGTTGCCACTATCCGGGAGTGGATGATACAGGAAGATCAGGACGATGAAGGCTTTCCCGTATTTGGGCGCATCTTAAAGGAGCCAGCGGTAAAAGCCTATTTCAGTGCCCTGGAAGCTCATTCCCCGGAAGCCGAAGCCCTGTTGCACGACCTGAAAATCAGCTGGGACATTTACGACCGTTACCGGGGCGGTACCTCACACGGAGACCGGGTGCAATACATCAGGGATAACTTTCAAGAACAATATGATCTGCATGGCGCGCCTAAAGTTTTTGTCAAAATCGGCCGGCTGCACGCCAGTAAAGTAGCATCAGGAGGGGAGCTCGACCTGGGGGAACTCACCCAAACACTTGCCAGCAAAGCGGGCCTGGAAAGCATCAACATCGCGGTCTGGAACCGCTACTACCGCACTGAGGACGGTGCCGTGATCGACTGGCTCGAAAAACGCAACCGCTATTATTGCCATAACCTGCCCTTACTCCTGCAAGCCCGGAAGGATGCTTTTGCGCTCATTGACCTCCGCCCAATCCGGGAGGCAGTCGCTCAGGGGCAGATTGCTCCACCTCAATCGGAACGCCTGCAAGCCCTTTTGAATGGGTTTGATTATGAACTTCTGCTGCCGGCTGATGATGCAGGCACCCCACTCGTGAAGCCCTAAAAACCAACTTACTATTGCAGGAAGTTACGGACATCCTCCGCCGTACGCACTGGCCATTCCTCCATGGGCACATGGCCGGCATCCGGATAAATCAAGAGTTGGCTGTTAGGCAGTACCTCGTCAAACCGGTATGCATCCGCAACAGGAATCCAGGTATCCTGCTCACCCCAGAGGATAAGGGTGGGAATATCAAGTTCGGAAAGCTGACCGGGATCGGGCTGATAAGACTGATTTAAGCGCTGCACATAGGCCCGGCGGTTGCCCTTCCGCAGAAAAAGGTCAAAGTACCGGTCGACCAGGGTATCCGGAATGCGATCAGGATTGGCGTACACTTCGCGGAGTGACTTCCGGAAGAGCGCTTTGGGGGTAATTCGCTGCAGCAATTGCTTAAAGACCGGCTTGCGGGCCAGGCGCATCGCCAAGGGCATTTCCTTATCGCGGGGCCAGCCGGAGGCATTAAGCAACACCAGCTTTTGGAGGCGCTCCGGGTGAGCCAGGGCATATTCCCAGGCAATCAACCCGCCCAGTGAGTTACCAGCCAGGTAAAACCGCTCCAAGCCTACCTTTTTGGCAAAAGCCTCTACAAAATCAACATAGGCAGGGATAGAATAATCCTCATCCGGACGTGGGCCGGTAAGTCCGAAGGCAGGTAAAGTCACGCTAATGACCCGGAAGGAATCCCGCAATTCAGCTGTCCAGCCTTCCCAGGTGTGGAGCGTTGCGCCGGTACCGTGCAGGAGGAGCAGAACCGGGCCCTCCCCTACGGAACGGTAATGAACCGGCATGCCCATGACTTCCATAAATGCAGACTCCGAATAGGTATAAGCCGCACGCAGAGCTTCCACCGGCTGCTCCGAATGGTAGTTGAAAACCACCGGCAGGGCCAGTACCGCAATTAATATAGCCAGCCCCCGCTTTCTCATGCTCTTCGTTTTCTACTGCCGGCAAATAATCGGCAGCACCGCATCATACCAGGTCACCAATGAAATGGAACGCGCGAGGCGCAAGTCAGAACAAGCCTCACTGTAGCGCTGCATGTCCAGATAAGCCTGACCGCGCATGAGCAGAAATTCCGCATTGTTCGGGAACATATCAATGGCCTGCGTCAGTTTAGCGAGGCCCGGTTCCTGTTCCTCTTCAGCAAACAACTTGGCGCCTTCTTGTGCCAGCGTATTTGCCGCTTCGTACGCTTCCACCAGGGTGGCACAAGCTGCATTTTCGGGGATAAAGGGCAGGCTCAGGTCGAATGCAGCTGATACTTCCCGACCCTCGAAGGTGGCGATATCCCATTTGCCATAGGTGGAGGTCGCTGCATTGACGGCTTCATACCAAAAATCGAAGCCCAGGTCATTGTAATCCACCAGATCAAGAATGCGTACCTCACCGGAGGGGCGCACAAGTAGCTGAAGCTCAATACGGCCCACAATACAGGTATCGGCAGGCACCTCAGGGTAATCCAGGTTATCCTTAAGGTAAGCCATAAGGGCCTCCTGCCCGCCCGTAAATTCAAGGGGCGTGTCATAGATGGTATAAACCGAATCCCGGCCGACCATCGTGTAAGGAGGGGCTTCCTCCAGTTTAAACTTAATAGGCAGGGTATACTGAAAACGGACCGGTTTCCCTTCTCTTTCCGCGGGCACCCAGCGGATTTCAGCATTATTCATGGCCTCAATCACCCGGAGTACTTCCAGCCCGGCGCCACCGCCTATATCTTTCAGAACGGACAGATTGGAAAGGCTGCCGTCTTTCTCCACCACAAAGGTGGCCACCACATTACCCTCCAGATTCTGCTGCCGGGCTTCTTGCGGGTAGCGGATATTGCTGTACATAAACTCCAGCAAAGACTGCTCTGCACATTTCTGTATGACTATCAGCGTGGTATCCAGTTGTTCGCATGCAGGGAAACGGGGCGGGCGCTCCAATGCCCGGTAGATGGTGGTATCCCCTGCCTCTGTATCTTGTGCATTCAGTACAATAGCGCTAAAACTTAGCGCCAGCAAAATCAGCAAAATTCTCATAGCTCTGAGTATCATTTAATTTTTACTTGCATTCATCCACTGCTCCAGGGTTTGCAGGAGCTCCGTACGCTCCGCTTCGCTCATATTACGGATGCGGGCACTGCCGTGGTCTTTGCCTTCCATGACAAACCACTTCGCATCTACCTTATCAGAAACGGGGACGCCGGTAGCGGTCCAGGTATCGATTGCGCCGTAGATGTAGATCATTTCATCGGCTTCGCGCTGTGTCCAGTTGTAGACAGACTTTACGAAAGCAGGATCAAACTTCATCGGAGCTTTGCCCGGCATAAAGATGGCGGTCGGCTCCTCTTCGGTAATTTCCTTTAGTAATCCCTTGAAGGGCTTGGTCTGAAAGCCATAGTAGCCCATCTCATCGCCCGCCTGCCAGTAGTGCGAGGCGTAGCCAAACATAGAGGCATCGGAGTAGAAGTCTAAACCCACAACCTTGACAAAGTGCTCCAGCAGGGTTTCCAGGTCAGCTGTTTTGCCCGGGATGGCATCGCAGTCATGCCCCAGTTGCCAGAAAGAGAAAGGGTATTCCAAAACCGCATATTCGAAAGCTTCTTCCAGACTGAGATAGGTAAATTCCATGCCTGCGCCTTTGGCGTGCCAGCGGAGCAGGGGCAGCAATTCCTCCCGGTTTTTTAACACGCGCATTTGCACATCACGGATGCCTTTCCGACATTCTTCCGTGCCTACATTCGCCAGAAATTCGTAAATCCGGTCGTCCGTGAGGTCGAGGTTGAGGGGCGCTACGTAGGGCACGGAAGCAGCCACGTCATCAGGGTAAAAGTAACGGTAAAAAATAGTCGTTTGCCCCCCTTTGCTAATGCCCGTACTCATCCAGGGCTGCGTGTACAGTTGCCCGAGCAGGGTACGGATATGGTGCAAATCTGCCGTCACCTGCTTCAGGTTCAGGTAGGTATAATCCAGTGAATCCGGCGAAGAAGTACCGAAGTAGCGGTGCTCCACATCCACCTGATTGGCATCGAGGTAGCCAGTGAGTTCGTACATACGGTTGGAAGGGCGCATATAGCCCTCGGTAGCCAGTACCATCGGAGCATCAAAGCTACGGTGCGACAGGTAGGCACGCTGATAGAAGTGCCCTTTTTCCGGATTTTCGTGGTCAATAGGCTGTCTGATGTGCAGCTCATAGGCCGCTTCGAACCCATCGGGCGCCTCAATAGCTTTGAAAAGCACATCGGGGAGCTCATAAAGGCGCTGCTCCAGGGTGCTAAACTGCGCTTGTAAAGCAGAGGAAGACAGGATCACAAAGAAAAGAAGAAACGTATTCCGCATGGCGATTTGGTTTTGGACTTGACGGGCAAAAATAGAATTTTTGGCGGAATTCAGCGCTTGAATGGCTGTAGTTAACGGCCTGCTACTAATATAGGCTGAAAGTTGTTCCCCAATTTTTCTTATTTTGAAAGCCTAATACCCCACGATCATGCGCCCAACAACCATAAGAGAGGTCCTTGATGCCCTCGACCGTATCATAGCCACAGCCATTGCCAATGGAGACCCTGTAGGGCTGTTTGCCTATATCTACCGCCGGACCACCGATCAGGTACAACGGGCTATTGCACGGAGAGCCTTTGAAGATGGGCCTCGCATGGAGCGGTTCGATGTGGCCTTTGCCAATCTTTATCTGGATGCCTATGAGAACTGGCAGCGCGGCACGCCCATCGCCCGGTGCTGGGGCTTAGCTTTTGAAAGCACCCGTTCCCCTTTGGCTATTATTCAGCACATCTTACTAGGCATGAATGCGCACATCAACTACGATTTGGCGATTGCCGCCAGCCAGCTGATGAAAGACAAGCCTCTGCTGCCACTGAAGCATGACTTTGAAAAAGTCAATGAAATCCTGGCGGAGATCGTGGACGAACTGCAGGATCGGATGAGCCGGGTATCGCCTTTGTTTTTTCTGGCAGACTGGCTGGGGAATGATAAAGATGAAGCCATCATCAACTTCAGTATGAGCAATGCCCGGGCATTTTCCTGGGAACTGGCCTGCGAGCTTTGGCGGCTGAATGGCTCAGCCTACGAGCAACGGCTTGAACAGGCAGACCAATGGGTCCATCAGCTTGGCAGTTGGGTCGCCCGCCCGCCAGCATGGGCACTAAGAAACGGGCTCAGGCTAACGCAAACCTTCGAACGCCGGAATGTAGGGGATGTCATTGAAGCGCTGCGGCGCTGAAATCCCGGGCTAGCTTTTAACCGATTCCAGACCTTAATCTCAACCTATCCTAATGCAAAACCACTTACGCATAGCTGCCCTCATCCATCCGGGCATGGAAATCCTTGACTTTGCCGGCCCGGTTGAGGTCTTTTCTAATGCCGGGTGGGACATCTTCATCGTTGCCCGGGACAAAAACCCGGTGACCAGTCAGGGGATAGTAAAGATACTGCCACAATACGATATCACGGACTGCCCGCCGGTAGATATACTGGCTACTTTCGGCGGCAATTCAGAGGAAGCCGTCCAACAACCGGAAGTGATCCAATGGATACAGGAAAGAGCCCCGGCCTGTCAGTTGCTCTTCAGTGTTTGCACCGGCGTATTTTACTATGCCACCGCCGGGCTGCTGAACGGGCACCGCGTGACTACCTTCCACGGGGAAATAGAGCGCTTGAAGCAGGAAGCACCACAGAGTGAAGTCTTAACTGGCGTGAAGTATGTGGACTCCGGAAAGATCGTAACTTCAGCCGGTGTTTCCTCCGGGATTGACGGGGCGCTCTATTTGGTCGAAAAGCTTGAAGGAAAAACCAAAGCAGATACTATTGCCAAATACATTGAGTACGCCCGCTGTTAACAGGGGTCACTCCGCTGCATCCTCCACCGCCTGCCATACCCGCCACACATTTTTGTAGCAGATTTTTTCGATATCAGATTCCGTGTAGCCGCGCTGCAGTAGTTCGTAAATGAGATTGGGGTACTGAGAGACATCCTTCAGGCCGGTAGGAAGGGTATCGCCCACTCCATCGTAGTCCGATCCAAATCCTACGTGATCAACGCCCACAAGACTTACCACATGATCAATATGATCGGCCACGGTTTTTACATCCGCCATCAGCACCTCGTTTTCTTCCTGAAATTTGTCAATCACAGGTTGGGCTTCCTCGTCGTCGTAACTCAAACCCTTCTCCTCCAAAAGCCGGGTGAGTTCCGCCCGTTTTTCATCCAACTGCTTCGAGATATTGCCGTCGAGGAAAGTGGAGCCGAAGTTGATCTGCATGACGCCGTTGTTTTCTGCCAGACGGCGGATCATATCGTCATTCATATTGCGCTCGAAGCCTGGCGTAAATTTACGGCAGGAGGAGTGCGAAGCGATGCAGGGCACATCCGTCATTTCCATCACCTGCCAGAAGGTACTATCGGAAACATGGGAGATATCCACCATGATCCCTACCCGGTTCATCTCGCGGACGACCTGTTCCCCGAATGGGCTAAGGCCATTCCAGGTACCCGTGGTATCGTAGGAGGAATCGCAGATGTGGTTGTCTTTGCTATGCGTGAGGGTGATGTAGCGGATGCCCCGATCATGCCAGTACTGCACATTTTCGAGCTTCCGCTCAATGGGCGAGCCATTCTCCATGCCCATAGGCAGAGAGACGATGCCCTTTTTAAAATTAGCCTCCACTTCAGCGGGAGCATTAGCAAGGGCGAACTTATCCGGGTGCACTTCTGTAATGCCCACCACCATATCGATGAGGGAGTCTGCCAGCGCCTTCGCTCCGTTGTCTTCCCGCGAAGCCGGAATAAATATAGACATGAAAGGCGCGTCCAGCCCCCCTGCCTTAGCCCGAACGTAATCAAAATCGCCTTTGTCCGTTTCTACCGGGATGCCCAGGTACTCCCGTTCCAGCCGAAAATTCTGTACCCGCAAGCGGTACGGTAAGTCCACATGCCCATCGGTGATGATAAACTGCTGGGCGAGCTCATTGGCTTTAGTACGCAGCGGGTCATCGGGCTGAGCCAGTAGAATGGTGAAGTTAAGGGCAAGAAAAGACAGTAGCAGCAGTAAACGATTCATTAGTCATAAATTGATTCAGGCAGGAAGATAAAACGCCCAACACTATTTTTGCAATAAAATCGTTATTTTGCCTTGGTCAATACACAGACAAGAAGTGTGACACCACAAACAGATCCTCATGCATGTAGCCAAATATTTTATCCTCCTGATCAGCATTTGCTTGTTGCCAATTCTAAGCCAGGCACAGGAGCGCCCCTCCTATTGCGATGAAATCCCCGTGATGTACGACAAAGGAGCTATGTCAAAGCCTCCGGCCTTACCTAGGTTCGAGACCCAACCTGTAACTGAATATAAGGTACAAGTGGCCATCCTAAAGTTTACGCATCCTAAGGACTACCCTTTCCACAAGTATCTTGTGGCCCGCTACCGGCCCTGTGAGCAGGTGTGGGTGGTGGAAACCAAGAAATGTTTCCGCTCCCGTCAGGAAGCAGAGGATATGCGCAGCGAGCTCAAGGATTTGGGGTACTCAGGGGCATACCTTGTCGAAGTATTGGCTTACGAATAGTACTGCTTGCGCAAAAGACACCAAATATTATACTATATGCACATTACAAACCTGAAAAAACCTTCCATATTACCGGGCATTTTTCTGTCCTGCACCAAATTGAACTAATTTTGAATCCCTCTGTCTGATAACCCGTACCTATTTAAGGAAACGGGATTAGAAGACGATCGTTATGAGTTTTCGATTCAATATTAAACCCCGGATGTTGGACGCATGATCAAAATACTCGGAATAGAAGACAATCCGATTCATCAGGAGTTCCTGTTTGTCGTCATTCAGGAGTTGGGCTATGAATTGGCAGGCCTGGCAGACAATGCCAAACAGGCCCTCGAATTACTTTTTTCCACCAAGCCGGATGTTGTACTGATGGATATCGAAATCAACGGGCAGCAGGACGGGATTGCCCTTGCCAAACGTATCAACCAACTTCGGCCCCTTCCCATCATTTACACCACGGCACGGGCTGACCGGGCTACCCTGGACCGGGCAAAGAACACCCTGCCCTACGGCTATCTGGTAAAGCCGTTCACACAACAGGACCTACAGGCGGCTTTGGAGCTGGCGATCTACCGTTTCGCCAAAGATCAACAGGAGCGGGACCCTGTAACTTCCGCTCCGGAATGGGAAAATGGCATTGCATTGCAGCAAGCCTTGTTTGTCAAAGCAGGGGATATGATCCACAAGGTCCGTTTTGAAGACATCCTGCTCATTGAGGTTGCAAAAGACCGTTATTGTACCGTCTCTACTGCCGAAGACGAGTATTTGGTCAGAAGCCCGCTCAGAGAGATTGCCGTCAAATTGCCCATGCAGGATTTTCTGCAAGTGCACCGTTCCGCTATCGTCAGGGCCTCTGCCATTGATCGTATTGAAGGCAGCGGCGCCTGGCTCATGGTTGGCAATAAAACCGTGACCGTGGGCAAAACCTACCGTGAAAAATTACTGAACAATCTTAATTTATTGTAGCGTGAAACAGACCTTTTGGCTGCTCATCAGCCTGAGCGCCTTCCTTCTGCCCGCCCTTCTGAGCGGCCAGCCTGCAACCCTCGACAGTCTGGAACAGCTTTTGAAGAATGACCTCTCACAAGCTGAGCGGTTTACCATCAACCTTCAGCTTGCCAAACAGTACCTCAAGATCAATCCGGAGCCGGGTTTCGCCTTTGCGGAAGCAGCTATGGCTACAGCGGAAGCCACTCAGGATAAAGAGCAGCTGGCTCTTGCTCAAATCTGCCTTGCCGATTACGAATGTATGAATGGTGGATTTGAGCCTGCCAAAGGCATGGTACATGAGGCGCTTTCGCTTGCCCCCAGCCCCTCAGACAAAGTCCGGCTTGAAGCCTACAACCTGCTTGGGAATATTTTCTTTTACCAAAGCCAGGCTGACTCTGCCAGGTACTACTACATACAGATGGAAGCCATTGTTTCCAGCATGGAAGCCCCCAGCCTGGACTATCGCAAAAAGGCCACCGCAGCCTTGTTCAACCTCGGCAGCACCTTCCGGCAACTGGGGCAACCAGATTCTGCTATACTCAATTATAACCAGGCACTTGAAGCAGCAAAACGTATTGATTTCAAAGAGATACTGCCCTATATCCTTGAAAATCTGGCCAATATGCAGATTAATCAGGAGGAGGGGATCAGTTATCTGTTGGAGGCCATAGCCATTGATGAAGCGCTGGGCAACAACAACCACCTGGCCGGGTTATATGAAAACCTTGGTACCATTTATGGAAATATGGGCGATACCCTGCAGGAGGGCCGCTACCGGGAACAGTCCTGGCAACTGGTCCGTACCCATCAGTTCGTCAACAGAGAACTGGCGATAGGCCTGTCAGACTATGGTGTGTACCTGATTGAAGTGTCCAGGCTGGAAACCGCCCGGGAAGTTTTGGATTATGCGCTGGACATGGGCAAAAAGATGCAGGACCCTTCCAGTACCAGCTACGCGTTGTCCATTTTAGGCCTTTTGTCCCTGAAGCAAGGCGCTGAAGAGCAGGGCCTGAGCTACCTTTCTGAAGCGGAAGCTCAGGCCAGAGCAGGTGCGGACCCCGGATACTTCATTTACAGTTTAACTAATATTGCCGACGGGTGCATACAGCTGGGGCAGCCGCAACGTGCCATTGGCTTACTTTTAGAAAGTCAGCGCACTGCCGATCAGATCGGGCTTCCTCACCTTAGGGGGGATGCAGCCAAGCTGCTTTCTAAGGCGTACCAGGAATTAGGGGATCATGCAAATGCCTTAGTAGCCTATCAGGAAAGCACTGCCATCGCTGACAGCCTTTCCAAAGCTGAAAACCGCGCGGCTATACAGGAAATCCGGACCCGGTACGAAACGGAAAAAACGGAGGCAGAGAACGAATTCCTTAAGCTGGAGAACCAGCAAACGATCAAACAGCGCAACCGTATTCTGGCCGCCGTAGCCATATTATTGTTCCTCCTCTCCGTCTTAGGGATACTGTACCGCAAGGTCCTTCAGGGCAGGCGCCAAATTGCCGCCCAAAACCTAAAGCTTGCCGAGCTCAATCAGACCAAAGACCAGTTGTTTGCCATTATTGCCCACGACTTGCGGGGAGAAGCCAGTGCCTTCCAGCAATTGGCACAAATCGTCGGTTTTCACCTCAAAAACCGCAACCTGGACCGCTTAGAACAGGTATTCGGGCAGGTCAACAAAAGCGCAGCCAACCTCAATACGCTGCTTGACAACCTCCTGCAGTGGGCACTCACTCAACTGGAAGGTGTTCGGTTGAAGCCCACTCCTCTGCATCTGCAACAAGAAGCTGCACATACGCTCCAACTGTTCGAGTCCCATGCTGAACTGAAGGACATCCAACTGATCAATGAGGTCCCGGCCAGTCTCAATGCCTTTGCCGACCAAAACAGCATACAACTCATCCTGCGCAACCTGATCAGCAATGCTATCAAATTCACCCCCACATCAGGAAGTATCCGGGTATCTGGAAAGCAGGATGGGCAGCAGGTAGTGTTATCTGTAGAAGATACCGGGCAAGGCATGTCTGCAAGCCAAATTGCAGCCGTAATGGAAGGGCGGTCTGCTGAAAGCCGGGAAGGGACCTCCGGGGAGCGGGGCACCGGATTAGGCCTCTCGCTATGCAACGCCTTTGCAGTACGCAATCAGGGTACGTTCCATATTGAGGCTCAATCAGGTGGCGGCACTCTGTGCAGCATTCGTTTGCCAATAGCTCAGTAAGTCCATTCCATTCATGCATGGAGTTTTTCCATTCATGAATCAACCTTATCCCTTTGGCGACATCCGGCTTATTTCAATACTCCTCCCGACTAGTTTTGTAATGTTCAATCCGAGGCCGCCCCCTTTATGGCCCGGAAAAGTCACATTATCAAAACTAATCAACATGCACTACTTTCACCTCACTCCATTCCGGGCATTCCTGCTTGTGCTCGGCATCATGCTGCCTGGGCTATCCTATGGGCAGCAGACTGCAAATTTCAACCCTGTTTTTCAAGCCAATGGGCAAAGCTTATTCGAAGCCAACGGCGGTACGCCAGCGGGCCTAAACCTCGGCAAGCAATTCCTTGGCGATGGGAAAGTCTCTCAGTTCGTGGATGAGAGCATCCTTGATCTGTTGTTCCTCAAGGGAGGCATAGAGTTTGGTGCCTATTTCCAACTCAAAGAATTGAATGGCGGACAGGTCGACATCACCTATCCTCTTGACATCACTATTCAATACCCGGATGCCAATACGTTTGGCTGCAACGACTGGTTAGAAATTACAACCGATTGCACTGTCGGCACAGGGTACGACCTCGCGGTCACCCCACCTACCCTCGACTTTGAGCTGGGGACTTCTTTTACCGGCGGCGTATCTGCTTCAATTGGCAATCTGGAGGAAATATCGGCTCCTGAGGGCTTTGGAAGCGCTACCTCAAGTAACTGGCAGGACTTTGGCGATGGTTGGGAAGATCCTTTCTTTGGCCTGAATACCAGTACCGGTATTACCTGGCCCTGGGACTATATCCCAGGCCTGAGCGCACCAAGCGGGACAATACCTGGTTCCTTTCCGGTTACCATCCCTGCCTTCATTGAAGATGCCATCTTTTTGGGTGGGACAATCGATAATCCCTTTGCCGGAGATGGGCCGGACAACCTGACGGGGAAAAAATTAAGTGACAACTCCCTGAAAAACTTCGTTAATATTCACTTCAGCCCGCTCAATTTCCAGCAGTACTTTACGGGTATCCCTTTGAGTATCGGGTTTGATGCCGGCATCGCCTCCGTCGATTTCACTGCATTCAATACGCCCCTGGGGCTGGAAATAGCACAGCGCAGAAAAGTGGAGTTTGAAGGGGAGGTCAATATCCAATTTGCATTTAGTCAGACGCTGCAGTACGAAGAGGTTGACCCAGGTACGAACAGTGTGATCAATACTGGAACAGGGTCAACAGCGACTATTAAAGCCGGCCACACATTGCGGGTAAGGTACCCAGACGGTGCCCCTGAGCCAACGATGGTCACCCCTTCTTTCATCATGGTCAACGACAAACTGTCTACCGCTATCACCGAAGAGGTCGTTTTTGAAGTGGGCCTTGAAATCCTGAAGGGGGAACTCGAAGTTGGAGGCTTTGAGCAGGAAATTTGTGAGCCCAATATTCCTCCGTTTAATTTCGACGGCGTACAGTGTTTGAACATTGAGTTCGAACCGATAATGGAGGAGTTTTTCATCTTTGATGATGACCTTCATTTCCCGGTTGAAGATATCGTTATCTATGATGAGACCTTTGATGTCACAGATGGCGCATTTGAGGACATTCAGGGCACGCCCATCCAATTACAGCCCGACCAGCAGGCACCGGTTGCCACCTACACCACCGGCTCCCAGGTCATTAACCTGAGCACCCCTACTATTGATTTGGACCTGGATGACTTTCTGGATTCGTTTACCGATCAGGAAGGGGGAGGTACCGAAATCCGTAATGCATCCGCTCAAACCTACTCCTGTGCAGATGTTGGCCCTACCGTGTACAACTGGACAGGCTCAGATGATCGGTGCAATGAGGCGGACTATGAACGAAACTTTACCTTAATGGATACCGGTCTGCCAGTCGTCAATACCAAATCCTATGATCTGTACCTCAACGCTAATGGAGAAGCGGTACTGAACCCGGAAGATGTCAACAACAATTCGACCGACAACTGCGGCATTGCGGACTATGAACTGGACAAGTCCGTATTCAATTGCAATGACCTCGGCCCTCAAACCGTGATGCTAAAAGCGACTGACCTGAGCGGGAATGAGGCTTCCAATTCAGCCTCCATTCAGGTTATCGATGCCGTCCCGCCTACCCCGAGCTGTAAAGACATAACCATTTACCTAAACGAAGAGGGCATGGCGTTTATTGACCCTGAAGAGGTGGACGATGCCTCCTTTGACGCCTGCGGCATTAGCGAGCGCAATATTTCCAAAGGCACCTTCAGTTGCGACGACCTCGGCACCAATACGATCACCCTCAGCCTGAAAGATGGCAGTAATAACCAAAGCCAGTGCAACGCCACGGTTACGGTACGGGACAATATTGCCCCCGTTGTATTCTGCAAGAGCTTCGTCAAAGCGCTTGATCCATACGGCAATGCCAGCCTTACTCCTGATAATCTGTTCGATGAGGCCAACAGCTTTGACAACTGCGCCATCAACCTGCTTTCCGTAGCGCCCAACACCTTTAACTGCTCCACCCGGGGCGAGCATATTGTCACCCTGCAAGCCACTGACGAGGATGGCAATAATGTAAGCTGTGAAGGCGTAATCACCATAGTGGAAGGCACGGAACTGCCAGCGCCATGGACTACTGCCGACATCGGTGATCAGGGCGATGGCAGCACCTATAGCTTCGACCCCTGTACACGGAACAACCCTGCAAACGGAGACTTCACCCTTAGTTCAGGTGCCAATAATCTGGGCGATGACACCTCTGATGATGTAAGCTTCATTGGTCAAACCTTATGCGGCAATGGCGGTATACAGGCACGAGTCAGAGAAGTCACAGGCGGATACGTTGGCCTGATGATTCGCGAAAGCGATGCTCCGGGTGCCCGCAAGATTGCATTCTACTCTAATGGCACGAACCTGACCCGCTGGGAAACACGCTATCAGACCGGTGCACCACACCATGACACTCATCTGTATGCTTCTTTCCCCTTCTGGCTGCGCATCGTACGGCAGGGCAACTGGTTCCGGGGGTACTACAGAAACGCTGGCAATAACTGGGTACTGATCCATCAGGTGTACATGGAATTGCCAGAATGCGTTGAAGTAGGCATCGCAACCTTCACCCATACCCCGAATGGTACTGTCAATGCGATCGTCAGCAACGTAACGGTTCAGGGGGCTTCACCAAGCCTTGTTGTGCCTCATGATGGCCCAGAAGTAGCCGCTGACCATGAAACGCTGGCGCGTATTTTCCCCAATCCTTCCAGCGGGCAATTTACCGTGGAGTTGGGCCAGCCAACGCCGTTCCCAATAACCGTTTCCCTACGCAATACGATGGGACAGCTGATTGAGCAACGCCAGTTCGAACCAGGTGCGCAGCAACTACCCTGGCAAACTCAAAACCTGCCAAATGGCTTGTACTTCCTGGAAATCCCCAAATCAGATGGCACCACTCAAACTCTGAAGTGGATGAAACAGTAAGAACCATAAAGGGGGAATTGACTTACAGCCCTGAAGTACGCCTTGTGCTTCAGGGCTTTTTATTAGACTTGTTCTGCGGAGCATCAAAAAGGTCCTGCTGCCGTAAGTTCACTGTCAAATGGTTCTCCTGCCTTTGTATGGTCAGTTCGATTGGATCGGGTGCTCCCAAAAGCGCTCTGGCTTCGCAAAAATCCGTTGCATCTACCGGGCGGCTATTGATGGCCACGATTGTATCTCCAAGCACCAAACCGGATTCCACCGCCAAAGATGGATAAACCAGTTGGGCGACTTCGAGTATATCCCCATTCGGCTGCAGCGCGCAACCAAAGTTATTCCAGACCGGGCTCCTCTTTTCGCCCATAGGCACAGGCTCAAGTACCAGCTCATTGTTTTGCCAGTCGATTGTAGACCGGAACGCCCGGAGGATCTGCGTACCAAACAAATGGCCTCCTTTGCGCCGGATACGTGCCCGGACACCGGGTAAAATCAGATCCTCACGGGAAGTGAAAAGCGCTTTCGGAGACATAAACCAAATGGAATCCAGTTCCACCCCATAGAGCCCTACACCGGCTGCACCAGCGGTAAACAAGTCTGCTCCAGCAGGGTCAAACATCTCCTCCACGGCTTCTAAGTCAAGCGACAAGCCACTGGAAGAACCAAAGTCCAGGGTAACGTCACTTAGGCGCAGACTATCACCGAGCATAACCGACAGCTTAGGCGTTCCCTGATTATTGACACGGAAGGGCATCACGATCCAATCTGCGCTGTAAATAAAGCCCTCGCAATCTTCCTGAATACGGATCACTTCATTTTTGTAATCCATTTGCCAGCAGGCATTGCGCATGAGATTAGCCCCCAGCAACCCATCGATATCGAGGCAATCGAAGACTGGTACACTCCGCAAATCAGAAATCAGGGCGCCCTGCCGGGTAAAGTTGATGCTGTCTATTGTTATGGTCTCTAATACGGTGTAGTCGATACGGTTACGCCGGTCGTAAGAATCAACAGCTGTACCGAATTCTTTGGTTTTCAGCCCCAGTTCCTCCACCAACTGGGCATCTATTAGGGTAGGCGCACCGGTATCCATCAGAAAATTGCAGGGCCTGCCATTGACGGCTACCTCCACGAAAATCAGCCCGTTTTTGATCTGTACCGGAATTTCCCGGGCAAACGATTTTTGCTGTACTTTTCCTTTGACCCACAGACGCTGCTTACCGCAGCTGAACAGCAGCAGTATAATGAATGCTCCAATTACTTTTTGCATGGCTATCGTTTTACAAGCTTGTAGGTTTGCTGATCTTCAGCAGTCTGAGCTGTCAGCAAGTAAAAACCGCCCGGCAAGTCCCAGGTGCCCACTTCCATATGAGACTGCCCGTTAAGCACAGCAGACCTGAGCACCTGCCCATTCACATTGCTGATGCGGTACTGAACGGTCTGATCGGAAGTGTTGGCCACGGTGAGACTTTCCCGGAAAGGGTTGGGGAAGACCTCCAGCATTTTAGTCCTTGCCATTGGCTCCTCAACGTCTACCACATTAAGCGTTTCATCAATGGCGCGCAGTAAGGACAGGTCAGAGAAATGATCCTGCCCCAACTCCCAGATCATGATGCCGGATAGCTGAGCTTCTGCCAACTGGGTTTTCTGTACAATCGTAGGGATGCCATTGTAATATACCTGGTCTACCTGATCCACCCAGGCATTCTCAGGATCCCAGTCCACAATAGTGCCATAGCGGTAGGAGGAAACCGGAGTGCTCCCAAAATCATAACCATAAAATGGCACGCCGAGGGTCAGCTTTGACTTGGCTACACCTTGTCCCTGCCAGTAGAACATCGCATTAAGGGCAAAGGAGTATGGGGAGTGTGGCCCGGGGTTGCCGGGGTCCCAGGAACCGGTCAGGTCATACACCATCATATTGATCCAGTCATAGGCGGCCAGCGCTTCGTCCGAAATATCAGGATAGCGATAGGTACCAGGCAGGGCTGCAGTGAGTTTCAGCCCATGGGCGTCTACGGAGTCGCGCAATTCCAGCACAAAGGGGCTGTACTTTTCATTGACATGCCCCCATTCCAGGTCAAAATCAATACCATCCAGCTCGTGCTGTTCGACGTACTGCATAATTTTATGAATGAAAGCTGAACGGTTTCCAGGCAGCATGAGGTGTTCCCAGGCCTGTTCCCATTCATTGGTCAGGGCACCGCCTGCCAGAGAAATATAGACTTCCACGCCCTTCGCCTTAGCGGCATTGACAATCGGGGTGATGTCCTGCCCACCGATATCCAGGTTACCCTCCATATCGGGGTTGGCAAAAGCGAGGTTGAGGTGGGTCAGTCGTTCGTATTCAATCTGACTGTTGTAGTTGAACCGGTAGTAAGGCAGATAGCCGATGACTTTGAAGTCTTCCTGGGCAGTCAGTGGCCCCAGCGCCATGGCAAAGGTCAGGAGTAGCAGTATACGTTTCAAATCAATAGGTTTTAGTGATTCAGACGTATAAAGCTAACCAAAATTTCGGGAATCTAAGGCAACCGGCGGAGGAGCAGCCGAATCAGCAGCACCCAGGGGAAGCCATGCAGAACGACATCAAACCAGTCGAGTGCCTGCATGCCCACGGCCCCGCCACGTATCCACTTGATCTTGCCCCAGATGTGGGGCTCGGGATAGAAAGGCGCCAGGCCCAGGGTGAGGCAGAGTAAGAGGACGAATTTCCAGTCGTTTATAATTGACATAACCTGAACTTCATTAGTAGGGCATAAAGGTAATGAAATATGCCGTTAACCTTTATCAGGCTTCTTCGGAAATACCTACATTTATGACCATGGCTAAACGATCTGAAACTTCCTTGCTTTCGTTAGTACGAAGGCTACAGCATGCCCTACAGGAGCACCCCAACCAAACCCTCGCCGAGTTTTGGAATACCCACTCCGACGTGCCCCCAAGCCAGGCGCAGCTCCTAACCCCTGCGTTCCTGCAGCAACAACTCTACGGGCAAATTGCCCGCCCCTGGGAACGCCTCAAGCGGAACAAGCCCAAAAAGTCTGTGCTTAAAAAAATGATGGCTACTGACTGGGCGGACTTTGAAATCCTCAACCTCCACCCTTCCCTCTCCAGGAAGCCGATGACGCTGAGCTTTGTGCTTGAGTTTTTGCGCAACGCCATCAGCCACGACAAGGTGCGGTGGGACAAAGACCTGAACGCCACTTTTTCAGATTGGGACAGCAACAAACTTCGCTTTTCTCTGCCTGCCCTCATCCGGTTTATGGAAGCTTTTGAAGCTTTCCGTCAATCCTAAAAGGGCTACTTCGTCTTTTGCTCCAACTCCCAGTCGATATCCCAACGGCTGAGGTAGTTTTCAATCGGGCCCAACCCGACTTCCGCACGCCGCTGATTTACGTATTCCGGCTCCAGGATGGGAAAAGGCTCGTAGGTTTCTGTTTCCGGATTGAACCGTACCTGAGAGCCATACTTCTGAGGCTTATCTTCCCGGGTTTGTATGCGGTCGTACATCAGCGCGTAGCTCGACCAGCTGGCCTCCCCCTCTTTGCAGGCCGCTTCGATCATGGGCAGGTAGCGTTTTTGCAGCTCATAATCCGCATGCTGAATGACCAGAAAAGCAGCAGAAGCGGCTGTACCGCCCACCTGTGAACGTAAGGGCCAGCCATTTTCTTCAATGATTTCAACCAGGGCTTCCTGATTATCTTCGTTAATGCGGTGTTTGAGTTCCCAGATTGCCGGTGTCATTATGTTCCGGCGGCCCAGCTTCGCTTCTGCTACCCGGGTATGCCCATAAAAGGCCTGATCGGTTTGCATCATGCGCCACAGCGTGCGGGCCAGCTCGGGCTTTTGATACTTTCCGTGCGCGGCTTCCACTTTTTCCATCTGCTTTTCCGCCAGCGCCTGATAGCGGTCATCTTCGTACAGGAAAACAAGGTCAGGGTCGCGCATCATCAGCACGGTGGAATCGGAGGGCAGCGCTTGCTCCAAAAAGTAGAATGCCGAATCCCGATTATTAAGCAAAGCATAAGCACAAGCCATGTTGTATGTATTCGTAAAATCGTCCGCATCCTGCTCATAACCCTGCCGGTATAGGGCGATAGCTTCAGTCAAGTCCCCTGCCTGCCGCAAGGAGTCTGCCTTTACAGTGACGGGCATCTGCTTTTCCTGAGCCTGAGCACAAATCGTAAAAAGGAAAAGGAATAAAAAAGTCAGGTGATTTCTCATGGTAAATGGTTTTTATCGGTAAAAAATTATTGAAAACGGCTCAGTACCAGAGCGCGATAAGCCTCGATAGGCATCATACCCACTTCCATTCGGCGTTGGTTGAGGTTGTCCGGGTCTTCGACTGCTGCCAATTCGATGGTTTTGGTGGCCGGATCAACTTTTGAAAACTGCGTACCGTAGCGCTGGGGTTTTTCGGCATTAACCTGAATCCGGTCGTACAGGTAAGCATAGTCCTGACCATCCAGGCCGCCATTTTTCACCGCTGCTTCAATGTAAGGCAGCTGAGCCTTCTGCCATTCCGGGTCCCGGTCTGCATGCTGAATAAGGATAAAAACAGCGTGCATGCCTTCCTCCCCCACCAGCTCAGCAGTGGGAAAGCCGTGCGCTTCAATGATTGCCTTTAGCGCTTCCCGGTTTTCTGCATCTACCTTTACCCCGTCCGCATAACTCATACCGGAAGTATCAATCCTAAACGCTTCTATCAGATAGTCCTGCACATTGCCGCGTGCCAATTGGTCCCGCACCTCCATCGCGATCAGTTGCCGCTGAAGCACGGTATCCTGAGGTTGCTGATCGTCTCTCGTACACGGGATGTGGGCAGGCTTTTGTTCCAGATACAACCCCTTTTGGCAAAATGTACCCCAGGTATATTCTGACTGCAACGCCAGAATAGAATCCCGTTTTTCCATTTGTCCAAGATGCTCCAGCACTTCCAATCCGGCAATTAGGAACCGTAACTCCACGGTGTCCGAATAAGCCCGAAGCGAATCAAACTGTTGAGCAGCAGTGCTAAAGTCTTCCTCAAAAGTACTGACAATCATACGCCAGCCCAGTTGCCAATGCTCCGTTTGGCTCAGCGAAGGCGCTACGGTTTCCGGTGTAGTTTGACAGCCCACCATCAACAAGATGAAGGCCATGGCTACAAAGCTTCTTTTCATTGCATCGCTACTTTAAATTAAAACTAAAGGTGACAGGCAGGCGCTTTTGCTGCCCATCGGTATCCTGAATGACCATATCCGTCAAAAACAAGCTGCTGTTTGGCTTAAGGCCAGCAAGGTGTTGCTGCACCGTGACATTCTCCGCAGATTTAGATTTCAGCGTTACGCCCTTACCGTCTTCCGGTATGATGACCAACTCGAATTGCAGCACCGGGTACTCCAACCCTCCAATTTCCAACAGCATCCCATCCTCGGTGGTATGCTGAAAGGCATGCAGGGACTGCACCTCATTACTCCGGGTACCGCTCAGCCCACGCCAATGAAAGGTCATTGCCTTATCGTACAACTCATAATACTCCGGTATGGTATCCGTATCAATATACGTCGCATGCAACAGTTCCACTCTGTTAATTTCCGGCTCCGGGACTATAGCCTCCTCTTCCCGGCGCAAGCGCTCTACCGTACGGAAACCAGGGATGGGCAACACATTGACCTTCGGATCATTGGCATACTGTTCATACATCCAACGGTGCTGGGCCACACTCGTATCCAAACGAATGAGGGTAGGCGCTCCCGGCCGGTAAACAAACTGGAAAGGGTCCAGAGATGGCTTCAGCCGCAGCGTATCAGCTTCGGCCGCAATGGGCCGTTCCTGATTGATTTTTAAAATAAGCCGCCCGCGGTCAGCGCCATTTTCCAAACCAAAGACCACCTGTAGCTCGAAGGTATCTGTGCGCTGAGCAGCTACCCTTAATCTGCGCTGCCCGGCTTCAGAGAACAAAGGCGTAAACTTCATGCCCTCTTCTACCCCGTCATAATCCCACAGCATCAGGCTATCCGTGCCCACCGGTACGCCCTGATAGGTAGCCGACCATTCGGCCGTTGCCAGGGCGGTCAGTGCTTCTGCCGGAAGATAACGGACCGCTTCACTCGCCCGCCCGGCCCGCTGCCGGAGTACCCAGTTGTAATCTCCCCATTGGATTTCTGTGCCGGAGCGCCGCAGGAATGCACTTGGCTTAGGCAACGGATCCACTTTACGGCGGGAGAATTCACCGTAGCGCTCACTGAAAAGCCCATCCTCAAAGGCCAGTCCAACGTCAGGTGACATACCGATGCCTAAACTGGTGTAAAACGCTTTTTCATCAACTGTACGAGCGATGAGGTGTATCTGATCACCTTGGCTTAGGTCAGTTACTACCTCCTTCCAAATTTCCTGGACTTCTTCAGCCGTGGCTGCTTCCAAAATCCGGGCCGGTTCGCCTTGCTTGACAAAGCTTACACACAATTGCTCAATTTCTAAATCTTCTCCACTATTAATAATCTTAAAGGGTTGGTTTTTAATATTCATCAAGGCACTTGGCTCCAATTCCTGAATCACCATTCCGGCAACACTGGCGAACGGATGATTATACCATTGCACGCCCAGTAGCTCTTGCCCCAATTTTAACCGATACGGACTAGTTTCCCAGGTATGAACAATATTGATCTTTTGAATATGCTCGTCCGCCAAAGCCACACAAAGTTCGGTCTTCTTGCCTTCCGCCTTGGGGCCAGCAACCTTCATCATAGCGTACACTCCTGCCTCCATCATAGCCACCCGGAGATCATCAGAATACACCTTACCCAGACCAATAATACCGCAACTCAGGCGCCCCCAGGCATCTTCCACCGCCAAAACGAGTACCAAATCCTCCTTCATCCCAACCCCGGCTGGCCAGGAGTCTTTCAGCCTGCCCTTTACCGAAAAGTTATGAATCAACTGAGCCCCCCTGTAAAGCAAAGCCTGCGTCTTATTGCGCCACAACACCTGATCGCCCATCACCAACTCAAGGCGTTCAGCACTCAGCGCATGCAGGGCGGCAGGCGTCAGAAAGGTAGCCTTCAAAGTATTTTCGGTACCCCTTAGCTGCGCCGGGCTGAATACCGGCAAACGGTAAGGCCCCCAGGCCAGGGCATCCGCCATCTCCTCCGGTTGTTCGCCCCAGGTGGTAAACACGTCCCGCTGGGCAAAGGCATCCACGGCCTGCCCGGCCCGTTCCAAGCCACCGCCGGGGAATTGCTCTGACAAATTGAAAGCAAACAGCACCACCAATAATACCGCAACCGGCAGCACCGACAGGTACTTCACTACCCGCCAGGGAGCCGATGCCCGCTGCGCCAGCATTTGAAGCCGGCTCCTTAGATGGGCCGCAAAAGTATTAGCCAACGGGTGACAGCTGTGCCCCATCCGCTGCAGCGCTAAAAACTGTGCGTAGGTATGCCTGCTGCCTAATTCACGGGATACGTAAGCATCTGCAATGTATTCATGCACCTGCTGCAGAGCCGTCCGGTAGGCATAGACCAATGGATTAAACCACTTCAAAATCAGATAGCATTCCATCAGCAGCACATCCACGCTATGCCGCTGCCGGACGTGCACCAGTTCGTGCTCAAGGATAATACGCTTGGCTTCAGGCAGGCCATCGCCTTTCCAAAATACGTAACTGAAAAAGCTGCTGGCCGGAATATCCCGGTCGGGGGTAAGCAAAGTGTAGCGCCCCTTTCGCTCCCGCCGGCTCCTGCGAATCAGTCTCTGTAAGGCCAGCAGGCGCAAACTAAGCCGGCTCAGCATAAAAAGTGCGCCTGTAAAGTAGAGCCCCAGCAAGATATCAGCCAGGCTCAGGGAGAAAGCGGGCGTGGGGGCCATGAGCTGCCCGTAAATTTGCAGCTTCGCTGACGTTGCTTCCCGTATCACCGGCAGGAGCACCTCCCCCGCTATTGAGGAAGGAGCCGCCGCCTGTTCAAAGTGAAGTAAAGGTATAGTAAGAGACACCGCCGGCATCAGCAACAGGTACACCCGGTTGAACTGGAAAAAGGTTTCCCGGCGGAGCAAAAAGTAATAGAGCGCGTAAAACAGCGCCAATCCGATGCTGGACTCCAGCAGATACTGGGTGACGCTACTGGGTATCATGATCCTCCTGTTTTTTGATCTTGTCGAGCAGGGCTTCCAGCTCACCGTAGGAAACCTCCTCCTCCTGTACGAAATGGGACAATAAAGCTTCGGCAGAACTTTCAAAGTACGACGTCATCAGGTGCCGGAATGCTTTGCTCCGGTACTCCTGCTTGCTCACGGCCGGATAATAGCGGTTGCTTTTCCCAAAGGTTTCATGCCCGATGAAGCCTTCGCCCTCCAACTTGCGCACCATGGAGGAAATCGTGGTGACTGGTGCCGGTGGCGGTGGCAGCTCGGCTACAATTTCTTTTAGAAAGGCCCGCTTTAACTTCCAGAGCACTTGCATTACCGCCTCTTCTTTTTCGTTTAGTTGTCTCATAGGACAAATGTACAACGAAAATTTCGTTACTCCAACTAAAAACCCATTTTATCAACGATTTTTTCGTTACCCGTCGGTTTGCTGCCGGATGTAAGCCTCCTGCCGCTCCTGAATATCGGTGTCTGGCGCGTAAGCGGTGATGCGGTAAGTATCAGGCCCAAGCGGTGCGACGGTAGCCGGATAAGCCGGTGCCGTCCAGGGTGAAGCGGCCAGCCATTGCTCCAGGCGCTGTTGGGCGTTGGGGCCCTCCAGCGTCACCTCAAAGGAAAACGGGGAAAGTGCCGTTTTTTCCACCGACCGTTGAATGGCAGGTGCCTGAATCAGATGATAGGGCAGTACCAATAAGCCACCGTCTTCTCCCACCAGCTTCGCGCTTCGGCCACGCAGCTGCATAATTTTGTAGGCCCGCCCCTCATAATTTAGGTAATCGCCGGGGCGCAGGTCTCCTTCCAGCCGCAGCAAAAGACCGGGGTAGAAATCCCTCCACCAGGGCCAGCCCAGCACGATCAGCAAAATGGTCGTTGCCCCTGCAACAACCGGGGAGGCCAGCAACAGGCGGTAAAATGCAAAAACCGACCACCCCAACCATAAGGCCACCCCTACTCTCAACAATAAGGCCTCCAGGCGTTGCCGCTGCCGCCGGCTCTTCACAAGAGGCAGCCCATACTTTTTGAGCGCGTACAGCAGCGCATGAAGCAGCAAGGCCAACAGCCCAAGCAGGAGCACTAACCCTAATGGCAAAGTAGACAATTGGATCATAGCATGCCTTTTTCGGTGAACAACTGCCCCAGGTAATAGCGGACCTCCGGCTTTAATTCCAGCACTTCCCGTTCGTGGGGGACTAAAAGCTGACTGCGCTGCAGCTCTTTGATCCGCCCTCCTGCCCAGTCGGCTCCTTCTGAAGCAAACAAACGGGCAAACCGCCGGTGGGTCAGCGCCCGGTGCAAATACAACTGCAACAGCACAAAGTACCAGGCAGCATCGTCCAGAACTGGAAAATCCGGCCGGTGGATCGCAGTTTCCAGCCTGTTCCGGCCCTGAGCATCCGTCCTAAGGTGAGCCAGCCAAAGGCGCAACGCTATCCCGATATTCCCATCGCTTTGGCGGTGCAGCCGGCCAAACAACTGGTCCCAGGCCTTCATCCGCACCAACTCCTCGGGCTGCCCTCCAATGTGCAGGGGCACTCCGCCGGTCTTATGCCGGGCCCAAACCGCCGCGCGCAAATGCTGAAGCGACAATGGCCGGAGGAGGACTGTGGCAATCATAGTTTCATCCACCGGGCTCTGTGCCCGAAGCACCTGCAAGGTATTCAGGTTGCAACTCAACAGGAAAACATGCCGCTTCCCAAATGCCTGCACCGCTTCCAGCAATTGCCCGAAGGCCTGCCCCTGATCTGCCCCGCGCTGCCACCACAGCTCAATATCTTCGAGCAAAAACACGGTGCCGCCCGGGCTTTCTTCCAATAAAGCCGATAGCGCCCCTCTTTTCCCTGTCGCCTGCTCAAAGGCTTTTTGTAAGGCTCTCGGAGAGGTGGCACCGCCCTGAGGAGGGATGACTTTCAGGTAACTGCCCCCAAAAATCTGCCGCGTAGCGTACTCCAAAAAGTAGCTCTTGCCACTCAGGGCTTCCCCGGTAATCAATATGCCGCCACCGGGCCCTTCTTTTCGGTCTTGCAAGGCTTCCTGCACCTGCAACAACGCTGCATCCCGGCTTTCTGAACGGGTCCGCAAATTGAGATGCTTGCCCGAGAACAACTGCCGGTAATAATAAGGATAAGCTTCGCGCACAGCCTGAACCGGCCCAACGGCTTTAGCAAACACCCGTAGCCGGTCCCGGTCACTGCGCAGCGCCTGCTCCCGGCGCTCCATGGCCGCCTGTGCCACATCTTCCTGCTTTTGAGCAGCATAGTCCCGCAGCCGGTCCCACTGCATCGTGACGCGCTCTTCCAGCTTGCGGCGCCAGGCAACAATACCGCGGCGCCGGCTTTCCTTACGTACGTACTGAGACAGCGCCGCTGCCTGCGCAATGATGTGGTCAATCGTCAGCGCTGATTCCGTAGCTTCAAATTGTTCGTCCAGTTCTGCCTGAAATGCCGTGAATACGTCTGCCACTTCCTGCCCCAGTTCTGCCAGTTGCTTCTCCGATTTATTCAGAATACTGGAAAGGGCTTCATAGCTTTCGGCATCCTCCGCGGCATCCACACCGTAGTGGAGCAAACTTCCGATATTGAAAATCTGCCCGCTAAGGGGGTTCAGCTGCTGCCTCAGGAGGGTGAGCTCATTCTCCAGTATTTGGGAAAACTGCGTATCGACCAGGTAATCGGCAATTTCCAGCAGGGACAATTTCAGGGGTGGCTGCCCTTTAGTCTGCAATGCCCTGAAATCCCGGCGCGTGGCCTGATCCATAAGCTCCACTTCAACGGGAAGCGGCGAGGTAATGCGGCCGGTTTGCTCCATAAAGTGCCAGAGTACAGATTCCGTATTGTCCATATCTTCTTCATCGCGCTGAAAGGGGGCCATCGTCAGCGCCTCGGTGGCACCATGCTCCAATTGGGTTTTTAAAGTGTGGCAGGCTTGCCTGAGGCTTTCCATTTGTGCAGTCAGACCGCCCACGTAGACTTCGCTCAGGGCGTCCAGGGCATCGTTTTTGCCGGAGCGCAACAACAGCGCCGCATGCGTCAGTTGCTGATTGACTTCAAAATTGCGGTGGAACAACTGCTGATTGTTTTTCCAGGCCGCACTGAAGGCTTCAATATCCTGCGCAGCTGCTTTGGCGGGTTTTCTGCCCCACTTTTGTTTTTCCTGCTTTAGCCATTTGCTCAGATCAGCAGGCTTTTCCTGACGGCTAAGGGCATTGCAAAGCGCGCGGTCTTCGTTGCGGAGCCTGATCAGCGGTTTCGCGACCATGCCATCCACCTGCTGCCGGAGTTGTTCAAAGCCTTCTTCCAGCTGAGCGGTGGCGTCTTCCAACAACACGGTCAGTGGCCGGTTGCTTTTAGGCTCCAGCTGTTGGTGAAGTTTGCGGGCCAATTGGCGGCTAGCCAGCATCAGGCGGGCATTCAGCTGCCCAAAATCGAGCAAGACTTCCTGCAGGGCCATTTGATTCCGGCGGCGGGCCCATTTTAAAACGGGCCGCTTCAGCCTGACCTTTTTTGTACGCCCGGAACCATTTTGCAGTTCCACACGCTGTGGTAGAGCTTCTAATACCTGCTCACAGGAAGTCAAATACTGCTCCAGTGCTTCTGCGAGCAACTGCGACAGGCTGTCCAGTTCCTGTTGCCGGAAAGCAGCGGAACGGCCGCGAAGCTCCTCCAAATGGCTGACCAGCATAGGCATGGAAAGGGTTTCGTGCTCCGCTGCCGAATCCAGCAAAGCCCTAAAAGCAGATTCCTGATCTGTCACCCATTGCTGATAGTGCTGCTGTACCACCGCCAGCGCCCGGGCAGATAGCTGATCCATTGCCTTTTCCAAGCCTGCATCCAATGCCTGCACCACCTCCGCCAGCTGACGCTCTTCGGGCATTTGCAGGTCGTCGAGTGCCTGGCTCTTTCCGGGCTCAAAGATTTGCTTTTGCTCCAGGTCCTTGAGCCCCAGCTCAGTCGTCTCGAAAGTAGACGATGCTTTGACCAACAGCGTAGTGCCAATGAGCCCTACCAGTTCGTTGGTCTGCTTCACGAAAGTGGCTTCCGTCCCGGTCTGAATGTTAGGAATGCCGATGAAGATCAAATCCGCCTCCGCCGACATCGTCTTCATCAAGTCGTAAAAAGGAGTGCGGTCCAGTGCGTTATTTATGACCTTGATCTCGGCTTCCACGCGAAACTCATCCAGCAGCGCCTGAATACGCTTCTCAATCATGCGCCGGTCCACATTAAAATCATTGACCAGCAGCACCCGGACGCGGGCATTGCGCCATTCGTTGGAGGCGCCGATGAAGCGCGCCAGGTGCAGCATTAGCTCGGCATTATTGCTGATGCCCCGCCACCACATGTCAATTTGTGCCCGTTTGCGGAAGCCCCAGCGCTTGTCGTAGTCCAGGTAAAGCACGTTGTAGTCCAGGTCGATCAGCCGCTCGGTCATTTGGGCAAACCAGATGGGGTCCTGCGTATTCTTGGCCCAGCCCATGAGCACGGTATTCGGCTCCAGCCCGGAAAAACCAAAAGTAGTAGCTATCGTCTCAATGCCTTTGTACACGTTGCTGACCTCAATACGCCGCCCAAACACACCGTACTTTTGCAAGAGGTCATCGTTGACTTTCTGTTTGTGTTTGGGGAAGAGCACCTTAGACTGCCGGTTTTCCACCAGGTCGAAGTTGGTTACCATCCCCACCTGACCAGCCAGCGTCTTCCCAAACTCGATCAAATGGGGGCGCTGCTCAGAACTGCCGCTAAAGAGCATGATGTTGGGCTTCCAGTTGCGTTTGTGGTCTTCGGTAACCTCCATGCGCTTGAGCCCCGATTTGACCACCGTCGACCAGACACTCTGCCAGACATCACCCGTGCCCAGGCTCACCTGCCGGCGCTGCAGCCATAGAAAGACACCCCCAATCACCACCAACGCCGCCACCATAGCCAGCATATCCAGCTTAAACATGACCGCGAAGGTCGCCATGAAGCCCACCAGCCCAATCCATTTGCTTACGCGAAAGGAGGGCTTGAAGTCGGAACTGGCCCAGCTTTCCAGAAAAAAGGCAATGTTGATAAAACCATAGGCCGCCAGGTAAAACATGGAGACGATACGGGCAATGAGGTCCAATTCCCCGATCAGAATACCGCCCTCTGCAATCAGGATGGTGAGGATAAGCCCGTTGCGGGGCTCATTGGCCGCCCCGGCGCCTTTGGCAAAAATGCGGGGCGTAATCCGGTCCAGCGACATGGCCTGCAAAATCCGTGGAGCGCCCAAAATGCCGCCAATAGCAGAAGACAGCGTCGCGCCCCAGATACCCGCAATCACCGCCGGGCCCCAGATCGAGATTTTGCGGAGGATGTTGTAATCCGACCGGAGGACCTCCAGGTCTACCTTACTGTAAAGGAAAATGGCCAGCGCGAGGTACACCACAAAACCCACGATAATCGCGGCAATGGTCCCTGCCGGAATATCCCGCTTGGGGTCCGCCAAATCTCCCGACATCGCAATACCTGCCGTGAAGCCGGTCACCGCGGGGAAAAAGATGGCAAAAACCGTTTCCATAGGCACCGTTTCGCTAACCAGCGTTTCCGGAATGGCAGCCTCGGCCGGGCTGCCGCCCATGAAAATCACCACCAGGGAAGCGACAATAGCCGCCAGGATAAAAAACTGCGTTTTGATGGCGACAGAGGTGCTAATAAAAGCCAGCACCATCAGGAGGAAGAGGAATAAACTCCCGGTGCTCCGCATGCCATTAATATCGGTACTCAGCCCCAGGAAAGCATTGAAGCTCTCGGCAAAGCCCACCAGGTATAGCGCAATGCTCAAAGCCGTGCCCACAAACAGCGTCAGGCCAATCGCCCCACCAATGGGCAGCCCCAGGCTGCGCGACAATACGTAGTACACCCCGCCCGCGCCAACTTTCTTATCCGTAGCAATGGAAGAAATGCTCAGGCCCGTGCTAAAGGAGATCACATGCGCAATGACCACAATAATAATCGAGCCCCAAAGCCCGGCATTACCAACCACCCAACCCATCCGCATGTACATGATCACACCAAGGATGGTCAAAATGGAGGGCGTGAACACCCCATCAAAAGCCCGGAATTTCTTTTGTCTGCTCATTGCTGCCGAAGGTAAGAAATCTAAGGCTACCGGGAAAATCCGTAATATTTCGGCCACAGAGAAAGTAAAAAGAGCAGAAAAGCGTTTACTGAGTATACTTTTTCATCAGCAAGACTTGCCTTACATGCGACTGACTGCCCTAATCCTTTTGATATTGCCTGTTCTGGCCTTTGCCCAATCCGGCCTGCCCGAAACCCAAGACCTGCAGCAACAGCTGTCTGCACCGGATGCCGCGCCGGAAGAGCGGGCCTGGGCCTACATTCAGCTCGCCCGTCAACACCTTAACCCGGAATGCCCCTGCTATCAGCCCGACTCCGCCTACCATTACCTGCGGGAAGGGCAACGGCAGTACCGCAAGCTCAGCAACCGGGAACTGCGCAAAGCCGGGCAACTGGGGTACGATGAGCAGCGGGTCAATCAGTTGAAGCAGGACATACGGGAAGAGGGCCTAAAGTACTATCAGGCCAAAGGCAGCAGCGCAGGAATAGCCTATTACCTCGACAACTACGGCCGGCTTTCCCACGAACTGCGAACAGAGGGCACGAAGAACTTTTTGGAACTCCGCTTCAAAGAGTTGCAGGCACGGAGCCAGTACGACAGCCTGAAGGCGTTTGCCGAGACCTTCGCCCCTCAGCTCAAAGAATACCTGCCCTCCCTGCAGCCTCAACTGGAACGCGCCGTATTCGAAGCCTTCTTCACTACTCAGGACAGCACCAACCTCAACGACCTCTTCCGGTTGCTCAGCGATTTCCCCGATGCCGCTGCCCTGCTCGATGCCCCCATCAGCCGGGCACTTTCGGCCTTCCCGCTGATTACCAAAACCGAAAACATCCTCCGCGAGGCCGACCACCGCGACCTGCCCAAGACCGTTCGGGTCATCTACCTGTACCACTACTTCACCGGCGACTGGGGCGACCTGCTTGGGTTCCAGAACCGCTATCCCTTCTATTCCGATAGCTTCAACCTGAAACGAGCCATCACCGTTGCCCAGCTCGCCCCTGACCTTGACCTCGGTTTTACGGACGACCGGAAGGATGCCTTTGAGCGTTACATCGAGCTTGGCGCCCCCACCCAAAAAGCCTACTTCGCCCTGCAACAATACATTGCCCGGGATGTAGAAGCTCAAAACTGGGACCGTGCCCTGGCCAAAGTCGAACAGTTTGCCGGCTACTTTGGCGAAAAGGACGAGCGCATTCAGCAGTTGCAGCAAATCCTCCGCGCACCCTCCGAAGGCATTGCGCCCCGCAGCCTGGGCGACACCCTCAACTCCATTGATGGGGAATACGCCCCTGTGCTCAGCGCCGACGGGCAGCGGATGTACTTTTGCCGCAACCGCGACGGGGACGAAGACATCTACTTTGCGGACCGCACCCCAACGGGTTGGAAATACCCGGAGCCCATCGCTGCCCTCAACACCAAAAGCAGCCACGAAGCGCCCCTCAACATCTCCCCCGATGGCAACACTCTACTGATGTACGATGGTGGCGTGGTGGAATATACCGAGCGTACGGTTGAGGGGTGGTCGCCCTCGGTGCCCTTCTTCCCGGAAGACCGCCGCCCCGACTGGCAGGGCATGTCGGCCATTGCCGCCGATGGGGAAGCAGTGATCTTCGCCGCCCGCTCCATCGATTGTATCGGTGCGCGCAATGAAGACAACATCGACTTATTTGTCGCTTACCGGCAGGGCGACGGGCAGTGGGGGCCGCCCATCAATCTGGGTACTACCCTCAACACCCCTTTTGAAGACCGCAGCCCTTTCCTCCATCCTGATCAGCGCACCCTCTACTTTAGCTCCGACGGGCACGGCGGTTTTGGGGAACTCGATGTTTTCGTCACCCGCCGGATTGGCGATGGCTGGACCGAATGGACCCCACCCGTCAATCTGGGCAAAGACATCAACGGCCCTGGCTACGACTGGGGCTATCGCATCAGCACGGATGGGCGCACCGCCTATTTCTCCGGTTTTGAACCCGGCTGGAAAGAAGAGCTGTATGAAATTGGCGTACCGGAAGCCCACCGCCCCATACCGGTCGCCACCGTTACCGGCACCCTCACCCGGCAGTCCGGCGCACCAGCGGATGCCCTGCTTATCGTCAATGACCTCGAAACCGGGGAAGAAGTCGCCAGGGTGCACCCCGACCCACAGACCGGGCAGTACTTCATCACCCTGCCGGTGGGGCAGCGCTACAGCTACACCGTAGAGGGCGAAGGGCTCTACCCGATCGGCAACCATATTGATCTGCGGCAGGCAACAGGCAAGCTGGAAAGAAAGGAAAATATAACCGTGCCCAGCATTCCCGAAGCCCGGGAAGCCGGGCTCTCCCTGCCCCTCAAAAACCTCTTTTTCGAGACCGACAGCCACACCATTGACCCCGCTTCCCACCCCGAGCTCAACCGGCTTGCCCAACTCGTGCAGGATTACGACCTCACGGTGGAAATTGCCGGCCATACCGATAATCAGGGCGGAGCGGAATACAACAAAGCCCTTTCGCAACGGCGGGCGGATGCCGCTAGAGCTTACCTGTTGCAACAAGGCTGTACCCCTGCTCAGGTGGAAGCTACCGGCTACGGCCCGGAGCAGCCTCTTGAGGACAACGCCACGGCTGAGGGCCGGGCGCAGAACCGGCGGGTGGAGATCCGGTTTCGGAAGTGATTTTTAAATTAGGCGGTTGTGGAAAACACCCGCCTAATGCTAAGGCTAATCAAACCATAAACGACTTACTACATTTGAATTAGCCGGTTGTGGAACACGAGCGGAGCGACTGATAAAATAAACACCCGCTTAATACTCAACCTAATCCAACCATAAAAGACTTACTGCATTTGAATTGGGCGGTTGTGGGACACGAGCGGAGCGACTGATGAAATAAACACCCGCTTAATGC
>NZ_JALEGS010000104.1 GCF_022763345.1 Phaeodactylibacter sp.
CCAGCAGGATGTTGCCAATGACTTCCACCGTAACGGAGCCCACAAAGTCATCGCATACGCCATTGCTTGCCGTTAGGGTGTAGGTTGCGGTCTCCGTTGGGCTGACCACTGGTTGAGGATTATTGAAATCACTGAACAGTGGGTCCGTAGACGTCCAGGTGTAGGTCGTATTCTCATCTTCTGCGAAGTTGAGCTGCACGGACTCGCCCAAACAGATAGTGGTATCGTTGGCTAGTTCCACAGTTGGGGCGGGGGAGACCGTCAGGTCAAAAGTTTCCGTTAGGGTGCCACACTCCGCCGCACTAATGTAAATCAGGGTATAGGTACCGGATACGGTGGGCTCGAAAGTGCCACTTTGCCCGGTAGCCAGCTCGTTGCCGTTCGGGTCTAGCCATTCGTACCGGTCTTCAGCAATGGCATTGTCGATATCTACGCTGAAGGTCACTTCTTCGTTAGAGCAAAGGTCAGTAGGCGAAACATTGACTGCATTGATCTCTGCGGCCTGTACCACGCGCACCTGCACCTGATCTTCCACATCCGGGCAGATGCCATCGCCGGCCACAAGGAAGTAAGTGGTGGTGGTGTCCGGCGTTACAGTGAGTGCGCCATCTTCAATTGTGCCAAAGTCCGGGTCTGTAGCGGTCCAGGTGTAGTTGTAGCCCGGATCGGTATTGAAAATGAGTTGGATGCTTTCTCCTTCGCAGATGATGGGCGAAGCTTCCAGTTCGTAGGGTGGTGGCTGCAGCACGTTCACATTCGCACTCACCTCCGTTGGGCAATCGCCCACGGATGCTTCAAGTGTGAAGGTGGTACTTTGTGAGAGGTTACTGCTTGAGGGGTTCAGGCAGTCCGTACAGCTGAGTTGTTCAGTCCCGCCGGTCCACTCAAAGGAAGTGGCGTTATCGCTTATAGTAGCCTGGAAATCGACGCTGTTGCCATTGCAAATTGACGTGTCAGAGGGGGTGATGGTGATTGTCGGTGTTGCGTTTACATTGACTTGCGCAAAAGACGTATCCGTACAAACGCCATTTTGGGTTACTCTGAAATATTCTACGGTATCTACTCCTGTGATGACGAGGTTGTAAAGGGAATCGGGAGATTCCTGACCGGTTTCGGGCCCCCACTCGAAGGTTATTCCTGAGAAATCTGAGGGTTCATACAAGGGCGATTGCAGTACCAGTATTTCGCCTTCGCACACGGTCGTATCCAAAGGCATAATACCCAGGCCAGCAGCTGGCAGACTGTCCACAACCACATAAACAGAGTCTTTGCGGAAGCAGGTGCTGCCTACCGCTACTTCAGCGTAGTAGGTAGTGGCTGTTTGGGGGCTTACGGTTATTGCAGGCGCCACAAGGGTATCAAAACCAGGGGTGGAGGCCGTCCAAACCGGTGTTTCCGAAGTCGGTACGATGTTTGTCATGAATTCCAGCTCAACTTCCCCCCGGCAAATCCTAAGGGTGTCTTCTGCAAGAATATCAATACTAATTGGCGTAATCTCTACATCTGTTGAAGCGGTTTCTTCACAGGCACCACGCACCGCGGTCAGGGTGTAAGTCCCTTCGCTTTGCGGGAAGATAACCGTATTGAGATCAGTGGGGTCTTCAATACTCTCCGGACCTGCCCAGTTGTATACGACACCCGGCTCCGGTGCCAGGGTACTCAAAACCAGGGGGTCACCCTGACAAACAGCGGTGTCGTTGCTCAACAGAATTACCGGTGGAATGGAAACACTGACCGTTACGCTGTCTAGCGAAGGTACCGGGCACTCCTGGTTTTGTGCACTGACGAAATAAGTGGTGGTCGTATCTGGCGTGACTGATGGGTCTGCCTCCGTTGAGGTGAACCCTCCAGGCGTGGCATTCCAGGTATAGTCTACGCCCGGTGTGGCGGCTCCACCTACGGAAACGGTTTCTCCAAGGCAAATGTCCAGGTCAGGTGAAATAGCAATGACCGGAGCCTCCGCATCCAATACCGTAATGGTGACCGCATCTTCCAGGGTGCAATTGTCTGCAAACAAGGTTACAGGAAGGGTGTAGGTCCCGGCGGCCTCTGCTATGATAAACGGGTCGGGGCATTCGGTGCAGCTGAGGCTCAGCCCGGTGGGGGGCACCCACTCATAGGTGGCATTCAGAAAATTACTGCCCGCTACTATTTGAATTTCTTCATTTCGGCAAACGGTTACGTCAGGGCCAGCGTCAAGATCATAAACCTGCACCAGTACACTCACCGTGTCCTGATAGCAAACGGCATCCACCAGGCCCACATATTCTGTTGTCTCGGTAGGCGTGGCCAATGGGTCCGGGCAGTCATCACAGGACAGCGTAGTAGTGTCTTTAAGCCAGGTGATGTTGTTGACGGAGGTTTCCAGGAGTAACTGCACGCTCTCGCCCTGACAGATCGCGGTGTCGGTATTGAGCAGCTCCACAGGGGTTGGGGCAAGCACGTCCGGGTCAGAAGCAGACCAGTCTACTGAAATCGCCCCACTTTGGATATTGTCTCCCCAGTCATTAATGAGTACCGCGTATACTTCACCAGGCTGGCAGTTAATGACAGCAGCGAAGTCATCAACGTTGCCATTAGGGTCTGGCGCACAGTCCAATTCGTCAATTACTTCTATTCCAGTCACAGGGTGGATACTGGCCAGTCCGGTAGGATCGGCACCACCGGCATAGGAAGACCGGATGGGTTGATTGTTCTCTACGAATTCCACAATAGCCTGCGGGTCGCTGCATACTTCATCCTTGTCCAATGGGCCCCAGACCTGAAAGTCAATATCTGAGTCTTCCGCAGGCAAGTTGGCCGCTTCCACCGTGAAGCCAAAGGGACCTGCTGACTGCGCTTCTATCGTAAACCAATAATAATTAGGGTCAGCGGAGCCGGTATTGAACCAGCAACCGTCATTCAGGCCCGGGTTGAAGGCGATGTCTTCAAAACCCTGATTAAAAGTGAAGACAGAGGGGAGGTTATCCGGAGGAATACAGCCGTTGAGCGGATTGCACAATGCATTGAGCAGAGAGGGCTGCAAGTTGCACTCGGCCTCTGTGATGGAGAGGTCAAACTCCGTGCAACCTGTGCCATTGGCTACGATAATGTAGTAAGTGCCGGGCGATTCAAAATTAGTCCCGAAGGCACTGCCACCGCCACCAAGGCCTACGCATTCTGTAGCAGGATCAAGAGGAGGGCCATTCAAAATCAGGACACCGGTACCCGCGTCTGCACCACTGACGATCACATCTGCACAGAAGCCACCATCAGTAGTATAGGAAAACACAACGTCTGGCCCATTGAGGAATGGCGTGGGGCCACAGGGCGTTTCCGCAATAGTACCTGCCTCACCACAGGTCGTGAAGCCACTGCCTTCAAATGGTAAGCCACTGATCACAGTGGGATTGTCAACAGAAGAACCGCTACAGGCCAGGGGGCTACAGTTCCAGGTGAGCTCGAAACCGGGAGCTGTAGCCGATCCATCAGAAGTAAACTCTATAGTCACGGAAGGTTCTGAGGTTTGTATGGTAATGGGGTCCGTATTGCCGCCTGTATAGCTGCCCAGTAGCGTACCACCGGCATTAGGGCCGGCGTAAATATTCAGGAAGTCAAAAGTATTCTCGAGTTGGAAATCCTGTATCTGAATTTCCAGACATTCAAACAGCGTGGAAGGCGTAATCGTGAAAGTAGCGTTCTCGCCATTGCTGTAGTCCGCATCCGGTCCTCCGGAATCATAAAGCGTACCAAAACAGGCGGAGGTGAACGTCTCATCACCGATATTAATGGCGGGGACGTATTCTTCCACACAAAGACGGAAGTCTCCCGCATTCGGCGTACCGGTGGGAGAGTAGTCATTGACCCGTATAAAATAGGTCGTATTCGGGGTTAGCCCGATGATGTCTACCTGTGCTGTTGCTTCTCCATCCGCAGCGGAAGAACAAAAACTCAGGTCAGCTAGGCCATCAAACATACACTCGCCCCTGTAGATGTTGATCTGTGGGTTCAGGATACTGCCGTTTGGGCCATCTGTGGCTCCCTGCAAAGTCACCGTGACATCAATAATATCATCCGTTGTGGTAAAAGAGAACCAGACGTCGCGGTCGACACTGCCCCCATTGAAGCAGGAGGGGATATTTTCTGACCCTATGTTGGAAGGTGTCGCATTAATATTGTCATAAATATCATCATTACAGGCCGGAAGTGCGCCAAGTGCGATTAAACCATCACAGTCATCATTGACGGGTTGGGCAGAGAGGGCAAATTGCAATAACAGTAGTAGAGTGAGTGTGGAAAGTATTCTCATGCTTGCCAAGTTAATGTTTGTTTTTCGAGCCTAAATCAGGCTTGAACTTGGCTAAAAATAATCAAAATTTGAAACTACAGCCCTCCCATTTCTTTATCGGTCGGATGGTCAACATAAATCTGTGGTCAGGGGCGGGCATGAATGAAGTCAGCCACTTCGCGGATCAGGTCAGGATTCTTCATCAGCCGGTAGTGCCCGTAACCATTGGCAATGAGCAGACTGGCGTTGTCCCATGCCTCAAAAACGGAGCGGGCTTCCTCGATAGAAACAATAGCGTCTGTTTCATCATGGACAATCAGAACTTTACCTACGCTTTTGGAAATATTCGCATTGGAAGTGTCCGCATAGTGAAGAGGGAACTTCACTTTTTGCTCAATAAAGCGGATGAATTCCCGGGCAGCAGGGGGTGGGACATTTAGCGTTTCCATAGCGTTGTTCAGTACCTTTTCCATTTTGTCTGGTACGCCTATTAGTACCAGCTTTTCGACCCTGATGGAAGGATCGAGGTTGGAAAGGGCAAAAGCCGTGGAGGCACCTCCGAAGGAATGAGTGATGATGCCGTGTACCCCACCGATCTGATTGATAATGGCCCGTACGGCCCCTCCAAAGTGGGGGAGGTTGGTCCGCTTTCCATCAGAATTACCATGAGCAGGGCCATCGAATGCGACCACACGGTATCCTTTTTCGACCAGTGGAGGTACAAAAGTCCGCAGCGCTGTGCCCCGGGATTCCCAGCCATGTACCAGAAGTATGGTCCGGCCTCCGTAACCCCATTCGTACCCTTTGAGCAGTTGCCTGCCGTACATAAACTCAAACAAGCGGGCGCTTTCGAGCAGGGCATCACTGGTTTTGTGCCGGGCGCGGATCCGGGGCGTGGAGAAAAAACGGTACGCCAGCCTGGCCATGGCTTTGGGGAATATATACCCAAAAAGGCCAAACATAAACCGGATAACCTTTAAAACCGGCGGATAGCGGACCGGCTGTTCCGGCGAAGGGTCCTGATAGTCAGAGGAGAGGTAGCGAATATCTTTTGTGATGGGCATATATTCGAGGATTTAGGGTTGGAGTTGTTCAATCATTTGTAACAGCAACTGGGCTACCGGGTTGAAATACCGATCTTCCTTATGCAGTTGGGCCAGCATGATCCCGCCCTCCAGGGTGGCAATAAACTGGGTGGCGAAGTCTTCGGGAGATATGTCAGGATGGACCTGCTTCTTTTCCTGGCCGTTTTTCAGGGTGGTCACTATTCGGTCGTGCCAAATCCCTACAGCTTTAATGGCATGTTCCCTGAGGAGCAGATTGCCGTCATCTGCCTCAATGGCCGTGTTTTGGATCGGGCAACCGCCTGCAATAGGCGGCTGGGCGGCATGCTCTTTGTAAAAGTAGACAACAGCTTTAAGTTTGTCAATGGGGTGTTCTATGACGCGGGTCCGGGCACGGACTTGCTGGTGCACTTGGTCTACTGCATGCTGAAAAGCAGCCACAGCAATATCCTCCTTACTGGAAAAATTACCGTAAACGCCACCCTTAGACAATCCGGTCGCTTTTATGATGTCGCCCATTGAGGTGCCTGCGAACCCGCGCTGATTAAATAGTGCAGCGGCTTTTTCGATAATTTGCTGGCGTGTACGGTCTGATTTTGACATGAGTTTTAGTATAGTTGCCACAAAAATAAACCGATCGGTCTGTAAATGCAACTTGCGAGGGAGGTAATCCTTGGTATCAGAATAAAACTTTACCTTCGCACCCATATGAAACGGGTCTTTTTACATACCGGCAGCAATCAGGGCGACAGGCTCAGGAACCTCAAACAAGCGGCATCCGCGCTTGAGGAAACCGTGGGACCCCTCCTTCAGTCTTCCCGGATTTTCGAGACAGCCGCCTGGGGTGTCCGGGACCAACCGGATTTTCTCAATCAGGCGCTGGAACTGGAAACGGCCCTTGACCCTATTGGGTTGTTGAATACAGTCCTGGAGATCGAACTTGAAATGGGCCGGGTAAGGATTCAAAAATGGGGGCAACGGCTGATTGATATTGATATTTTGTACTACGATGACATCATTTGGGAGAGTGATCAGCTGACTCTTCCTCACCCACATTTGCAGGAGCGCAACTTCGTACTGGCCCCTCTGCTGGACATTGCCCCTGATCTCGTTCACCCCCGCCTGAAGAAAACAACCCGTGAGCTGAAGGGGCTTTGCAACGACGCTTTGCCAGCTTTGCCTTTCCAGTCGGAAGAATAGCGAACCTTCTGGTAGCTTCTCCGTTTGGTGAATATGAAACCTACCGTCGCTATTGCTGGAGCCACTGGTTTTATTGGTCGCTGGTTTATGGACCGATACCGGCATAAATACCGGTTTATCGCGCTAAGCCGCAAAACCATGTCCCCGGAAAAAGCGGACCCTAACGTAGAATGGCGGCAGGTTGACCTTTACTCCCTTTCTGCCAGCCGCGAAGCGCTCAAAGGTGCAAATTTTGCTTTGTATCTGGTGCATTCTATGCGCCCTTCCACCCGCCTCAACCAAGGCTCCTTCGACAATACGGATTTACTGCTGGCGGACAACTTCGTCCGGGCAGCGGAGCTCAATGCCGTACAGCAGATTGTTTTCCTGAGCGGTATACTGCCGGAGGGGGAATTGCCGGATGCGCGCCCGCTGAGAAGCCGTGCCGAAGTGGAAAGAACCCTGGAAAGTACATCTGTGCCCCTGACTACCCTGAGAGCGGGCATCATCGTGGGGCCGGGAGGGACTTCCTTCAAAATCCTGGACCGCCTTGTTGATCGATTGCCGTTAATGTTGTGCCCCAAGTGGACGTGCTCCCAAACACAGCCCATAGGATTGGACGACACCCTGAGGGTTATTGACGCCGTTTTGGGCAATTCCGACTATTTTAATGCAGAGTATGATATCGTAGGGAAAGGGGTGACCACTTATTATGATATGCTCAAACGGCTGGCGAAACTAAAGGGAAGGAAACGTTGGATTTACGCCCTGCCTTTCAATCTGCCGGGGCTTTCCCGCCTATGGGTGGCTTTATTTTCCGGACTGAGCCCGACCATGGTTTCTCCGCTGATCGCCACGTTGCGCTGGGACCTCAAAGGAAAGCCCAATCAGTTGATGGAAGAGGTGCCGCCCACCCAGCATTTCGAAGAGGCAGCGAGGCAAGCACTTCAACAGCAGAAACAAGTGCCTGCTTTACCCTTAGCAGACGAGCAGCAGCGCAGGGAAGAAAAAAATACGGTAAGAAGTGTTCAGCGCCTGCCCAATCCTGGCGATCATTCAGCCATCTGGGTGGCTAAACGTTATCAGACCTGGCTTCCCCGGCACTTTCGGTATCTTCTGAAAGCCGACCACCGGGGGCAGACTACGGTATTTCGCATTGGAGGGTTTGAGCTGCTGCACTTGAAGTTTATCCCGGACCGCAGCGATGCCAATCGGCAGCTATTTTATATTGTCGGCGGTCAATTGGTGAAGCGCCGGGACCATGGCTGGCTGGAGTTTCGCAGTGTGCTGGGTGGCCGGTACGTTATTGCGGCGATTCATGAGTTTGTGCCGCGCCTGCCCTGGCTGGTTTACAACCTGACGCAGGCACTCGCACATCTCTGGGTGATGTATCACTTTGGGCGTTATCTTAATTCCCAGCCTCTTGAGCGTCCTGACGGTCATAACGTTCCACTCTCCGACGGCTCTTAAGCGGCATGTACCGGTAGGGGCGGTCCTGGAAATCGGTAACCAGTGAATCCGCTTCGCGGGTGAGGTTGGAGAGGTTGCGGTACAAAGCCTCATCCTTCATGAGTTGCCCCAGCGTCCCTTCACCTTCTTTAATACCATCGACCAGGCCGGAAATGCCGGCGATGGCCTGGTTAGCATTCTCAAGCGTTCCTTTCAGCTCCTGAATAGAAGCATTGATCTCGTTGACGGTTTTCTGCAGGTCGGCAGCCACCAACTGGCTGCTCAGGCTATCTGCATTAGCGATGATTGCGGCGATTCTGGCATTGTTCTTTTCGAGGTTCCCGGTGATAGATTCGACATTCTTTAAAGAACTCGAGATATTGCCGGATGACCGCCGCATGAGTTGGTCGAGCTGAGCAGTGGAAGAGTTGAGGTTCGCCATGGTTGCGTCCAGGTTGCGCATGGTATTGGCAATGGGCGATTGGCTTTCTTCGCTGAGCAGGGCGTAGTTGAGCGTATCGATGACTTTTTGAAGGCTTTTTTGAAGGATGGCGGCGTAATCGCCAACGGCTTCTTCTCCGACCATTGAGTCCAGCAGACCTCGAAATTCCCCTTCCAGGGTATCGCCAGGTTCTGCGCAATCATCACCGGAGCAGGGTTTGTCGTACATCAGCTTGACAGCCTTGCCGCCCATAAATCCCGTCGCTACAATTACTGCACGGGTGTCTTTAGGGATCGTCATGCCAGGCTCCAGGTCCAGGACGACCTCCACGGTGCGGTCTACGTCGTTAAGCAGGCCCACTTTGGCTACGCTGCCCACTGGGACACCATTGATAAACACCTGCGTGCCTACCTGCATGCGGTCCACTTTAGGGTAATAGACTTTATAGGTGTTGGATTTAAGCAATACATTTTTGCCCATAATGAATTTGTAGCCCCAGTAAGAGACCGCAATGGCTACAATAGCAAGAAGACCTACCTTTACTTCGTTTGACATGGTCGTGTTAGTTTAAGCGTCGCAAAGGTATAGCCCTTTGGGTTAAAACGGTAATTTTCGGCCGTTTACTTCTTCAGGAGAGCAGGAGCGGTTAGTGTTTGCTCCAGCGGCTCCATCACTTGCCAGCCCTTACAAAGGTTAAGGTGTGCCCAAAGCCTGCCGTACGTCATCCATGGAAATGCGTGCGCCATTGCGGTAAGCCACAATAAATGCACCCGGGAACCCGCGGTTTTCCAGTGATAGTTTGGCCTGAGTGGCGTGGTAAATGGAGGTGAAGTTTTTGGCCTGATATTTAAAAAATTCCCCTTCGCGTACCACCTCGATCAGGTAACCGGTATTGTCCCACTTTGGGTGGGAGGTATCTAATGGGTCTTTAGAGGCGGCCAATTGAACATGCAGGCTAATCCCCAGGTCGTCCAGTGTGACTTCCCGGAGCCCTGTGTGCTTTTCAGTAGTATGTTGTGGCTGAGGGGTCAGAGGTTGTATGGCAGGCTCGGGGCGAACCTCAACGCTTTCCCCCTTCCGTTGATAGGCAGAAGGGGTGGGCTCGGCTGGCGGCGTGTAAGAATTGGGTGCCGCTTCTGGTGAACGAGCAACGAGATAGCGGCCCTTAGACAGGGGCGGCGGGTTGGGGTCAGGCTTTTGATCAGGTTGGAACTGTTCTTCCTGCTGTAAGACACGTGCCGGGACGGCAACCGGCGCGGCTGCCAAAGGCTGAGCTTCCGGGCTGTTTTCTACGTGCCGACGGTAATCTTCAAAGGCGGCGATCATCGCTCCGGCCACCACCGCCTGGCCCTGTGGCGTCATCAGATAAGCTTCCTCAGAACGGTTGCTAAGAAAACCGGTTTCCACCAGCACACTCGGCATCGTAGTTTCCTTAAGGACTACGAAGCCGGCCTGCTTGACACCCCGGCTCTTGCGGTTGGCTTTTGCAAAATGTCCCTCCACCTTTTCTGCAAACAGAATACTTTGCTCGAGGTAGGCACTCTGGAACATATTGAGCATAATATGCCCTTCCGGAGAGTTGGGGTCATAATCGTAGTTGGCCTCATAATTTTCTTCCAGCAGGATCGCAGCGTTCTCCCGCTTGGCCACCTTAAGATTATGCTCTGCGGTATGCAGGCCCATTACGTAAGTCTCGCTCCCGTGGGTAGCCGAGGAGCCGGGCATATAATTGCAATGGATGGAGATGAATAAGTCTGCATCGTTGCGGTTGGCAATCGCAGCGCGCTCATGGAGTGGGATGAAAACATCGGAGTCGCGGGTCAGAATCACATTGAGGTCCGGATAATGGATCCGCATCTCCTGAGCCAGTTTCAGCCCAATGGCCAGTGCCAGGTGTTTCTCCCGGGAGTGCCCGCCCAGGCAGCCGGGGTCGTGCCCGCCATGACCGGGGTCAATGACTACGGTTTTGATCCGATAATCGGGCGGTAAGCCCAGGGCTTTTTGAAAAGCCGGAAAGGGAAGTGGTATCCCTTGTGAGAAATCCTCCGATAATCTGGCAGGTTTTATAACTTTGCCGCGCCTGTGCACCGGGCAACCCGAATGATCGGAGCCCGAATGGCAGGCAGCCTCAGCCATAGCTGGTGCCGGAAAGGATAATGAAAAGTTAAACCCGGTACCGGTAAACGGCAAAGCGAGTAGAAACAGCGTTGGTAGAAAAGTTACCGCTTTCGTCATAAGCACAACTTAGAATTGTATCCTTGAAGACAAAGTTATTAATAATTATTGTATTCCTGCTGTGCAGCCTTCCTTATCTACAGGCGCAGGAGCCTGTAAATGAGCGGGATAAACGGCCGCCATCGGCTCAGATGCAGGTGGACAGCGCAGCCCGTGCCATGCCCGGGGATACCTTGCCGTTCAGTACCGACCGGGTAAGGACCTCTTTAGATACGCTACCAAAGGATACCTTGTTGCCCCGCCAGCGTGAAACCCGCGAAATTTCTTTCTCCAAGGATTCTCTAGATGCTCCGGTACAATACTCAGCTGTCGATTCAATGGTCTATGATATTGCCAATCAGCGGGTGCACTTGTACGGGGAAGCGGAAGTGACTTATACCACCATTAACCTGAAAGCGGACCATATCATTTTTGACTGGAAGACGAACATCGTGACCGCTTCGGGTATGCCCGACAGCCTGGGGCGGCCGGCGGGTTTGCCGGAGTTCTCGGATGCCAGCCAGAGCTTTACGGCAGATAGTATGCGCTACAATTTTTCGACAAAAAAAGGGGTGGTCTACGATGTGGTCACCACGCAGAATGATGTGGTGGTCCGCGGGCAAAAGTCGAAGTTCGTCACGCAGGAAGCACAGGACAGCACAGCGGAGGACCAAAACGTGGTGTACAGCTCCAATGCGATTTTTACCACCTGTACGCATGAGGAGCCTCACTTTGGCATCCGCAGCCGCAAGCAGAAAGTCATTCCCAATAAACTCGTTGTGGTGGGCCCTTCCAATCTGGAAATTATGAACGTGCCTACGCCGGTTTGGCTGCCCTTCGGTTTTTTCCCGATACCGCAGGGGCGGTCAACGGGCTTGCTGTTCCCGCGTGATTACCAGTACTCCCCGCAGTGGGGCTTTGGTTTGGAAGGCATCGGCTGGTACTTCCCCCTGGGCGACCACTTCAATCTGTCCCTCACAGGAAATATTTACCTTAAAGGGACTTGGGGGGTCAATGCGCTTTCCAACTACAACAAGCGCTATAAGTACAACGGTAATTTCAATATCGGCTACGACGTACGAAGAAGCGAGGATTTAGAGGGTAACATTTCCCAGCCCAAGTCCTTCATCTTTCAATGGAGCCATCAGCAGGCACAGTCCGCTCACCCGACGATCAACTTTGGTGGTTCTATCAATATTCAAAGCAACAACTATCAGCAGCGGGTCTTCAACGATCAGCGGGTACTGGAAAACCAGCTTCGGTCCAACCTAAACTTTAGAAAAAACTGGCGGGACAAGCCTATCAACCTGACGGCTTCCTTCAACCACAACCAAAACTCTAATACGGGCGACGTTACAGTCAGCTTCCCCAATGTAAGGTTTCAGACACAGGCTATTAACCCGTTCAAGCGCAAAAACAGGACCGGGCCTGAGAAGTGGTATGAAGCCATTACTTTCCGTTACGATGCAGAGGCCCGCAACCGGTTTCAGGCTAAAGACTCCACGCTTTTTACGCAGGAAACAATTGAAAATGCCCAGTTTGGTGTCCAACAGCGGGCGAACCTCGGTACTTCCTTTAAAGTCCTTAAGTACTTCAACCTCAACCCTTCGGTCAACTACGATGAGGTCTGGTACCTGCGCACCTTGCGCCGGGATTTTGACCCTACGGCTTTGGAGCTGGACACGATTTCAGATAGGGGCATAGATTTTGTAGACACGCTTTCCTACGGTGAAATCACTGAGCGGCAGGTGGGCGGCTTTGAAGCTTACCGGCAGTTTAACGCAAGTGTGAGCCTGAATACACAGATTTTTGGGACCATGCGCTTCGGGCAGGGCTGGCTGCGGGGCATCCGCCATGTGATGAAGCCCAGCATTTCCTTTGGCTACACGCCTGATTACACCAACCCGGACCTGGGCTATTTCCGGGAGGTGAGAGACCCCGATACCCGGGATGAATTCGATACCTACTCTATCTTCCAGGGTGGCATTTTTGGCAGCCCCTCCACTGCCGGGCAGCAGATGAGTATTGGCTACAGCCTCAACAATATTTTTGAAGCGAAGTACTTCTCCAAAAAGGACTCCACGGAGGAGAAACTAAAGCTCTTTGACAACATCATCGTTTCCGGTAACTATAACTTTGCAGCAGACTCTCTCAAGTGGAGCCCGGTCAATATTTCGGGGACCACGCGGATGTTTAAAGGGATGACTACGGTAGGCCTGCGCGCCACTTTCGATCCCTACCGGGTCAACGAGAATGGCCGGCGGGTAGACGACCTGCTTTGGGAAACCGAAAACCGCTTATTGCGTTTCGATCAGGCCACAGCCCGTTTCAATACCAACCTGACCGTTGGGAAGATCAGAGCCTTATTCCAGGGCGAGAAAGAAGAAGAAATTTACGATGCAGAAGCAGAACTGGAAAGGCAGGAAAGAGGTTTGCAGCGGGTAGAGGAAAAGGACTTCCTAAGCCTGTTCGAGAATTTCCGCATCAGCCACAACCTTTCCCTCAACTGGGAGGGGATGCCGGACGGGCGGGATACCTTTTTCATCGCCACAAACACCATCAACTGCAGCGGCAGCATACAGTTGACGCCCAACTGGTTTATCAATATCGGTAACTTTGGGTACGATTTTGTAAGAAAAGGGATTACTTATCCATCGGTAGGCTTCCAGCGTGACCTCCACTGCTGGGAAGCAGGCGCCAACTGGCAGCCGCTCCGGGGCACCTACAGCTTTTACATCCGTGTGAAGCCTGGCTCACTGGACTTCCTGAACATTCCCTACAATCGAACGAACGGGGATGGTCGAGGGCAGTTTTAGACTGTGTTGGGATATCACCTTTTGGGCTGCATTTGCCAAATTTTATCCTGCACTTCGTTGCTCTTCAGTCGCTTAGCTCAGGCTAAGCTCCTTCATCGTGCCCCCGACGATGAATGTCGGGATCAAAGACTTGTTCAGAATAAAATTTGACTACATTCGCTCCAAAAGCGAATTCCCAACACCGTCTTAAAAAAAGCGGGCGGAAGCTGGACCACTTGCCAACTTCCGCCCGCTTAACCGTCGTGCGGTTCTTTGTTTAAGCTACCTGCCGACGTTGCTGCATCCGCACCAACATGCTCATAAACAGCCCAATCATCATCATCGTTGAGCCCAGCCAAAACAGGTTGATGCCCGGGAATTCGATAGCCTCCAGCACAATATAATCGGCACGCAGGGAGTCTGTCGCCACCTCGAATGGGATCGGGTGCTCGCCTCCGGTTTCCGCCTGCCCAATCATAACCTCCACGGTTTCCTCCTGTGGGTTGATACCGGTGAAGCGGAAGTGCAGCCCCAGCTCGGAGATCTCGTCTTTCAGGTTGAGGGGGCGGCTGCCGCGGATGAGGTATAGCGGTTGTGCCATATAGGATTCCCCATCCTGTCCCTGTACACTGATCATTGCGCTTACGGCAATGTCTTCTTCTTGGGGCTCGTAGGCTTCATGTTCCGGATTCTTGTTGAAACCTGCAAACTGAATGGTGTGCCCATTGTACGTAATCTGGTCTCCCTCCTTAAAGGTGAACGGCTGGTACTCCATATTGACCTCCCGGCCAAATACGGCATCAAAAATACCTTCGCTCAGCCGCACCTTGGAGCTAATATCATTGATCTGTACCGGATAGCTATAGAGCATTTGACCCCGCAGGACCAGCACCGGCTGAACAGTGAATACGCTGTCTTCATCCAGGCGCTGAATACGGATGGTGGCCCCGATAGGCAGGTCTCCTTCTTCCTTAGTGTAATCAGGATGGGAAGGGTCGCGGTCAATGCTGACCAGCTCTGCACGGAAGCGCTTCACAAAGAAGGTGTCCTGATCGCGGATGGGCACGGTGTCCTGAAAGGCGATTGTCTCTCCGATCAGCGCTTCGTACACCTTGTAGTTCAGGCTGTCTTCCCGGTTTTTGCGGTATTCCATATCGATTTCCACCCGTGGCAGGGAAGCTATATGGGTGAAAATATCTCGATTCAGATAACGCTTAGTCGACGGATTGGAGGCTGCTACCTTGGTGAAGGATTTATCGTAAAGAATATTTGGATAAAGGTTGAACTCCTCTACCACATCCCCGGAAGCATCCCGCCGCTTGTAGTTCACTTTGAAGGTACGGGAGAACTGGCTTACGGTATCAGAAACATAGGTCACTTCGTAATCGCCCATGATCAAAGGTGAATCCTTGAAGAGTATGACGTTTTTGCGCAGCTGATCTTCGGTAGCCCCTTCGATGAGCCCCTCCATTACAAAGGTATTATTGGAAATCACCTCCTGATTAAGCCCGGAGGCCAGGATACCGATGATCATCAGTCCGAAACCAATGTGAGAAACCGCAGAGCCTGCCATCTTAAGCCGGGCTTTAGCTACAGTAAACAGGTAATCCACATTAGCGACGATGGTAAACCAACCGAAGAACAGCATAACGGTGTACTGCCAGGCATTCATGGCGATCCAAAGTGTCGTCAGGTAAGTCAGCAAGGCAGAAATGCCGATGGCTGCACCCGTATGAATGCTAAATTTCTTAAGCTGCTTGCTAAAGTTAGGCTCCCGGAAGCGCAGGTACTGGCTAATGCCGGAAAGCAAACTGATGAAGACGGCAATCCAGATTTGGTATTTGTTGTAGTGAGGCACCGGATCAGTGATGACTCGGCCGATGTAATCCGGGTTAAAGTACGTCATGATCTTGTTGTACACCGGCAGGGAAGTGGAAGCCGAAATGATGAGGCCTGAGAACAGCAATACCAGCGAACCGATAAACATCCAAAACTCCCGGGAGGCAGTGGCTTCCTCTTTCTGAGGCGCAGGTATGCTGTTATATCGCTTGCCAATCAGTACTGCTGACAGCGCGATGTAAAAACCAATTAGCAAAATCAGCTGGGTTTCCAGCCCCATTTCCGTAAAGGCATGCACCGAGGTATCGCCCAGTACCCCACTCCGGGTCAGGAAGGTGGAGTACAGAATGAAGATAAAGGTCAAGGCATAAAAAATATGCGTACTGCGGATGGAGTGTCCGGTTGCATTGGCAATCAGGTTGGTATGAATGCCGGCAATGAGGAAAAGCCAGGGCACCAGCGACATGTTTTCCACCGGGTCCCAGGCCCAGTATCCACCAAAGCTAAGGGCTTCATAGGCCCATGCACCGCCCATCAGGATGCCGATACCCAGAATGGCACCGCTAAACAAGCTCCAGCGCAGGGCAGGCTTCAGCCAGGCTTTGTGGTCGTTGGTCCAGAGAGCTGCTATGGCGTAGGCAAAGGGGATGGTGGTAGAGGCAAAACCGAGGAACAAAGTCGGCGGGTGGATGGTCATCCAGTAGTTTTGCAGCAGCGGATTGAGCCCGGTGCCGGTAATCTGTGATACGTAGTCGGCACTCTGGAAAATCGGCGCATCGACCATATCCCGGAGCAGCATCATAGGATTGCTGCCCAGCCGCATAGGGTCGTCTCCAAACCCGATGTAAATACCGAGGATCATAGAACCCAAAAAGACCTGTACGGAAGATAACAGTGAGAGGGTAGGGGCTTCCCAGCGCTTACCAGTAGCCATGAGGACACCGCCGAGCACGATGTGCCAGAACATCCAGAGCAGAAAGCTGCCTTCCTGCCCTTCCCAGAAGGCTGAGAAGATGTATTTCATAGGCAGATCTTCAGAGACGTGCGCCTGAACATACTGATACTCATAATACTGATTGACCATCACGTAAAACATGGTGCCAATCAGCGTGAAAACGGCAATGCCATGAATAAGGAAGGAAAACCTCCCGATACGGAGCCAGTTAGCTGCCTCAGCGGGCTGTTCGCGGCGCTGTGTCGCAAAAAAGTAAGCAATGGTGGAGAGCAATGCCGTAGAGAATCCTAGCATGATCGCCATTTGACCAATATGCCCCGGAATAAGATGTTCACCTACGTACTGAATGTCTTGCATGGAGTGTTATCGTTGATCGAAAATTTAGGTGGTGCAGCGCTATGGGCTGCCTGTTTTGTTATCGGCTGAGTGTAGCAAACCCCGAAGACTGCGGGAGGCTTCGGGGTTTACAATTGAAGTGAGGAAAAACAAAAGCTACCCTGCCTCACTCTTGATGTAAACCTCTTCCTCTTTATATTTGGAAGGGCACTTCATGAGCATGTCAGTGGCCACAAACTCGTCGCCTTTCATAGAGCCGGTCAGTACGATCTGCTCAGAAAGCTCAAAGTCCTGTGGTTTCTCCGAAAGTAGGACTACCTTGCGCTCATCTCCTTCCGCATCCTTGATGTAGAAACTGAAATAGTTAGGGTCTGTCTCGGGGTCGTAGTGCATTTCCTTATCTTTGGAAAGCTGCCCGGCAATTTTGACCCGCTCCCCGCTTTGTTCTGCGTCAGCGAAAGTGGCATAAGTGCTCATGTCATCCGCTGCGCTCGTTAGCATAGCGATGGCAACCCCTACCATAATAATCGCGATGATATATATTTTCTTCATGACGTTAGCTGTTTGTCTACAGTTTTAAGCCGAATGCTCCGCTATGGTTACTTTGGCGAAGCTGTAATGAATACAAACATACGTTTAGTTTGTTCCTCATGTGGGCTTCGGCATGGTCAAATCGTTGTCAATTCTGCAAAGGTAGGCAAGGGGTGGCTTTTGGGGGATGATTTTTGTCAGAAAATGCGGGAGAGACTGGCTGATCCCCTTACAATGCCTATATTTGGCTACCTAAAAAAATGCCCCTGCCTATGAATGAACGGATTATCGTCAACTTAAAGAACCTGGCCATTGAGCAAATGGACCATCAGGTGCTGAGCGGTGTTTCTTTGAACATCACCAGAGGCGAGTTCGTCTATCTCATCGGGCGGACCGGCAGTGGCAAGTCAAGCCTGCTCAAAACCCTATATGGTGCTCTGCCTCCGGGGCCGGGTAAAGGAGAAGTGGCTGGATTTGACCTCTCTAAGCTCAACCGTAAAACCATCCCGTTGCTGCGTCGTAAGCTGGGCATTGTTTTTCAGGACTTCAACCTGCTTTCCGATCGTACCGTTGAGGACAACCTTCGTTTTGTGCTCGAAGCAACCAATTGGAAGGACGAGCAAAAAATGCGTAGCCGCATGTCTGATGTGCTCGAGCAGGTCGGGCTGAAGGGCAAAGAAAAAAAGCGGCCGCACCAGCTCTCCGGTGGTGAACAGCAACGCGTGGTCATTGCCCGCGCCCTGCTCAACAAGCCTGAACTCCTCATTGCCGACGAACCCACCGGCAACCTCGACCCCGAAACCTCAGATGATATTCTCTTGCTGCTCCGCCGCCTCGCTCAGCATAACGATACCGCTGTTCTACTCGCCACCCACGATTACCGAATCATCGAGAACTTCCCGGCCCGTATCATCCGCTGCATCAATGGCAGAGTCATGGACGAGGAGGGGTTTGAGGTCTGAGGGCTTACTGCATTTGACGAACAGCTGCCTCCGCCTCCTGCACCGGTAGCTGGCAGACTTTATTCTGGCAAACGTAAATAAAGGTTTCTCCTTCCTGTAGTTTCCCTTTCAGTAATTCCAGGCTGCCTTCATCGGCCCCGCCCAGAAATAAAGCATTGGGCAGGTAATGCTGTTGCAGGGCCTGCCGCCTTTCAGCGAAAGCTTCCCCTACGATAGCCACTTCGTATAGCGGGTAAGTCAGCTCGCTGTACAGGTTCATCCAGTTGGAAAAGTAGGAAGGCGCAGTGGTCTCTTCAATTTCCCCGGTCATGCGTTGCAGCATCTGACGGGCCCGCTGGGTGTAGGTGGTGTCGTACAGGTACGTGCCCAGGTGCAGCAGGGCGCGGCCCATTGAGGAGTTGCCGGACGGGATGACATTATCTTCGGTTTTTGCGGTCCGTGCTATAAGTGCCGGGTCTAGGTCGGAGGTGTAGTAGAGCATTGGGCTGTCTTCAGCGGAGAAATGCTTAAGGGCATATTTGGCAAGGGCCTCCGCGCGTTCCAGCCACTTTTCCTCAAAGGTAATCGCGTACAGGTCTAAAAAGGCTTCAATCGTGAAGGCGTAATCATCCAGAAAGCCGTTGATCTTGGCTTGACCATCCTTGTAGGTGCGAAGCATGCGCCCTTCGTCCTGCACCAGCTTTTCCTGAAGCAGTTCGCCTGCACGGACAGCAGCATCACGGTAGTCCGGCATTTGCAGCGCCTGAAAGGCATGGGCATAGCCGCTGATCATCATCGCATTCCAGCTAGTCACCTGCTTGTCGTCCAGTCCGGGGCGGGGGCGTTCGGCGCGGGCGGTAAAGAGTTTTGACCCGGCATCGGCGATGATTTGACTTAACTCAGACGAAGACAATTTGTACTCATCCAAAATTTTCTGCTCGTTTTTTTCTCGTATCAAAATGTTGCGCCCTTCCCAATTACCACCGGGGCGAAAGCTGTAATAATCCATGAAAACCTGAGCCATCTGGCCTTCACCGAGCACAGCGGTCACTTCTTCGGCCGTCCAGGTGTAAAAGCGGCCTTCTTCCCCTTCACTGTCTGCATCAAGGCTGGAGTAAAAACCGCCTTCAGGGCTGGTCATTTCCCGGGCGATGAATTCAAGGGTTTTTTCCAGCACCGTTTTATAGGCTTCCTCACCGGTAAGCTGATAGGCTTCGCTGTAGAGGCTGACGAGCTGTGCGTTGTCGTAGAGCATTTTTTCAAAGTGGGGCACCTCCCATCGGGTATCGGTGGAATAGCGGGCAAAACCTCCGCCGAGGTGGTCGTACAGCCCACCGCTCATCATGGCATCAAGGGTGGTTGTGGCAAAGCTGAGCAGGCTGTCCTGACCGGTGAGCGCATGCTGTCGCAGCAAAAACCGGAAGACAGCGGGCAGGGGGAACTTGGGCGCACCTTTTAGTCCCCCGAATTGCAAGTCCGCTTGTTCAAGGATGGCTGAGGTGGCTGTCTGTAGAGCATCAGGTGAAAGTTCAGAGGATTCCTCCAGTGGTTTGGGGCGGCTTACCGATTGGATGCCTTCTGTCAGCAGTTGCCCGTACTCCTCCAGCTTATCGCGGTCGGTTTGGTATAAATCAGCGAAGTATTTCAGCACCTCCAGCCATTCTTTTTTCGGGAAGTAAGTACCCGCCCAAACCGGCTGCCCGTTGGGCAGCGCAAAAGCATTCAGGGGCCAGCCGCATCCGCCTTCAGCCGCGAGCTGACAGGCCGTCATGTAAATATTGTCGACGTCCGGGCGCTCTTCCCGGTCCACTTTAATCGCTACGAAGTTTTCATTCATAATGCGGGCTACTGTCGAGTCTTCAAAGGATTCGTGCTCCATCACGTGGCACCAGTGACAGGCCGCATAGCCCACGCTGATGACGATGAGCTTGTCTTCTTCCTTTGCTTTTTGAAGGGCTTCCGCTCCCCAGGGGTACCAATTGACCGGATTATGGGCGTGCTGCAGCAGATAGGGGCTGCTTTCATGGACCAGGGCGTTCGTGTGTTTGTGAGCTTGGTTGGAGCCGCCACAGCTGGCCAGAAGCACGAGCAGCCCAAACAGGCTGAACCGGGGCCATTCAGAAATACGCATTTTGAGGTAGTTTAGTCTGTTCATCAAAGATGATAATAATGGTGAATAGGGGGGAGGTATGTCCGTGATACCAAATGTGCGGAAAAATGGGGAAGAAGGAGGCACTCGCTACCCATTTTTTATTGGAGCAATGACAAATCGCATCTGACAATTGGAAGCCCCTCTTTATTTTTCGACCATTAATACGCAAGAGCCATGCCTTTTTTTCAACTCAGCGAAACCGATACAGGCTTCCCACCGGCACACTTTGCCGACGAACAGGGGATGATAGCTGTAGGGGGAGACCTCTCCGCAGAACGGCTGTTGAATGCCTATCAGAGCGGCATCTACTTTTGGTTCGGCCCCATGGATTTTATCAAATGGTGGTCGCCTGACCCTCGTTTAATTTTGAAGCCGGAGGAGGCGGACCCGCCAGAACAGCTTCCTGGTTACCGCCCGGATTTAGAAGTCACTTTCGATCAGTATTTTGAGCCACTGCTCCGGCAAATACAGGAAGCCCAAAACACTCCGCCCATGGGCGAAAACTGGGTGACAGCGCAAATGGCAGCAGTCTACCAGTCACTGTTTGAGCAGGGCTATGCACACTCCCTGGAGGTCCGGCAAGGGGCCACCTGGATAGGGGGCATCTTTGGAGTGGCCATCGGCAAGGCCTTTTTCGCAGAATATACCTACAGTGGCAGGGAAGGGGGCGCAGCTTTAGCGCTATGCTTGCTGGCTAAGCAACTTCAGGCTCAGGGCTACCACTTTATTGACGTTCAAAAACCAACTATTGATACGCCTGATCTGGGGTTCACCGAAATGTCGCGCATGGCTTACCTGGATTTGGTCAAAGTGGCTTGTGCTTAAATCAGAAAAGAAATGGAAAATACAATCGACGACTTATTGCAGGAAGCGCAGGTTTACTATCAAAGTAGTGCCTGGAAGCAAGCTGTAGACAGCTATGAATCTGTGTTGAACCAATGCACCGACCCGCTGCTCAGCGGGCAGGTTTACAGTGCCATAGGCGCCATTTATCAGGAACAGGGAGCGCCTGAAATAGCAATCCGAAATTACGAGCAAGCCTTTGAAGCGTACCAAAAAGCCGAGCCGGTAATGAATGCCGAGGAAAGGCACCAAATGGCAGGTTTGAGCAATAACCTTGGCAATTTGCTGGCTGCCCTGCGGCAGTACAAAGCAGCGGATGCCTATTTCCGGGCTGCCGTTAAGCGGTATGAGGCTTTGGCAGAGACCGACGAGGCTACTTTCCAACCCTATCTCGCACTCACTGTTTTCAACCGCGCACAGGCAGCAGCCCGGGGCGGCGATCATTACAACTGGCGCAAAAGCATCAAGCAGGCTGTGGCACTTTACGAGGGCTTGGTCAAACAAAGGGCCATCTTTCAGCCCTATTTGGGCAACGCCCTGACCTCTCTGGCCGACAGTTACACCGATGAGGACCCTCTGATGGCAGAGCTTTACTGGAAGCAAGGCATCCGTGCCTACGAAGCAGCTTTGTCGAATGACCCCTCGGTACTGCCCTTAATTGCTGCGGGCTACAACAACCTTGCTTTCGCTCAAAAACAGGAGCGGGCCTACAGCAAAGCGGTCCTGTCTTATACACAGGCGCTGGAGGCGTACGCCGACCTTTCGGAACAACGCCCGGAAGACTTTCAGCCATTTGTGGCCAATACCTACAATAACCTCGGCGTGCTCTTTACAGAAATGGGAGAGCGGGAGGAAGCTATCCTCAACTATGAGCGGGCGCTGGAACAATACAATGTGCTGGAAACTCAGCAGCCAGGCTTATTCCTGCCGTATCAGGCCACCCTTTACCACAACCTCGGCGTACTTCACGACGAAAAGCAGGCTTACGAAGAGGCACTGTCTTACTACCGAATGGCCCTGGAGCAACGGCAAGTGCTGGCTATAGACCATCCTGAAGGCTTTATGCCTGACGTGGCAGTGACGGCGCTGAATATGGCAACGCTTTTCCAGTCTCTGCTGGAGCTTACTGCCGATATGCAATACCAGGCTGAAGGATTGGCGATGCTGCCGGTTATTGAATCAGCATTGAGCCAGATAGAGCAGGAATCGCCGGCGCTGGCTAGTATGCAAAGCGACTTAGCGTATTTCCGGGATTTCTTTTCCAATGTCCAATACCCCACGCTGGAAGCCGCCCGGCTGATGCGGGAAATCGCGCTTTGGCAGGAAGAACAGCTCTCCACGCTGGAGCACAATGAGAAACTCAGCTGGCAGCACAAAATAGTCGATGCGTTGGCCACTTACCACCAGCAACATCCAGGCCATCGAAGTATGGAGGAGGAGCTTGCACAGGCTTATGCTTTTCAGGCCTGGCTACTTTTGCTGGCCGGACAAACCAGCGAGGCCCTAATTCCAGCTCAAAAGGCAGTTGCCCTCAATCCTACAGACCCTCAGCCCTTCGTCAACCACGGGCACGTACAGCTGATGCTTGGAAACCTTGGGGAAGCCCTAAAGTCTTACAATCACGTCAAAACACAAATCACGGCCGACAAAAAACGTGTGGTGGACCTGGTGCTGGATGATTTGAAGGTGCTAAGAGATTGTGGGCTGGATGAGGGATTGGCTGAAAAAGTGGGTAGTGCACTGCAAACTCAGCAGGCAATCGCGTAGGAGCTGCCCCAAAACCGGCAGATGAGGTCCAACAGCCATGCATTCTTGAAGTACCGGCCAGACAGTAAAATACTATCGGCCTGCTGTGCTTCAGCTTGCCGCCCTGCGTAATCTGCAAGGGAGAGATGAAGCCGGGCAGCGATCAGTGCTGATTCGTGCCCTTGCGAATGGGCTTCCGTAACCGCCTTCAGCAGGTAGTCTGGTATAGCCGTTCTTCCATCCCAGTCTTGCAGGAAAGATAAGGTAAGTTTCGGGAAGTTGTGCCGGAAGTAAGTGTGGGCAGCGGATTCCAAACGCATCACGGCTTCATATGGATAGTGCACTTCGGACAGGCCCAGCAAGATCGCTGCGGCATTTTTAAATAATCCTCCCCAATTACCTTCAATTAGCAGCGGTGTGGAATGCCTCCCGGTAATCCTGTATTGCAGGCAACCCCGCTCATCCCAGAATAGGCCCAGGCTATTGACGGTTTCCAGTTTTGTCCTCTGTCGGATCACCATCAGCTCATCCAAAGGAGCCTGGCTTTCGGTTCCAGTCCTAAAGCGTATTTCGGTGCGGTTCATAGGGCTGTGGAGGAGGATTGGTGGTTGCGGCACTGGGGCTTCGTAAGGCGGGAGCTGGAAGAGCATGGCATCAGCTAGCGCTGCCAATTGAGTCCGGTCCCGCTGTGGGTGGGTAGCCGGTGGAGCGCCATGCCGGTTGGCGCTGCTCATAACGGCTGGCTTTTGCCAATGCGTCATCAGGTGTCGGAGCAGCGGAGTACCGGGCAGGGCTGCCCCAACTCTGGACAAACCGGGTGCAAGGGTATCAAAAGCCAGAGTCGACAAGGGATCGGCATTGCGGGTGAGCAGTACAATGGGATTTTCCGGAGATTGAAGGGCCAGCATATCAGCGGCATCAACTTCCAGGTCTTCGGCGAGGATGAAAAGCTCATGATAGAGTAGGGGAAGTGGCAGGGGCGTGCCCTTGCGCTGCCGGAGCCGCTGTATGGCTTTTGGATGGGCAGCATCCGCCAGGAGTTGAAACCCGGATGGGTGCTGTATGGCTAGGATTCCGCCCTCGTTTAGGCACTCAACCGCAGCTTCAATCGCAGGTGTGCCCCCGAGAGGCGCCACCGGGGAGCCGAATCTGGTAAACTGGTAAGGGGTCATACCGTTTCGGGTGTCGCTAATTGTTGAATAAGCTGGCCCACTTCCCTGGCTAAAACCGGAATACTGTTTTCTACAGCCGGGCTGAGGGCCACGGTCATAGGCTGTATCTCTTCAATAGAGATGGTAAACAGGTAAAGCTCCGGGACCCTTCCCAGCAGGTACATGGATTCGACCATATCCTTAAGCCCAAAGTCGTGTGCGGTGAGCCCTTTCGGGAAATCAGAGGAAAAGCGGGGCTTGATCAGGGAGACCGTTCCCAGCGGCTTTTGGTCCATAGTCGCATCCACAAAGATGACCTTGTCGTAGGCATCAAAATGCCCCATGAGCGTAAAACCGCCCACCCCGCCATCAAGGATGTCTGTATCAGGCAGTTGTATATTGTTTTCCGCCAGCCATTGGATAAACTGCACACCAATACCCTCATCGCCCATGAGATAATTACCAATGCCAATCAAGAGTATCGACGGGCGCTGAGCGGTGGCATCGGGCGCAGCTATCCGCTGACTGAGTTTTGCTTCGAGTTCTCGCATGTTGATTTAGTGTGCTTCTGCTGCCGGTGTTTTTTCTTCTTCGCTCCAGGGCTCTTCTTCCTGAGCCGGTGGGGTTTCCCCTTCCAGCGTATCTTCCGGCTTGATCCGGTCAGACAGTACAAATTTGTAACCGCTGAACATAGAGGACACTTCGCCCCGGCCTTCCAGCCAGTCGTGATAGAATACCAGGTAGACGTGGATGATAATGAAGAGAATCATCAGCCACGTCACCCCGTGGTGGATAAACCGTACGGTGAAGTCGCTTCCAAACAAGGGGATGACCCATCCAAATAAGTCTGCCACAAAGAAGGCAGACATAGGCTCATACAGCCCAAATCCTGTAGCTACCTGCACCAGGGCTAACAAAAACAGGACCACATAAGAGGCACCAGCAACAGCATTATGCCCAATCGCAATATTGCCCAGGCGGTGCTCTTTATCCACACCAAGCAGAATGTCAATCTGCAGTACGTGTCTAATGTTCAGGAGGGCCTTTTGGGTCAGGGGCAGAAAAGACCGCCAGTTGGCATAACGGTTGCCGACAAATGCCCAGTAAATCCTGAGTAGCATAACCCCAAGGAAAATGTAGGCGGTGGCAAAATGGATGTAGCGCACTGTCCCAAACCAAAATTGCCCGCTGGCTTCTGTACTGGACATGATTGCCGGCGGATTGGCAATCACAAAGCCTGTTGCGGCCAAAACGGTGATGCAAAGCGCATTGGCCCAATGGAAAATCCGGACGGGTAGCTCCCAGACGTATACGCGTTTAAAGGTCAGGTCTTTTTTTGTAGAGGCCATGGTCTCAGGTTTTTCCGGTTAAATTTCGCAGGAAGACAAATGCCGCACCTGTGAAATATGCCTGCCTTCCTCATCGTACAAATGCACTGAGCAGGCAATGCAGGGGTCAAAGGAGTGGATCGTCCTCAGAATCTCCAGCGGTTGTTTTTCATCTGCCACGGGGGTGCCGATAAGGGTAGACTCATAGGAAGAGCGTTGCCCTTTAGGGTCTCGCGGAGAGGCATTCCATGTAGATGGCACAACCTGCTGGTAATTTTCGGTTTTACCGTCCTTAATTTTGATCCAGTGGCCTAGTGCCCCGCGCGGTGCTTCCATATAGCCCACGCCTTTGGCTTCAGCCGGCCAGGTCTCCGGTTCCCAGCGTTCCGTGTTGGCCATCCGGGTATCCCCGTTTTTGATGTTGTTGATCATCTGATCGTAGAACTCCAGCCCCCAGTTGGCGGTCAGCTTTGCGCAAATGCCGCGGGCAGCCGTGCGGCCCAGGGTAGAGAACAGGGCTTCAGCCGGTACATCCAGATGCTTTAAAACTGCATCTACCTCCGCTTTGATCTCTTCATTGCCACGGGCGTAACCGACCAGGACACGGGATAGCGGGCCGACCTCCATAGGCAGCCCTTTCCAGCGTGGGGTCTTAATGAAACTGTATTTCTTGTCGATATCCAGATAATCATACGGTGGTTTGGGCCCGGAATAGTTGATCTCGGTCTCGCCCTCCCAGGGGTGGAGGCTTTCCTCGTCCCCTTTGGTGTAGTCGTACCAGGAATTGTTGACAAATTCCCGGATTTCATCATTATCACGGTGGTTGACATCGTGTACTTTGGACAAGTCGTTGTTCAGGATGACGCCTTGCGGAAATTTGAAAGAGGAAACGTCCCGGTATCCATTGGTTGGAAATTCACCGTAGGACATGTAGTTACCGAAGCCTTTGCCGATGCTGCCCCAGTCTTTGTAGAAGGAGGCGATGGCGAGCAGGTCGGGAATGTAGACCTCATCTACAAACTTTTTGCCTTCTTCCAGCAATTGCCGGACATAAGCCAGGCGTTCGGCATTTAGGCCGCCGGGGTCTTCCGTATCGATCGCGCAAGCCATTCCACCTACGAGGTAGTTGGGGTGTGGGTTTTTGCCACCGAAGATGGTATGCACTTTGACAATTTCTTTTTGCCATTCCAGGGCTTCCAGGTAGTGAGCGACGGCCATCAGATTAGCCTCCGGTGGCAGTTTCATGCCCGGGTGGCCCCAGTAGCCGTTGGCAAAGATGCCCAGCTGACCGCTTTCCACGAAACGGGTAATCCGTTTTTTGATGTCTGCAAAATAGCCCGGTGAGCTCTTGGGCCAGGGCGAAATACGCTGTGCAAGTTCGGAAGTCGCCTTAGGGTCAGCCTTCAGCGCATTGACCACATCCACCCAGTCCAGAGCATGAAGGTGGTAAAAGTGTACAACATGGTCGTGCATGTACAGTGCCGTAGCCATCATATTGCGGACCATTTCCGCGTTAGGCGGCACCACAATATCCAGGGCGTCCTCTACGGAGCGCACGGAAGCCAGGGCGTGCACCGTTGTACATACCCCGCAGGTGCGCTGTACGAATGCCCATACATCACGTGGGTCCCGGCCACAAACTATTTTTTCGATGCCCCTCACCATACTGGAAGAGCTCCAGGCATCAGAAATGACGCCGTCTTTTACTTCAACTTCGATACGAAGGTGGCCCTCAATACGTGTGATAGGGTCTACGACAATTCTCTTTGACATGGTTTCGTGATTGGTTAACCGGGAATATTAATCTTCTCTGACTTGTTTCTCGTTGCGGGTGCCTTCGGCAATGCTGTTTTTTAGCTCATTGCGCTTGGCGACATTTGCCGCGATGGCGTGGGCTGTGACACCGACACCAAGGGCGGCAGCGGTTGCTTTGCCCACCTGATCGGCTGAAGCTTCAATACCAAACCCGTTGAGGCTGGAAATGCGCTCGTAGAAAGGCCCGTTGTCCCAGAAGTTATCTTCGCTACAGCCTATACAGCCGTGGCCGGATTGGATGGGGAAGCTTACCCCGTTGTTCCATTTGATGGTGCCACAGGAGTTGTAGGTCATCGGCCCGCGGCAGCCTACCTTATAGAGACAGTAGCCTTTTTTGGCGTTTTCGTCATCAAACGACTCGGCAAACAGGCCGGCATCGTAGTATGGCCGGCGGTAGCAGCTGTCATGTATACGCTTGGCATAGAATGCTTTAGGCCGGTTAAGCCGGTCGAGCTCGGGCAGGGTGCCGAAGGTGACGTAGTGCACGATCACACCAGCCATGACCTCGCCAATTGGTGGGCAGCCCGGTACGCGTACAATCGGCTTGTTTTTGATGATTTTGTGGATGGGCACAGCTTCGGTTGGGTTAGGGTAGGCGGCCTGAACGCAGCCATTCGAGGCACAGCTGCCCCAGGCAATAATCACCGCTGCACCCTCTGCTGCCTCTTTCAGGTGGTCGATCGCGGTACGCCCGGCAATACAGCAGTAGTTGCCATCGTCGCCCAGTGGCACGGACCCTTCAACACAAAGGATGTATTCGCCGTGGTATTTCTCCATCGTGGCATGCTTGGCGGCTTCCGCCTGATGCCCGGATGCTGCCATAAGGGTTAAGGTGTAATCCAGGGAGATCTTGTCGAGGATGATATCCGATACAATAGGATGGTCTGAGCGGATGAAGGATTCGCTGCAACAAGTGCACTCCTGATAATGCTCCCAAATGACCGGGATGCGGGGGGTGTTTTCCAGCTGTCTGGCAACCTGGCCTACCACGCTGGTTTCCAGCCCCATGTAAGCAGCCATGTAAGTCGCGAACTTCATAAAGTCGCGGCGGGAGTACCCCTGCTTGAGCACACTCTGCAGGTAGGTCTCCCTTTTGTTTTTGGTGGATTTCATCTTGGCAGCATTTTTTGTTTGCTTATAGTCGTGCTGCAAAATAAAATAGTGTACAATGACAAAATTATGACGCTTATCAGCATCTGTGGTGATAAAAGTCACTATTTTCACATCCGACCTTTTTTATCATTGCATTTATCTAAAATCTATTACAACTATGAAAAAGCCTATCGCAATCGCTGCGGCACTTCTGCCCGTTACCCTTTTTGCTCATAGTGGGCACGGAGTAGGCCACGGCGGCCAGTTTTTCCACTATCTGGCATCACCAGATCATTTCATTCCCATGGTACTGGCTTCTGTAGCCGTCATCGGGTTTTTCGTGTACCGAAAAGCGCAGCGGAATAATGCATGAAATGTCGATCGCTCTGGGTGTTGTTGATATAGCAGAAAAAGCTTTCCGGGAGTCGGGCGCTTCCCGCATTGAGTCCATCACGCTCCAAATCGGAGCATTGGCGGGCGTGCAGCTGGAGTCCCTGTATTTCGTATGGCCATCTGCTGTAGCCGGCACCGCCCTTGAAGGGGCTGATCGGATCATTGAAAGTACAGATGGGCAGGCGGTATGCCTGGAGTGTGAACAACCTTTTGCGCTGAAGCATCATTTTGATGCCTGCCCTCACTGCAACAGCTATTTTAAAAAGATTACTGCCGGCAAAGAGCTGAACGTGAAGTCCCTCGCTTTCATAGTGGATGAATCCCCTCAGCCGGCACCTTCCAATAATTAAACTACTATGTGCGGAGTTTGCGGATGCGGCAGCGATGCCAAAGGGCCAAAAGTAGCCTTGCCTTCTGAGAAAGGGCACGACCACCATCACCATCATGAGCACGCCCATGGCCATGATCACCACCATCATGGGTATGACCATCCTCACGACCACGGTCATCACCATCCTCACGGGCACGATCACCACCACCACCACCACCACGGGCATGACCACAGCCATGACCACGGCAGGCAGGCGGTGGTGGAACTGGAGCAGAACATCCTGCATCGCAATCAGCTGCTGGCTGAGCGCAACCGGGGCTATTTTGCAGCCAAAAATATGCTGGCCATTAATCTGGTGAGTTCTCCCGGCTCAGGGAAGACCTCCGTGCTGGAGCGTACCCTGCGCGAGATGAAAGACCGTACCGATTTTTATGTCATTGAGGGGGATCAGCAAACCTTCAATGATGCGGACCGCATTGACGCGGTGGGCGTGCCGGTCGTACAAGTCAATACCGGTCAGGGCTGCCACCTCGAAAGTGATATGGTACAGCAGGCGCTGCAAAAGCTGAAGCCGCGGGACGGTGGCTTGCTGTTCATTGAGAATGTGGGCAATCTGGTCTGCCCGGCTATGTTCGATCTTGGCGAAAACTACCGGGTGGTTATCATCAGTACAACAGAAGGCGACGATAAACCGATCAAATACCCGGATATGTTCCACTCGGCTCAGTTGTGCCTGATTAATAAAATCGACTTGCTGCCTTACGTGAATTTTGAAGTGGAAAAGGCGATGGACTACGCCCGCCGGGTCAATCCACACATTGAATTTCTGGAAGTTTCTGCCACCAATGGCGAGGGTATGGATGCCTGGTACGCATGGCTGGAAGCTCGTCAGACTGAAAACTCCTGATTATGTGCCTGGCGATTCCTGGAAAACTCGTAGCCATTACTGAAGAACTCGATGAAACTTTCCGCATAGGGAAGGTTTCCTTCGATGGCATAATGAAAAAGGTGAACCTAACGATGGTGCCGGAAGCCAAAGCTGGCGATTATGTGCTCGTGCATGTAGGCGCTGCCATTCAGGTGGTAGATGAGGCCGAGGCAAAGGAGACCTTCGACCTGCTCAAAAAAATGGGCGAGCTTGATGAGCTCACGCCCGGATCAGCGGAGCAGGGGCTGCCTTAAACCTTTGCCGTACGCTGCCGCAACAGATGATCGGCTAGTGTCAGAGCAGCCATGGCTTCCACGATAGGGACTGCCCGGGGCACTACGCATGGGTCGTGCCGCCCTTTGCCTTCTACCGTTACTTTTTCTCCGGCTTCGTTTACTGAATCCTGTGCGGGGACAATCGTGGCCACCGGCTTGAAAGCCAGGCGGAAGTAAATATCCATACCGTTGGAAATGCCTCCCTGCACGCCTCCGGAGTGATTCGTGTCGGTGACGATACGGTCGCCTTCTGTACGGAATACGTCGTTGTGCTCACTACCGCGCATGCTCACGCCGTCGAATCCTGAACCATACTCAAACCCTTTGCAGGCATTGATGCTGAGCATGGCTTTCGCCAAATCGGCGTGAAGTTTGTCGAATGCAGGTTCGCCCAATCCTGGCGGGCAACCCGTAATCACAGCACTCACGACACCGCCTACCGTATCCCCGTCTTTGCGGACTTCCTTGATGTAAGCTTCCATCTGACTGGCCATCTCCGCGTCCGGGCAGCGTACCGGATTAGACTCGGTTTGTTGCAGGTCCAGCTCCTGATAACCTTTATCCAACTTCAGGTGGCCGACCTGACTGACGTAAGCTTTGATGTCAATTCCGTGTTGTTGCAGCAGTAGTTTGGCAATGGCACCACCGGCCACGCGCGCCGCTGTTTCCCGTGCAGAAGAGCGCCCGCCGCCCCGGTAATCCCGCCGCCCCCATTTGGCGTGGTAGGTAAAGTCGGCATGAGAAGGCCGGAACTTATCAGCAATATGGCTGTAGTCTTTGGAACGGGCATCGGCATTATAGATCACCATAGCGATTGGCGTGCCGGTGGTAGCCCCTTCGAAAACGCCGGAAAGAAATTCCACTTTGTCAGCCTCTTTGCGCTGAGTGACGATTTTGGACTGTCCGGGCCTTCTCCGCGACAGTTCTTCCTGCACAAATGCTTCGTCAATCTGCAGCCCGGCCGGGCAGCCGTCTAAAATCAGCCCGATGGCCCGCCCGTGGGATTCCCCAAAAGTTGTTATCCTGAATAGCTGTCCGTAGGTATTGCCCGCCACAATTGGTCGATTTAAATTCGAAAAGCCCCAAATTTAGGTTGGGGGAAGGGAAAAAGTTAATTTAGCCGCCCAAAATTTCAGTTGGGCAAATAAATAAACCTAGCGGGAACTCGGCTGTTTAGAATTACTGTTTGAGCATTGCCTAAATGAAGAAGATGCAACTGTTACCGAAAGATCTGTTCGAGAAATTAGAGTTTGATAAAGTACTGCACCTGCTGGAGCAGGAGTGCATGGGCGAGCCGGGCCGGGCCTTGGTGCGTGAATTGGTGCCCTCTGACCGGAAGTCGCAAATCGAGGTGGCCCTGAGTGAAGCACAGGAGTTTACGCGTTCAATAGAGCACAATGACCACTTCCCGGTGCGGGCTTACGAGTCGGTGGATGAGGAGCTGGAAATGCTAAAAGTAGAAGGTTATGTCCTGCCCATAAAGGGCTTGCAAAATCTAAACCTTATCCTGCTGTTCACCCGGGATGTTTTCCGCTTTTTCAATGCGAGGCGGCGGGAAACCTACCCTGCGCTCTACAAGGTCATCCGGGAGGTGTCTTTCAACGAAGACCTGATCAAGGCCATTGAGGGCGTAATTGATGAGGAGGGGAATATCCGCCCGGATGCTTCCCCGGAACTGATGCGTATTCGCCGCCAACTGGGCTCCAAACAAAAAGAGCTGGAGCAAAAATTCCGCGTCATCATCAATCAGTACCGCTCTAAGGGCTGGCTGACGGATAATGTGGAGAGCTTTCGTAACGGGCGCCGGGTGCTCAGTGTTCCTTCTGAGCATAAGCGTAGCATCCGAGGTATCATTCACGATGAGTCGACGACCGGTAAGACGGCCTTTATCGAACCGGAAGGTATTATCGAGATCAACAATGACATTTTTGATCTGGAAACGGACGAAAAGCGGGAAATTTACCGCATTCTCCGGGAGCTCAGCGCGGAGCTTCGTCCCTACCGGGAGGACATCCACGTCTATCAGGAGATTCTCATCCACTTTGATTTTGTGCAGGCGAAGGCCCGCCTGGCCCGGCAAATGAATGCCGTAATGCCAAAGACGCTGTTTAGCCGGCCTCACTTTGGGATTAAGCAGGGGCGGCATCCGCTCTTGTACCTGAAAAATAAACGGCTGGATAAGGTCACGGTCCCTTTCGACTTTATTCTCTTCAAAGGCAACCGCATCCTTATGCTCAGTGGGCCCAATGCCGGTGGTAAGTCTATCACCCTGAAGTCAATCGGCCTCATGCAGCTGATGTTGCAGGCCGGGCTGCTGGTGCCGGTGGATGAAGATTCGGAAATGGGTATTTTCAAAGCGCTTTTTGCCGATATTGGCGATCAGCAGTCGATAGAAGATGACCTGAGTACGTATAGTTCCCGCCTGGAAAATATGCGGAACTTCCTGGAACGTTCCGACCAGGAGTCGCTTGTCCTGATTGATGAATTTGGATCCGGGACCGACCCGAAAATTGGCGGGGCTATCGCGGAGTCCATTCTCAAGCAGCTAAACGAGCAACGAATTTACGGCGTAATCACGACACACTATTCCAACCTCAAAATCTATGCGTTTAAAACAAAAGGCATTGTCAATGCTTCCATGAATTTTGACAAGGATACACTTTCACCCACTTACGAATTGCAGGTGGGGCGGCCGGGCAGTTCCTACGCTTTTGAAATCGCTGAGAAGAGCGGGCTGAGCAGGAAAATCCTCAATTACGCCAAGCACCGGACCGGTAAAAACGAGAAGGCGGTGGACCAGCTTTTGGTGGAATTGCAGCAGGAAAAGCAGGAGGCGGAGGAGAAGCTGGCTGAGCTGACCGACAAGCAGAAAAAGCTGGACGCGCTCATCAAGAACTACGAGCAACTTCATAAAGAACTGGAATACCGCCGCAAAAAGGTCAAACTGGAAGCCAAGGAGTGGGCGCTTCAGCAAACCTCAAGGGATAACCGCGAGATGGAAAACCTCATCCGGGAGATCAAAGAACAGCAGAACCTGGAAAAGGCGAAGCGTATTTCTCAACAGGTGAAACAGCAGCGAGGCAAACTGGCGGAACAAGTCACAGACTTGCGCGAAAAAATCTACTACGAGCCCACAGAAAAGGACAAAAAGAAGGAAGCTATCAAAGCCGGCGACTTCGTGAAAATGAAAACGGGCGGAGCAACGGGCACGGTAGAGTCAATTGAGAAAAACCGGGCGGTGGTCCGAATGGGGGAAATGCGCATGACAATCAAGCTACGGGATTTGCAGCATGCCAATGCACCCCTTGAGGTACAGAGTGGCAAAAGTGTACAGTCTCAGACCTCTACGGATACGGCGAGCTTTCAGCCCAAGCTGGATATCCGGGGCATGCGTTATGAAGAAGCCCTTAAAGTGGTGGAAGACTTTGTAGATCAGGCGCTGATTGCTAATGCAGCCCACCTTGAGATTGTGCATGGCAAAGGTAGTGGCGCGTTGCGGGAAGCGGTACGCCGGAAACTGCGGGAGTATAATGTGCCGATGGATATTACGCACCCGCCTCAGGAGCGTGGGGGCGATGGGGTGACTTTGGTGGAGATGTAGTTTTGGGTTTTCACGCGGAGGCCGCAGAGTGGGGCATGAAGAAGGGCTGCCTGGGTTCCTCAAACCCGGGCAGCCCTTTTAGATAGTTTCGGTGGATGTTTTAGAGGGAGCAGGGCTTACTGGCCACCACCTCCACTGTTGTTTCGCTTTTTGAAGGGATTGAACTTGTCCAGGTTGTCTTTGATTTTGTCGGTCGCATCGCCACCCACTTTGTCCAAAACGTCGTCAACCTTTTTCTGAGTGGTGGAGTCAAGTTGTTCTCCAAGTTTGTCTTTCAGGGTTTCCTTCGCCTGATCTTTCAGGTCTTCGGCGGCTTTTTCTGCCTCCTGTTTGGCCAGGTTTCTTAGTGAGTCGGCTGCTTTTTTGGCAGCGGCTTCGGCTGCTTTCTTACTTTCTTCCACTTGCTGATTAACCTGGTCCCTTACCTGGTCTTTGGCTTGGTCAACCAAACCTTTGTCTTCGCCTGATGCTCCATCCAAGCCAAGTAGCTTAACGCCAATTTTAGGGTCTTCAATGGCGCCTTTCAGGTCGATGCCAACGTTAATGAATTCGCTCTGTCCGATATTCAGCCCCAGTTTAGAGGCTTGAGATTCCAGCAATTTGAGGCCACTGTTGGCTGCTGCACCGAGTGCGTTTTGGGACATTTTATCGCGGGGGATTTGCGCTTTGATATCGAGGTTCATCAGGTCAGTAACGCTGTAGGTGCCACCGATTTTCATGTCAATGCCGGCGATTTTCGCATCGTAGGTTTTTAGCTCAAGCGTACCGTTGTTGATTTCAAACCAGTTCTTAGTATTTTTAATACTGATATTTTCCTTAAGCTCCTGTACTTGTAGCTTATTGCCGATGGATTGCAGTGGCTTAAATTGCTGGAGAACAGCATCCATCGTTTGCAGAAAGCCCTCAGCGTTAAGGGTGCTTAGCTTGGGGTAGAGGTCCTGCCCCAGTTTGCCATCAAGGATCAGGGTACTGTTAAAGCGTCCCTTGATGTACTTTCCGATAGGCGCCAGTTTTTCAAAGGTATTGAGGGTGCTAAAGGCATCCTGGAATTGCAGGCCGCTAAGATCATACTTAAAGCTGAACCCAGGCTCTTCCGGATTGGTAGTTTCGTAGCTACCGCTCATGGCGAGTTCACCACCCAGTCCATTAGCGCGCACGTTGTCCAGAATAATGGCTTCATCCGCTATGACCAGGTGGCCTCTGACATTTTTAAGGTCAATATTGGTGTAGGTCAGGTGGCCGATAGTCGCCATCATTTCCATGTCAATATTAGGAGGTACGGGAATGACGCCGTAGCTTTCTTCCGTAGTTGTTTCGCCGGCTGTCGCTTCCGACTCTGGCATCAACTCATTGAGGTTGAGGCGGTTGGAATTTACCTGTAGGTTGCCGCCCAGTATGCCATCTTCAAAGAGATAGTCGAAAATACCAGTAATTACCCCCCTGCCGGTAAAGTCACTTTCCCCAATTTGAGCCCCAATATCGGTGACGCGAAGGGTGTTCGGCCGAATGTCGCCCACCGCCAGTGCATTTTTAATGGTATAGCTGTCGTAGACAATTTCCTTAGCCTGTGCATTCAGCTGGAAGTCGAAGCGGTCAAATATCTCTCCGGTGGTTGCTGCAGTGGTGGTGTCCGGCACCCCAGCCGTTGCTGTTACCTCACTTTCGGGCATCCATTCGCCGATATCAAAATATTCTGAGCGGACTTTTAACTGTCCGGTCATGGTTTTCTCCGGAGAAAAGTAGGCCAGAAGATTATCGATACGGCCCGAAGCCTGCAGGTCGCTTTTGCCCAATTGAGCCTTGAAATTGCGCAAGTCAACGAATTGTGGGGAAAAGGCCATTGCTGCATCTTGTATCTGAACCGTGGGCAGCCCAGTGGCGGCATACTTGAGCCCCTGTACCTGCAGGTCGCCATTCATATTGACTTGTTCGTAGTCTTCCCGCTCAATGACAGAAAGGCGGGTGTCGATATTAAGGTCTGCAATAATAAGCCCCGCCATTTCCTCTATCCCTTCTACAGGAAAAGCCTGGCTAAGCGCAGCCAGATCGATGCGGCCATTGGCGGAAGCTTGTAGGTCAGGGTCGCTGATTGGTGTGCGCAACCGGAAGCTGGCTTCAAAGGGGTTGTCGCCCAGGGTCATGGAAAACCTGGGCACATCCACCACCAGGTCATTAAAATCGCTGCTGGGGCTGTTGACGTTAGCTCTGGTATTGATGTTGTCGATGCTCAGGGGGAGGTCAGGGTACTTCACCCGCCCGTCACTCACGGAAGTGCTGATCGCGAAAGCAGGATAAGTTTCTGTGGTGCCGTTGTAGGCTCCGGACACACTGCCCTCCAAGGTGAACTTGCCGGTCACATCCACGTCCTCGTACCCCTCGATGTAAGCATTCGGGATGAGGGAGAGAAGGTGGCGGAATTCGTTCTGGGGGCTGTTGAAAGCCAGTTCCATGTTGATGTCATCACCTGCGAGTTGGACAAAGCCATCGGCATTGAGCTGCAGGGCATTGATGGTGAGCTGATTGTCTTTCAGTGTGTATTTGCTGTTAGGGCTGTCGATGTTGAAAATGGCATCCAGTTCTGCTTTAGCGCTATTGAGGTAGGTGATGCCACTTTGTGCCACCGTCAGTTCTGCGATGTCGGTATGCGTGTCGAGGTCATACACATCGATGGTGAAGTTGCCGGAGCCGGAATGGTTGAGCCCTTTGATTTCAAGGTAGGTGTCCAGGCTGTGGTCATCGTAGAGCAGGCTGCCATTGGCGATACTGTAGGAAGCGAGCTGAATGACCAGGTTGCTGTAGTCGCCTGTGGCAGCGGAGGTATCGGCAGGGGCATCGGAAGGGAGGGTGATGTCATAGTTGGCCGTCCCGTTTTTGAGCACGATGATGTTAAGTTCGGGTTGTTCGAGGTGAATAGACTTTAGCGCTACCGGCTCGCTGGACCGAATGACGGACATAAGGTCAAGGGTAAGGGCAGCGTAGGCTCCTTTGGCCAGCGGTACCCCTTCAAAAGCGTCTTTGCCGATCACGGAAAACGAGTCAATCCGCAAGCTAAAATCAGGAAAGCTGCGCAGTAGGGAAAGGCTGACATCCGAGAAGTCGACCTCCGCATTTACTGCTTTGTTGGCTTCCTCACGGGCCATCGTCACCAGTTCGTCTTTGAAGAAGTAAGGAATAGCGATGGCCGCTCCAAGGAAAAGGGCTATGAGCAGGAAGAAGGCGATCAGTAGGCGTTTGGCAATTTTCATGTTCAGGCGTTTGCTTTTCAATACAACGCATGAGTTTTGGGAATGGTGCTGTGGGGATCAAAAAAAATAGGAGGGCGGCACAGGTCATTTACGGAACGGCAGCGCTTTAAGCAAGATTAAAGCACGAAAGCCCCCCGGTAATACGTTTGGGAATAAAAATCAATCAGACACCATGAATCGACTCTTTTTCTTATTCTTCTGTTGTTTTCTTTGGGGCGGCAACTTGCTTGCGCAGCCCGACAGTGTGGCTTATAAAAGCACAGAGGCTGTCGCCTTTGGTGTGACGGACGCAGATTGGATTGACCGCCTGATGCCCGTAGTTTCGGGCGTGGCTATTGATCCTAACGATAACCTGGTACAGCAGAGCGTCAAGCCTTACATGATGCCCGTGCGTAAAATCGGCGCCAAGGGCTCTGCCCTAAGTTATGCGTTGGCGACCTGCCTGGAGTTTTACGTCAACCTGGAAAATAACTATAAGGATAATCTGAGCCCGGATTATATTTCAGTCAATCTCGAAAATTCCGGAAAGCCGGTAAACCTGGAGGAAGCCTGCCGTTTCCTGGCGGGAGAAGGCACGGTGAGCGCCGCCATTATGCCCTATGATGCGCCCTCAGTGCCCAATGCGATTTATGCGGCCCAGAAATACCAGATTAATAATTACCTGCACTTGTTTCGGGAGACGACCAAAGGCCGGCAGCGGGTTTTTGAAACCAAAAAGGCATTGATGCGCGGCAATCCTGTATTGATCGAACTGCATGCCAGCCCGGAACTCAAGAAAATGGTACGGGTACAAACCTGGAAAGCGCCCCGCGATCCGGACACCGTTTACCCTTTGCTGGTGGTCGGCTATGATGAGGTAGATCAGGTGTTTGAAGTCATGAGCAGTTATGGCAGCACCTGGGGAAAAAGCGGTTATTTGCAAATTCGTTACGATGACTTTGGGGAGTATGCAAAAAATGGGTATGTTTTGGTGCCAAAACCAACCTATTAAAATTTGAATATGAAAGCCATCGTATTGGAAGAAAAAGGGCAGCCTATTGGTTACCGTGATTTTGAAGCCCCTGTGCCTGCTGCCGGCGAGGTTGTAGTCCACCTGAAAGCCGCAGCGCTCAATCACCGGGATGTGTGGATCACCAAGGGCATGTACCCGGGCATCAAAACGCCTGGCATATTGGGTTCTGATGGTGCCGGAGTAGCTGATGGGCGGGAAGTCATACTCAACCCAAATATAGGTTGGGGAGACAGACAGGAGCACCAAAGGCCTGACTATACCATCCTGGGCATGCCTACGTTTGGCACAATGGCTGAACAAATTAGTGTGCCGGAAGACCGCCTGGTGGATAAACCTGCTCACCTGAGCTGGGCAGAAGCAGCCGCTCTGCCTTTGGGAGGCCTGACAGCTTACCGGGCTGTTTTCACCAAAGGCAACTGCCAGCCGGGGGACAAAGTCCTGATTTCCGGTATTGGAGGGGGCGTAGCGCTGTTTGCTTTTCAGTTTGCCCTGGCAGCCGGGGCTGAAGTTTTTGTGACCTCCGGAAACCCCGATAAATTGTCGCGGGCCATGGAAATGGGCGCTAAGGGCGGTGCCAATTACAAGGAAGAAGACTGGCACAAAGCTTTGGGTAAGGCATCCGGAGGTTTTGACCTCATCATTGACAGTGCCGGAGGGCCCGGTTTCGCCCGCTTCCCCAAGATTTGTAATTTCGGAGCCCGCATCGTGACCTATGGGGGCACACAGGGCAAGGTGCCTGACTTTTCCCCACAGCTTATATTTTGGAAGCAAATTGCCATTCTGGGGACTTCAATGGGCAGTGATCAGGAATTTGAGGATATGGCCGCTTTCGTCAGTAAGCATAAAGTAAAGCCGGTAGTCGACCAGGTATACCCCATAGCGAAAGCCGCGCAGGCCTTCGAGCGGATGGACCAGGGCAAGCAGTTTGGAAAGATTGTCCTCGAAATATGAAGCGCATCGGACTGATTTCGGACACGCACAGCCATCTGGAGGAAAGTGTTTTTAAGTATTTTGAGCCCTGCGATGAAATCTGGCATGCCGGAGATATTGGTGATGCAAGTGTGGTCGATCAGCTAGAGGCATTTCGGCCGCTGAGAGCAGTATACGGCAATATTGACGACGGGCCTCTGCGGCGGCGTTTCCCGGAAGACCTCAGGTTTTCGGTGGAGGGCGTTGAAGTGTTTATGACCCACATTGGAGGTTATCCGGGCCGCTACAACCGCCGGGTCCGGGCTATACTCCAAACAGAGCCGCCAGACCTGTATATCTGCGGGCATTCCCATATTTTGAAGGTGATGCCGGATAAGAAGCTTGGTTTTTTGCATGTCAATCCCGGTGCGGCGGGCAATCATGGTTTTCACAAGGTTAAGACTATTGTCAGATTTTCTGTCGACCAGGGTCATATCAAGGATTTCGAAGTTATTGAGCTTGGCCTGCGTGGTGCACTGCCTAAAGCGGGGCCATTATAGGCATGTATAATTTGGAGTTACGGAAAAAAAATAGGTCCGAAAGCGTAGGGCTTCCGGACCTATATTGGCTTAGCTAACTAGTTTTTCCAACCCAAGGCTTTGTTACCGTACATCAAAATCCTTGGTATACACATTGGCTTCTGTTTCTACCTGAATGGTATAACGGCCCCATGGCAAGGTTTCCAGGTCGTACCGCTTCTCCACCAATAATACGTTGTCCAGGCGTTCTCTGTAGACGGTAGAACCGTTATTGTTGAAGATGGTTACTATTACATCATCGAGTTTGCCAGCGAAGTAAGATACGTCTACATATTGGTTGTCGTGCACTTTGAAGATGGGCGCGTAAAACTTTCTAACCTTATTAGGGTCTGCTTCGACACCATACTTGGTCAGTGTAATAGGCTGCACGACCTCCTGCATTGAGGTTTTTACGCTCACGTAGTACATGCCTGTTTCGAGGTTATCGAGATTGAAGACTTTTGCGAAAGTCTTTTTGGCAGCTGCTTCTTCTGAGGCGAGCAGCGCACCCGTCGCTCCATCGCGCAGGCTTATTTCCGCACTTTCTTTAAGATTGGTAATGGTGAGCGCAAATTTCTTTTCAGATGGAATGGCAGAAACCTTTATGAAGGGCATATAGTCGGTGGCAAGCACAGCAGTAGCTGAACTCATCATAAAGATGATCGCCATCGTAAGGGTTGCTAACTTTTTCATAGTCATTGTTGGTCTTGAGTGATTAAATAGCACATTATCAAATACAGGTACAAATGTAGAGGGTATCAGCAGGGGATTCCACTATTGGATTGATGAAGAATGATACTATTTTAACGCCCGAAAAGGCAGCAATTATTCGCATGAAATCTACAATGTTTACGCTGAAAGAAGTATGTTGGGTGAAGCTTATAGCCCTCCGCATTTTATTGTTCATACTTAGTTTGTAATTTAAAATAATTCGGATTTTGAGTTCAGTTGAGCTTCCGGAGCGGGGAGAAGAGGTATCGGGAAGGGTTAGTGAAACAGCGTTTTTTCTTGAACCCGTTTTCAAGGCTGGCATCCACCTGACACAGCCTAAGCAACTCAGGATGAGGCTTGAGGGCTACTTATTGCTTAAGAAAAAATTAACGTGAAGAAACTAAATAGACACAATTGTTTCCTTCTAAAATCCGTTAAACAAACAAATTCTGACGATTGAAACAAAAGTTTTTGTCAGCTGTTTAAAACAGCGCTGTACTTCAAGGCAAAAGGTGCAACACTATTTTGATGTCACACTTTTTTTGTTTACGGTAAGCAATGTTTGATTTTGAAGATTACCTTTCTGCGGATTCTATTTTTGGCATTTTGCTCCCTTTTCCTACGATTAGATTTCAAAAATACCTAAACAAGAAATCTAATTGTGTAAATAAGGTCAAAAATAATACATCTATTTTACTTTAATTTCATGGAAAAAGTTATCTTAGCGGGCAAAACAAATCGTTTAAGTTTAATAACTTATGCGAAGGTGATCTACCCCATATAACCCGCTTGAGCTGAGGTTCCCGATGCTCAGGTAACCCTAAAAATACCATCTGCCTTAAGCTTGGTTTAGCTTAACCTCCACTTGCTGCCTCTGACCTAGGGCTCTTTTTGGATGGCTCAAAAACAATTGTTTTAATTTTAATTAGGATTTCCCTCCCTGAAAAACCACATTGTTAGCTTTTGAAAAAACAGGGAAATAAAGATAATATCAACTGAGTGTTACATTATGCAAAAATCAAATTCATCCACCTCTGAAGCCACGCTTCAAAAAGGTGACGATGTTCCTAAGGTCAAATCCTTTTGGAACGAAAAATGGGCACCCGTAGAATTCGGGCGCGAAACCAAAACATGCGACTACCAAATTTCCAGTTTTGGCCGTATTAAGAGTGTTGAAAAGACGACCGGCAGGGAAAGGCTGCTCAAAGGAGCCAAAGCCCGGGGCGGATTAGTCATGCTCAACCAAAAGCTTAAAGACGGCAGCACGGGCATTGTCTATGTGCACCGGTTTGTTGCAGAAAATTTTGTAGATCGGGAATCTGACGAGCAGGAGTATATCCTGCATCAGGATTACGATAAAAGCAATAACAACTGGACGAACCTCTCCTGGGCTACTGAAGAGGAGTGGAAAGCTTATCAAAAGAAGAATCCAAACCACAAAGGTAGGCCAGCCCGGACCAAAAACTATAAACTTACTGAAACACAGGTCCGAATGATGAAAAAATTGCTGAAAAGGGGCAAGACTAAGCGGAAAATTATCGCTAAACAGTTCGGTGTTTCAGAAAATTGTGCTTACAAGATTGAAAAGGGAATCCGTTGGAGTCATGTCGAAGTCGATGACGACGATGATGATGATATGCCAATGGAAGAACAGTCCTGAGTAGGCACTTTTTAACAAGATAATATAGAATTTTCTATTGCTGTTTTGCTTTAGATAGGGCAAGCTATGTCTGTATTTTAGTAAATAATACGGGCATAGCTTGTATTATTCTATAATTTACTTGCTAAAAGTCTGATTTTCTCAGAAATTTCTGAAATTTAAATTTTTAAAATTGTTATATATTATAGACTGGTTTATAGGCGTTTCTGCAATAAATAGCCTTGTCTGGATTTATTTGAATTTTAGTTTTGACCAAATCGCCTCTGAATATTAATTAATATACAGTGAAAAAGTAAAATAAATTAACCTCACTGTAAATAGTATAAAATAAACCAAGTTAGCCTGAGTATTGGCCCCGGTAAATGCTACCTCAGAATATCACCCAGCTGAGATTCCGACCCAATCGCCCAAAGCGCAATCACCTATTTGCAAAAAGAAAAGTCAAGGCTAAATTTTTGACCGGGGATTAATCATTGTTTCCTTATTTTGTTTCCTTTACCTTGTGATTGTATACTTCATCTAAGCAAAGAAAATGAGTCAGCAAGCTTTTGATAAATTATGGAAGATGATTGGGCTGCGGTACACTTCGCATCCATGGCACGGTATTTCCATTGGAGAAGAGGCCCCTCAGGTGGTGACCTCATTCATTGAGGTTATCCCATCAGATACGGTCAAATACGAAATCGATAAAAAAACTGGTTACCTTAAAATTGACCGTCCCCAGAAGTTTTCCAATATCGTACCGGCGCTGTACGGGTTTATTCCGCAAACTTACTGCAAAGATGAGGTTGCTGAGTATTGTCAGGAGAAGACTGGCCGGAAAAATATCGTGGGCGATGATGATCCGCTCGATATTTGTGTCCTCACCGAAAGAGAAATCACCCACGGTAATGTCATTGTACGGGCTATACCCATCGGGGGATTCCGGATGATAGACGGAGGCGAGGCCGACGATAAAATCATTGCGGTTTTACGGGAAGATGAAGTTTACGGTGCCTGGCGTGATATCACCGATATTCCGGAAACGGTGGTGAACCGGCTGAAGCACTACTTTCTAACCTATAAGCAGTTGCCCGGTGAAGAGCCCAAGTGCGAAATCACCCACACCTATGGCCGTTCGGAAGCCATAGAGGTGATCGAGGCAAGTATGCGTGATTATAACAAGGTATACGGTAATTTGGAGGAGGCCCTGTCCCTTACCCTCTTTGAGGCATTCAATTTCAGTAACCGGCAGCAGAATATGCTGAACGATCTGGATTAAGTTGGGTAGGAGTCTTGCTATCCTTGTTGCGATTTTGATTGGGCTATGCGTGCCTTCAGCGGAGTATTTTACATTCGTCATCCGCTACAACCTAATGGTGATGCTGTTCTTTGCCTTTCTGGAGGTGAAGCTTTCATTCCGGCTGTTCCATAGGCTACATATTTTTGTGGCAGGGCTTAACCTCGTGTTGCCACTGCTTCTTTATTTTGGCCTCCATCAATGGCAACCAGCTACGGCAGAGGCCGTATTCGCAATAGCTTCTGCCCCAACTGCGGCTGCAGGTCCGGTCATTGCTGGTTTTCTGGGGGCAGAGGTGGGGTTTGTGACCACCGCCGTGCTGCTCACCAGCCCTATCGTTGCGCTGGTATTGCCTATTACCGCCAGTACCATTCTGGGAGGAGGAGCTGCTGTGTTTTCTTTTTGGGACATTGCGCTGCCCATAGCTTCCCTGATATTTATCCCCCTCCTGGGAAGCCTTCTGCTGCGTAAGCTTTGGATAAAGGGGGCAGATGTCATTAGGAAATACCAGTTTTTATCCTTCCGGTTGTTCCTGATTAATGTTTTTATTGCCGCCGCCGCAGCCTCTGCTTACTTCCGGGGGCAGCAGTCAGAAAGTGTAGAAGTTGTTGCAGGCATTGGCGTGGCGATTACTGCCCTGTGCTTGTTTCAATTCAAATTAGGAGAGTGGCTCGGTCATGGGCACCTGCCACTGGAGACCGGGCTGGCGCTAGGGCGTAAGAATACGATGTTCAGCCTATGGCTGGCCCTCACGTATTTCAGCCCTGTAGCAGCCCTTGGCCCCATATTTTACATTCTGGCCCAAAATCTTTACAATTCCTGGCAGATTTACCACTATCGCCGGTCCGCTGCGGGCTCAAACCCCTGATGAATGCCGCGCTCCAGAGGAGGGACTCCTTTGTCCATCCAATTAGGCATAGGGGCGTTCAGCAGGTAGTAATCAAAATACTGCTGCATCCGGCGCATAAAATCTCTCCGGTTTTCCTTGCCCATAACCCAGTGAGGGTTGTCGTTATAATTGAGCAGCCATGCCGGTCTGCCCAGGCGGCGTAGGGCGACAAAAAACTCAATACCCTGATACCAGGGCACCGCACCATCATCATCATTGTGCAGGATGAGCAAGGGGGTATTGATCTTATCGGTATAGAATAGCGGAGAGTTCTCAATATAACGGAGCGGTTTTTCCCAAAGCGTGCCACCAATCCGGCTTTGGCTCTTCTCATACTGGAACATCCGGCTCAGCCCGCTGCCCCATCGGATGCCGCCGTAGGCAGAAGTCATATTCACAACCGGTGCTCCGGATTCCGCACAAGCGAATAAGTCAGTTTGGGTGATCAGGTAAGCTACCTGATAGCCGCCCCAGCTGTGGCCTTGTACGCCCAGCCGTTCTTTGTCGATAAATCCCTGGTCTAGCAAGGAAGTGACGCCGGTAGTGATAGCATCCAAAGCGCTTTCGCCAGGATAACCAATCCGGTAATGGACATCCGGAATGAAAATAACATAACCCCGGCTGGCATAGAAGGGGAAATTGATGATCGACCGTGGGTAGGTGGGGGTCCAGTGCCGGTGCAGGCGGTCGGCGTAGCGCTCATAGAAATAGGTCATCATAGGGTACTGAAGCCCGGGGTCAAAGCCCTCTGGCTTGATAAGAATCCCTTCCATTCTCTGCCCGTCCGCTCCGGTCCAACTGTAGGGCTCAGCCGTACCCCAGCGAAAATCCTGCTGCTGAGGATTAGCCTCACTGATCTTTTTGAAATTCGATAAATGGTCATTGCTGATCAGTAAGTCAGGAAAGACTTCAAAACTTTCCCGTGTAAAAAGATAAGCATCTGCAATACGTGCTTTTTGAATCCGCCGTTCATAACTATATGCCCCATACTGCACGCGATCTTTAACGCCCGTGTGGATATTGAACCAGGTATAGCCGGAAGACTTATCCGCCTCACTAAAGGTGTAGAACAGCATCGGTTTAACTTCCTCTATAGACCGCTCTTCAGGGTCAAGCTTAATGTAGCGGTATTGAGTTCGGGAAGCCCGCCCTTTGGTCAGATTGTTGGAAGCCAGGCTGCCACTGGGGTCAACCAGCCAGACATCATACCGGTCATACACCAAAAGAAAATCATCATCGGTGGTCCATCCGGCTGTTCCATGCGGATAAGGGTGCATAGGGTGGTCATCCAGTTCATCATATAGCGGAACCGGTATATCCCGGGCAATTTCCCGGGTTTGCTGGGCTGCAATATCGTAAACTGCCCAAGAGGTGTCCGCGACGTTATACCAATAGGCATACTCGCCCATGGGCGACAGCTCAGCATTGCCGGGCAGGTTTTTCACAATAGGCTGACGTTTGCCGTTTTCTACATCTACCAGATAGAGGTCATGCCTTTGCGGAAAGCCTTCCCAGCTGAGCAGTTGGAGGTAAGGTGAGCCGTCTTTGCCCAGGGCATAGCGGGCATTGCCTTCGTTGCCAAGGACCAGCTCAGGCATTTGCTCATCTGCCAGCTGCAACAGCCGGCGGGTATCGGTATGAAAAACAGCGCGGTAGCTTTGCTTTTTCCTTTCCTCCAGCAGCTCCTCTTCGTGGGTGTAGAGACGGGCATCCTGACTGGTCCAAACTTCCACATTAACAATCTCTTCTTCAAGGAGGGCCGTATCCTGAAGGACCGGGGGCGGGCAGGTGCCAAAGAATAACCGGCTGCCATCTTCTGAAAACTCCAGTTGCCCGTGTTCGCTAATCAGCCATTGGTCCGGGAGGAAGGCAGCGCTGCTGTCCGCAATAGTGACTGCTTCATCCTGCTGGCTCTTCCAGTGCCAAAGCTGGTAGGGGACCACCCTGAAGTCGGTTGTATCCTGAATAGCGAGGAAACCGGCCTGCCTGCCGTCTCGGCTCAGGCTCAGTTGGGTATAGTACCCTTTGCCAGTGAGCAGGGGGCTGAGTTTGGCATCCGGCCCATCGTAGAGATAAATGCCTTCCTGAAATGTAGAATCATCGCCGGTTGAATAAATCAAAAACCTGGGGGATTCTTCAGCTGCAATAAAGTCCTTTACGAATGGTACAGAGTCTTGCTGCCCGGTACGAAGGTTGCGGATGACCAGCAGGCTGCCATTCTCCTTATTTTCGGGCTTGACTTTAATGCTGTCGGGCAGGGCGGTGTCCCTGGGAGCAGGCAGGAGCTGATAAGCCATCCAGCCTTCCCATTTTTCAGGCATGATGAAGCGCTTGAGGCGTGGGATTTTTTCCTGGCGGCCACTGCCCAATTCTAAAATAGAGAGGGTGTCTTTGGGCAGGTCTTTGTCTTTGACCTTTGCGCGCTTTTTAGCTTTCAACGTATCCTCTGCCGGGCTGATATGAAAGGCCGCAAACCGGCTGTCCGCGCTAAACGCAGCTTTGTGGCTCCGCTCAAAGGACAGGGATTCTGCCTGGCTATGGTTGTAGAGCATTAAGGTAGGATCGCCCTGATTGGGTGTGAGTTCGTAACTGACCCAGTTGCCATTGGGCGCGATTGCCTCTTTCTCTATGGTTTTCCAACGGTCAATAACTTCAATGGAGAGCGCAGGTTTTTGGGCAAAAACACTTACAGTAAGGCTTAGCAGGAGCAGGGTAGGCAAAGGCTTTAATTGCATGGCTTCAGGTTTGAATCGTTTTTCGTTGATCTTTCTCAAAAATAATGTTCACAAATGACTCCTCCTATTTTTTGCGGAGGCTTAAAGGAGGCAATTGGCCATACTCGGGTAAAGAGCTATTGCTGGCGGCGTAGTTTTTGAGGTGGGCAGAAGGCTTAATCTCTGGGAGTTTGGCTCGCGCGAGCGTTTGGACACAACGGTATAGCGATAGCGGTACCTTAAGCTGTAAAAAAAATTATTGCAATTGCGGGTTTTTGAAACTTTTGCCCCCTAGTAGTTTGGCTATATTCCGATCTTCCAATGTGGCCCTGAGATTTTCAGCATGCCGGTCGTGGTGCAGGTCCGTGCCCAAATAATCGATCAGGCCGGCTTTTAGCAGAGCTAAAGCATTTTCCCGGGTGGGCTTGCCATAGTATCCGGTCAGGGAAAGCAGGTTGAGTTGGAATTCGCAGCCCCGTTCCTTAAGCTCAGCATACCGCTTAAAGTCTTCTCGGAAGAATAGGTAGCGCTCAGGATGGGCCAGCAACGGGCGGTAGCCTTTGGTTTGCAACCGGAATAGGTATTGTTCCAATTTTGGTGGAGCGGATATAAAACTCATTTCCACCAGGACACGATTCCCGGGCAAGGTAAGTAGGTCACCTTTTTCAAGCAGAGGCTCAAAGCCTTCGTCCATAAGGTACTCGGCGGCAGCATCAAGGGTAACATTCAGCCCGGCCGCTTTTATTGCGGTTTGTACCTCCGCAAGTTTCCCCCGTATGATTTCCGGTGTGTTGGGGTAAAGGTCCGCCATAATGTGCGGCGTGGTGATGAGATGGCGATAGCCCATCTCCTGTAGTTGAGCGATAAGGGAGAGGCTGTCCTCTATATCTTTGGCACCATCATCAATACCGGGCAGCAGGTGAGAATGCATATCTGTTTCCAGAAATGCGAAATCGCCAAGAGGGGGCGTCTTTTTGAACAGGTTGAACATAGAGGATTATTGCGTTTTTTCAATAACCTCGCAAAGGTAGGGAAAATTGCCGGGGGCTTTCCCCCCGGCAGCAACGTTAAACTTTTACGACTTCCTTGAAGTATTCCATTGTGATTTTCAGGCCTTCTTCCCGGCTAACCGTAGGTTCCCAACCCAGGATTTCACGGGCTTTGGTAATATCCGGCTGCCGCACTTTCGGATCGTCTTTGGGTAGTGGCTTGTAAGTGATTTTGGCATCGGGATTGCCCACGAGCTTCACTACTTCTTCGGCTACTTCTTTGATGGTTATCTCATCCGGATTGCCAATGTTTACTGGTAAGTGGTGGTCACTCATTAGCAGGCGGTAGATGCCTTCTACCAAATCGGCTACGTAGCAGAAAGATCGGGTCTGTGAGCCATCACCAAAGACGGTAATCCCTTCTCCGCGGATGGCCTGTGAGAAGAAAGCAGGCAGCGCCCGGCCGTCGTTCACCCGCATGCGCGGGCCGTAGGTGTTGAAAATGCGGATGATCCGGGTTTCCACACCGTGGAAGTTGTGATAAGCCATGGTAATGGCTTCCAGGAAGCGCTTGGCTTCGTCGTATACCCCGCGTGGTCCTACTGGATTGACATTGCCCCAGTAGTCTTCTTTTTGCGGGTGGATGAGCGGGTCGCCGTACACTTCCGAAGTGGAGGCAACAAGGATACGGGCGTTTTTGGCTTTGGCAAGGCCGAGGAGGTTGTGCGTACCCAAAGCTCCGACCTTCAGGGTTTGGATCGGCATTTTCAGGTAGTCAATGGGGCTGGCAGGGGAAGCAAAGTGCAAGATGTAATCCAGGTCTCCCGGTACATGCACAAACTTCGAAACATCGTGGTGGTAGTATTCAAATTCCTTGAGCGGGAACAGATGCTTGATGTTATCGAGGCTGCCCGTCAGGAGGTTGTCCATCCCGATTACATGGCACCCTTCCTTGATGAAACGGTCGCATAAGTGGGACCCCAAAAAGCCGGCAGCACCGGTAATAAGTATTCTTTTCATGGCTGAGATTTAAAGCTTTCGTCTTGTTGAATAAAATACCCTCCGCGGCAGGCGCCGGGGAGGGTAGTGGGTTTAAGCCTCTGCTTTTTGCACGACCTTGTTCCGGCCGATGCTATCGTAGTAAAACCCTTCAGCTTCCATAACCCTGGGGTCATAGATATTGCGGCCATCAAAAACAACCGGCTCGCTGAGGAGCTCCCGGAGCACCTTGTAACTGGGCGCACGGAATACCGGCCATTCAGTAATTACTGCCAGGCTGTCCGAGCCAATTAGCGTTTCGTATTGCTCCTCTGCAAATTGTATCCGGTCGCCAAATACCTGCTTGACGTTGTCCATCGCTTCGGGGTCAAAGGCTTTGATGGAAGCGCCCGCATTCAGCAGTTCTTCAATGATGGTAAGTGCGGGGGCTTCACGAATGTCATCGGTATTCGGCTTGAAAGCCAGTCCCCAAACGGCGATGGTCTTGCCACTAAGGTTGCCACCGTAGTAGTCGATGATTTTTTTGCTGAGAATATGTTTTTGTTTGTCATTAACGCCCATCACAGAATTCAGGATCCTAAAGTCATAGCCATTTTCGGCTGCTGTTTTCGCCAATGCCTGAACATCCTTAGGGAAGCAGGAGCCTCCGTAGCCCACTCCGGGGAAGAGGAACCGCTTGCCAATACGGGAGTCGCTGCCCATTCCGAGGCGGACCATATCTACATTCGCGCCTACCTTTTCGCAGAGGTTGGCGATTTCATTCATAAAGGAAATGCGGGTGGCCAGGTAAGAGTTGGCAGCGTACTTGGTCATTTCCGCTGAGCGCTCATCCATAAAGTAAACGGGGTTGCCCTGACGCACGAAAGGCTCATAAAGCCGGGACATGACTTCCTTTGCGCGTTCCGAAGACGTGCCAATTACCACCCGGTCCGGGCGCATGAAATCGTCAACTGCGACACCCTCCCGGAGAAATTCCGGATTGGATACCACGTCAAACAGGTCTTCAGAAAGCTTGTCGGAAAGTATTGCATGGACTTTCTCAGCCGTACCTACGGGTACTGTACTTTTATCGATTACCACAGTGTAGGTGTCTATAATCTCCGATAGATCAGCCGCTACACCCATCACGTAAGAAAGGTCGGCGGAGCCATCTTCGCCCGGAGGTGTAGGCAGGGCCAGGAAAATAACCTCGGCACCCTGAATCCCTTCGTTCAGATTGGTGGTAAACTTCAGGCGCCCTTGTCTGGTATTGCGGTCAAAAAGGATATCGAGCCCGGGCTCGTATATCGGGATTTCGCCCTGCTTTAAGCGTTCTACCTTTTTTTCGTCAATGTCTACGCAAATGACATGATTGCCGGTTTCTGCAAAGCAAGTGCCGGTGACAAGCCCTACGTAGCCCGTTCCAATTACTGCAATATTCATGGTGTTAAGTTATGTTGTAAAGATGAAGAATGCATATTTGTCTAATGTCTGATACCAGCCGTATATTGCCCTGCTCCCAAACCTGTGGGGCACGGGCTATTTTACAGTCAGTAAGTCTTGACGAACGGTACGTCCTCTATATTCTCGATTGGGTGTGCAAACGATTTTGATGGCAAGTCAATACCTTGACCAAAGCTACAAATGCTCCGAAGCCGAACCAGGCAGTAAAGAAACTGATCCTGCTTTATGCTTCATCGTTCACAGAGCAATAGTGTTGTTCGAAAAGGTGTGGTATCGTAGCTTTTCTAAGGTTTGAAGTAGTGACATGCAATTTAGGGTATTAAATTTTCTCATGCAAACCCACCAAAGAGAATTTGCATATGCTGCACCCCAATAATCAGTACGCTACAGTTTAAAGGAATGTTACAAATAATCCTTAAAACGGCCACCTTTGGGCTCGTTATCGGTCCGTGCACTTCCGGATTTGATTTTCCGGAGCAGGCTCGGGTCAATATCCATGATAAGGGAGTAGCCCATATTTTCCAGTTCGATCACGAAGTTCTTTTCGTTCTTTTGGTTGAGGAGAATGCCCTTCATTCCGGTAAGGCTTCCACCCAGGATTTCTACTTCGTCACCGTTGCAGAGGCTCAAGCTTCTGCTTTCCTGAGCTTCCACCTCAATGTTTTCTCCTACGACAAGACGCAAAACATCAATCTCGGTCTCCGGTATGGAAATCAGGTTTTTTGACAAACGGACAAAATTGAGCACATCCTGCGTCTCTACCACCCGGATGTACTCGCTCTTTTTGATCTTGACGAACAGGTAGCAGTTGATCAGCGGGAGCTCCAGGTGTTTTACCTTTCGGGTATACCTGCGGGTGACTTTCTGAAGCGGTAGAAAGTGTTCAACGCCTTTCTTCTTCAGCCGGTCCGCTACCATTTTCTCGCGCTTGTAGTTGGTATAAATGGCAAACCATCTGCTTTCGATGTTGCTCAGGTGGTTTTCGGGTTGTTGTTGAATCGCAGTCTTCATTGGAGGTCTTTTTGTTTTACGAAATACCAGATTTCAGGACTATGATTTTATGGGGAAAGCCTAACAAAAGGCTAGAGCCGCCAGTAAGTCAGTCCGGCATCTGCACCGGGCTTTTCATAAATGGCTTTGATGTCCATAACAATGGGGTCTTCTTTGCAAATGGACTTGAAGTATTCAAAATCCAGCGATTGATAGGCCTTGTGGTTGACCGCTACGATAATTGCATCATAATCGTCTGAGGCATTGTCCACGAGCGTCAGCTTGTACTCTTTCGCTACCTCATTCGGAGAAGCGAAGGGGTCAGTGATGTGCACGTTAATGGAGTACTGCATGATTTCCCTTGCCAGGTCCGCCACTTTGGAGTTGCGAATGTCCGCTACATTTTCCTTAAAGGTGATGCCCATGATAAGCACCTTGGTCTGACTTGGGTTTTTGCCCCGCTGAATCAACATTTGCGTCAGCCGTTTGGCAATAAAACCAGGCATGCCGTCATTAATACGGCGTCCACTCAGGATGACCTGAGGGTCATACCCCAATTGTTTGGCTTTGTGCGTGAGGTAGTAAGGGTCCACACCAATGCAGTGCCCGCCCACAAGGCCAGGGGAGAACTTTAGGAAGTTCCACTTGGTACCAGCTGCCTCAAGCACTTCATTCGTGTCGATTCCCATCATGTCAAAGATGATGGACAGCTCATTCACAAATGAAATATTGAGGTCGCGCTGCGTATTCTCAATGACCTTGGCTGCCTCTGCTACTTTGATGGAAGGCGCTTCGTATATTCCCGCCTTGATGATGGCGCCATACGTTTTTGAAATTTCTTTCAGGGCTTCCTCATCGCTTCCGGAAACAATCTTCAGAATTTTCTCGATAGTCCGTTCCTTGTCACCCGGATTGATGCGTTCAGGAGAGTAACCGATTTTGAAGTCTTTGCCGAGTTTTAGTCCCGATAGTTCCTCCAGAATGGGAAGGCAGTCCTCCTCGGTACAACCTGGGTAAACGGTGGACTCGAAAATGACATAGTCGCCTTTCTTCAGCACCTTACCCACCGTTTCAGAGGCAGAGAGGACAGGCTTGAGGTTAGGGACTTTGCTTTCGCTCACTGGCGTAGGGACCGCTATGATGTGAAAGTGGGCCTCTTTAAGCATAGCCGGGTCGGCTGTGAAGGTGATCCGCTTATTGTCAAAAGCGCTGCCTTCCAGTTCTTCAGAAGGGTCCTCGCCGTTTTTCATCATTTGGATACGGTCTTCGTTGATATCGAAGCCAATCACTTCAAAGTCGCGTGCAAATTCCAGAGCGAGTGGGAGGCCAACGTAACCAAGGCCAATAACGGAGATTTTTTTCTCGCGGTTTTTTAGTGCATCAAACATAAGTAGGGAGTCTTAAGCTTTTTTGTATTGGAGAATCTACGGTAGACGGCAGAGGTTATATCCTCTGCCGCTTGTCCTCTATTTTTGAAAAAAGGCTTTCACCTTTTCGGTGATGTAGGCTAATGTAGCCTCATCCAGTTCCGTATGCATAGGCAAAGAGATCACCGAATTACACAGGTCTTCCGTAACGGGAAGGGGATCAATCTGCTGGTCCATAGCTTGCTGATAGGCTTTTTGCTCGTACAGGGGCACCGGATAGTAAATCATATTGGGGATACCGGCTTCCTGTAGGTGCTTTTGCAGAGCGTCGCGCTTTCCGTTAGCCACCTTTAAGGTGTACTGATGAAAAACATGAGTGGACTTGGGGTCCCGTACCGGCGTCTGCAGCCCTTCGATACCTGCAAAGGCCTGGTCATAGTAGTCTGCCGCAGACCGCCGTGCCGCTGCGTACGCATCAAGGTGCCCCAGCTTGATGTCCAAAATGGCAGCCTGAATGCTATCAAGACGGGAGTTGACGCCCACCATGTCGTGGTAGTAGCGCTTTACCTGGCCATGATTGGCGATCATCTGCAGCTTTTGCCCCAGCGCTTCATCGTTGGTATACAGCGCGCCGCCATCGCCGTAGGCGCCCAGGTTTTTAGAAGGGTAGAAGGAGGTGCACCCGATGTGGCCGATGGTACCTGTTTTTTGAGTATGCCCGTCTTTGAAAGTGTAGTCAGCACCAATGGCCTGCGCATTGTCCTCAATGACCCATAGCCCATGGGATTTGGCAACTTCCATGATAGGCTCGAGGTCGCAGCTCTGCCCAAACAGGTTGACCGGGACTACCGCTTTGGTCTTGGGCGTAATCGCCGCTTCCACCAAGTCAGCTGTAACGTTAAAAGTGTCCGGGTCCACATCCACCATGACTGGCTTAAGGTTGAGGAGCGCAATGACTTCGGCTGTAGATACATAAGTGAATGCAGGCACAATGACCTCGTCGCCCGGCTGTAGGCCAACGCCCATGAGCGCGATCTGAAGGGCGTCTGTGCCATTGGCGCAGGGGATGACATGACGGGCGTCCAGGTAAGATTCCATGTGCGCCTTAAAAGACTTTACAGCCGGGCCGTTGATGTAGGCACAGGACTGCAGGACTTCCTGAACAGCAGCATCGATCTCCGGCTTCAGCCGCTCGTACTGTGTTTTGAGGTCCACCATTTGTATGTTCATTTTGACATCAGACATATAATGAAATTGTTATTTTCGTTAGTTAAGGTTTAAATGGCGGAGGGCTTTCTGCGCTACTGTCTCTCCAATCGCAAGGGACGCTGTGGCAGCCGGGCTTGGGGCGTTGCAAACGTTGATGACACCAGGCTTTTCCAAAAACAGGAAATCGTCAATCAGCGTGCCATCCGGACCGCAGGCCATTGCCCGCACTCCCGCGCCGCCTCTGACCAGGTCAGCTGTGGTGATTTCCGGTATCAAATGCTGCAGGGCGCGCACAAAAGCCGATTTGGAATACGACCGGTAGAGCTCGTTCAGCCCATCCCGCCAGTACTTCCGAGCTATTTGCTGAAAGCCGGGGTAGGAGAGGGTTTCCCAAAGTTCGCTCGAGTTGATATCGTAGCGGCTATAGCCCTCCCGCTTAAAGGCAAGCACAGCATTGGGCCCAGCCTCAATACCTCCGCCAATCATACGGGTAAAGTGTACGCCCAGGAACGGGAAGTTGGGGTTGGGGACCGGGTAGATCAGGTTGTTGACCAGATAGCGTTTCTCCGGGCGCAGTTCGTAGTATTCGCCCCTGAAGGGCAGAATCTGCAGGTCAATCTCCGGCATGGTAAGTTGGGCAATTTTATCAGAATACAGCCCTGCACAGTTGATGACCAGCCGGCAGGTGATGTCCCCCTTGTCCGTAATAACGGTCCCCTGCCCGGGGCGCAGGTCAATGTCCAGGACCTTATGCCCCAGCAGCGCCTCACCTTCCCGGTTTTGGGCCAGTTCCATATACTTTTCTGCCACTGCACGATAGCTGATAATGCCGGATTGGGGTACCCATATGGCTTTTAGGGCATTCACGTGAGGCTCTATCTCCCGGCATTCCTCCCGGCTGATCATCCGGATACCGTCCAGCCCGTTTGCCCGCCCGGTCTTCAGTATTTTCTCAAGGCGGGAGGCTTCATCAGGGCGGGTGGCGACAATGACTTTGCCGCAAACGTCATGCGGAATGCCATGAGCCCGGGCAAAATCAAGCAGGTAACGGTAACCACGGGCACAGTTGAGCGCCTTGGAGCCGCCGGGCGTATAGTAAATGCCAGAATGGATAACGCCGCTGTTATTGCCGGTCTGATGCCGCGCCACGCCAGGAGCTTTGTCGATCACGGCAATACGGAGGCCCGGCTGCTTCTCAGTCAATTGATAAGCAGTAGCAAGGCCTACAATGCCGGCACCGATTATAGCGACATCATACTGCATCTAGTTCGGTTCCATTTTATTGAAATAAAGCAGCAGCGGCTCAGGGGTGAAACGGTCGAGCATGCTTTCTGAAAACTCCTCCGCCTCATAAAGCAGATATCGTATTTTCCGGTTGACGACCTTCTCTGCTTTCTCTACAAGCCCCAGCAGGTAGCCCCGGTCTATGCTGCCGATGATCAGCAGGTCGATGATGGTACTGTCTATGCCTTTGGAAAAATCACCGATCAGGTAAACCCGCTCCACATTGCCCAGGCGTTCTATAACCTGCTCCACGACCCGGTCTACTCCAATTTGCTTCAAAAGGATATTATGAATCTCACTGAAAAGGGGGTGTTGGTCGTTGGCCCGGAACATTTTTTTGTTGCCAACCGTTTCTGAGCGCAGCATTCCCGCTTCCTCGAGGCGGTTGAGTTCCACCCGAATGGCATTAGAAGACTCTCCAAACTCCTGCTGCAAACCCCGCAGGTAGCTCGTGGTCTTGCTGTTGATGAAAAACTTCATCAGCAGCTTGATACGTGTCTTGGAGGATATTAAGGTTTCTATCATGATTGAGTAATAAAATTACTCAAGCTTGGTAAATAAGCAAGCTAAAGCGGTTAAAAAAAGCTGTATTTACTTATTGCCGACCTTTTCGATAGGGAATACTAAGAAAAGAACGAGCAAAAATGTTGCTCATTTTAATTTGTGTTTGCTGGTGCAATTTTAGTGAATAATCTGCTGATGTCCAGTGATTTTTTGTAAAAAGTGCCAAAAATAATGAACCTTTTTCGGAGCGTCTTCCGGGAGTCTAGTAATGGCAAGGGCTTTCATGCCGCTATTGCATTGTAGTGAACGCGGCAGATGTCACCCATTTTGCGTATCTATGCCGCTAAAATGCAATTCTGGAGCAAACAGAGCCCCGCGCAAATCCATCAGCGGGTATTCGAGGCACTGGGCAAAAATGTGGATTACAAAGACCGTTCCCCTCTTGGTTTGCCGGCCTCTCACCTGGACGAGAAAGTGTTCACCCCGCAGCCCGCCATGCTGCGCGAAGCCCCTTTTCTGGCTACCCTGGTACAAAACCCCAATCACATCGGATGCCATACTCTAGGCGATTCAGAAAGCTTCTTTGCTGGGACACAGGAGATTGAGCGGGAGCTGATTGCCCTGTGTGCAGTAGACATTTTCAACGGAGCAGAAGCAGGGCAGTTTGATGGCTACGTAGCCAGTGGCGGTACAGAAGCGAATATCCAGGCTATGTGGATCTACCGGAACTACTTCATGCGGGAGCAGGAGGCTACTGCCACTGAAATTGCCATCCTGTGCTCGGCTGACGCCCATTACTCTATGCATAAAGCAGCCAATTTGCTTGGGGTACGTGGCTTTGCCGTGGCAACGAGCCCGGAAGACCGCTGCATCACCGCCTCCGCTATCCGGGAAACCGTTGCCGAAGCGCAGACCTCCGGGGCTAAGTATTTTATTGTGGTTTGCAATATGATGACCACCATGTTTGGGTCGGTAGACCACCCGGAGCCTTACATTGAGGTGCTGGAGGAAGCTGGAATGCCTTACAAATTGCATGTAGACGGCGCGTACGGCGGTTTCTTTTTCCCCTTTTCAAAGATTGAGCACGCCCTGGATTTTTCCAACCCTAAGGTGGCCTCAATCACCCTTGATGCCCACAAGATGGTACAAGCGCCCTACGGTACCGGTATTTTCCTGATCCGAAAAGGGTGGATGAAATATGCCTATACTGAGGAAGCCCAATATGTGCAGGGACTTGACGCCACACTAAGCGGAAGCCGCTCGGGGGCAAATGCCATTTCCGTTTGGATGATTTTGATGACCTACGGCCCGCATGGCTGGTTTGAGAAAATCCACATTCTGAACTACCGGACGGAGTGGCTGTGCCAGCAACTCAGGGACCGGGCTATCCGGTTCTACCGGCACCCAGGGTCTAATATTGTCACCATTCACAAAAGCGGTATCTCCAGAGAAGTGGCAGAACAGTTTGGGCTTGTACCCGATAGCCACACTCATCCGGAGTGGTATAAGGTGGTGGTGATGGACCACGTAACGATAGATGCGCTGAGTGAACTGGTGGAAACGCTCTAGCCTCTGCTCCCCGGCAAGAGCAAGCTGCTGTCTCCATAGCTAAGAAAGCGGAAATCTTCGCTCAGGGCAAAGTCATAGACTTTTTTCCAGTCCTCTCCAATCAGTGCGGCAATCAGAAGCAACAGGGTGCTCTGAGGTTGATGGAAGTTGGTGATGATGCCATTGCAAACCCGGAAGGTATAGCCCGGGGCGATGATCAACTGTGTGTAGCCCTGTACGGTTTCCTGCTGTTGGGCTTCCAGGGCTTGCCGCACTGCCAGGAAGCTCTTCAGCGTGGAGGGGCGTATGCCTTCTTCGTAGGGTGTCCACTGTTGCACATCAATAAAGGAAGCCTGGTGGCCGGAGCAAAGGCTTTGGCCATGCCAGTACAGGCTTTCCAACAGCCGCATACTCGTGGTGCCGACCGGAATGATCGGCTTGCCTTGCTCTAAATGGGCAATCAGTGTATTCAGAGTGGCAAGGTTGATGTAAATGCTCTCCTCGTGCATATGGTGGTCAGCCAGGGCTTCGGCTGATACCGGCTTAAATGTTCCGGCGCCCACGTGTAAGGTGACTTCCAGTGTTGAGATGCCTTTTTCTTTCAGGTCGTCAAATACCCGGTCCGTGAAGTGGAGCCCGGCGGTAGGCGCTGCCACAGAGCCTTTAGTCTTAGCGTAGACGGTTTGGTAACGGTCTTCGTCTTCCGGCACGTTTTCCCGGTTGAGGTAGGGGGGCAAGGGGATAATGCCCGCCGCCGCGAGTAATGATCCGAATGCAATGCGGTCATTATTCCATTCGAATTCGATTTCGAAAGCATTTTCCATGCGGCCGATCCGCGTGGCTTTGAGTTGTACATCGCCGGATTCGGTAGCGATGCTCTTTTCGATTACTCCGGTTTTCCATTTCCGGTTGCCGCCTACGAGGCATTTCCAGCGCACGTTCTGCGTACTGGAAAAGTTTTGCTGGTATTCAGCCGGTGTCAGGGGCTCCAGGCAGAGGATCTCCAGCCGTTTGTCGTTGGGCAGGGTAAAATGCAGGCGTGCGTGGATGACCTTGGTGTTGTTGAAAACGAGCAGTGCTCCCTCGGGTAGCAGTTCCGGCAGCGCCCGAAAGGAATGAGCATCGATTTTTCCGCCCTTATAGAGCAGCAGCTTGGAGGCATCCCGCTCTTCTAGAGGGAATTTAGCAATCCGGGACTCGGGCAGTTCGTAGGAGAAATCCTTAATGTTGATAGTCTTGGGATCCACTAGGCTCTGGTAATTGGTTCGCAATCGCGCAAATGTAAAAAATCACATAACAACTCCAGTGCTTTTGGGTTCGCAAGCCTGATTTGTAAGCACCTGCAACGCTTAAAGCTTCAGCTTTCGGGCCAGGATGTTGCTGGACAGCGTCCCAAACAATACGATGCTTATAGAACTGAGTGGCATCAAAATGGCTGCTACGATGGGCGACAAAGCACCCTGCACGGCAAAGCTCAGCCCGATAATATTGTAGATGAGTGCAAAACCATAGGCATAGTACACCAGCCGGATACTCTTACGCGCAAACTCAACGAAGTCGGGCAGGCGGTCGAAGTGAGCTGCATCGAGGATCGCATCACAGGCCGGGGTGAAGTTATTGGTGTTTTCTGCTACCACGATTCCGGCATCGCTCTGCTTCAGCGCACCGGCATCGTTCAGCCCATCGCCCAGCATCATCACATTTTCTCCCTTCGCCTGCAGTTTGCGGACGAATTGCAGTTTATCCTGTGGGTTCTGCCGGAAAAACATTTCCCCTTTGCCTTCGAATGCAGGTTCCAGCAAGCTCCGTTCCCGGTCGTTGTCGCCGGATAGGAGGAAAAGGCGGGCGCGCTGAGCAAAGTAATGCACGACTTCCCAAAGACCGGTACGGAAATGGTTTTCCAGACGGAACGCCCCTCTTACGTGTCCGTTGATTTGGATGTACACCCCGCTTTCTGCCGCCACTTTCTTATCCATAAATGCAGCGGAGCCGGCTTTCAGGTGATAATGAGATACGTTGCCGGCCACACCTTGCCCGACCACTTCCTCCCAGTTGGAGACCGGGTACAAAGTGGCATCCTGAGCGGGTTCATCGGCGCTGAGGTAGGCTACGATTTGCTGGCTCAGGGTATGGCTCGAAGGCTTGAGCAGGGCTCGGACCATTTGCTTTTCGTGGGCATCGAGCGGTGCGCCCTCGAAGTGGATGGAACTTTGATGGCGATCGGTGAGGGTGCCGGTTTTATCAAAAATGACGGATTGTACGTTGCTTACCGCTTCGATTACTGCCGTGTTTTTCAGGAAAAACCGGTTGCGGGCCAGCACGCGCAGCGCATTACCAAAAATAAAGGGCACTGCCAGTGCCACGGCACAGGGGCAGGCGATGATCAATACTGCTGTAAAGGCATTAATCGCGAGGCCGGTATCGTACTGCAGCCAGTAACCCAGTGTGGTGAAGGCGATAATCAGGATGGCAAAGGTGAAGTACTTGCCCACCCGGTTTGCGAGTTCACTGGTGCGGGAATCGGTGGCCTTGGTGAAGGCTTCATCGTTCCACAGCTGAGTCAGGTAGCTCTGGGAAACGCGGCGGGTCAGGCTGACTTCAATGCTGCTGCCGGTTTGCCGCCCTCCGGCATACACTTTCTCCCCGCTGTTACGCCCAACGGGTTCCGATTCGCCAGTCACAAAACTGTAGTCAATCGCTGCTTCTCCGTTAAGCAGGACACCATCGGCAGGGATGAGCTCGCCATTTTTGACCTCTATGATGTCGCCCGGGTCCAGCTTGTCGAGGGTGGTGGAGGTGGTGCTGCCGTCCTCGTTTTTACGGTGGGCCGCAATAGGGAAATAGGACTTGTAATCGCGCTCGAAGGAAATACTATGGTAGGTCCGTTGCTGAAACCATTTGCCAGCCAGCAGGAAGAAGACGAGCCCGGCAAGGCTGTCGAGGTAGCCCGCTCCGGTATGGGTCAGGATTTCAAATGCAGAACGGCCGAAAAGGGTCAATACGCCCAGCGCAATCGGCACGTCAATATTCAGGTTGCGGTTTTTCAGGCCCAGCCATGCAGATTTGAGGTAGTCGCTGCCGGAATAAAAGACCAGGGGCAGCGCCAGGAGGATGTTCAGGTACCCAAACAGTTGGAAAAACTCGCCTTCCAGCGTCTTGTCCAGCCCCAGGTATTCCGGGAAGCTGAGCAGCATGATGTTGCCAAATGCAAAACCAGCCACCCCAAATTTGTAGTAAAAGGAGCGGTCGACCAAAGGTTTCTGATCACCGTCCAGGTTGCTGAGGTTGATGGCAGGGGTGTAGGCAATGCTGTCCAGCAGTTCGACCAGTTGCCGGAGGCTGATCACCGACTCGTCAAAGGTGACATACACTTCCTTTTTGACGAAGTTGACGGTAGTCGCCTGAATGCCAGGATTGAACTTGTAGAGGTTTTCCAGCAGCCAAAGGCAGGAAGCGCAGTGGATGGCCGGGATGAAGAAAGTGACGCGGGTCTGGTCATCATTGGCAAAATCGATGAGCTTTTCGCGGACATCAGGATCGTCCAGATAAGCAAAGGCGGCCTGCTTTTTGCCCTTGAGGCTCATACCAGCCTGCTCATCAATATCGTAATAACGGCACATGCCATTATCATCCAGTATTTCGAAGACCGTCTTGCAGCCTTCGCAGCAGAAGTCTTTGTCGTCCAGCTGAATATGGGTGGGCGCACAGGGCTCACCACAGTGGAAACACGCGGGTGCAATATTGGGCACAGCCCCTTGTGTCATTGGCTTAGTGCTAACGGTCGGCATGTTTGGCTTTTTTCATTGGTTACGGCCCGGGCCGTTTACCTTTTGCGAACTAGAAAAACAGTTGTCTTTCGTTTGTTTTGTGCCATAAATGTACGATACCGTGAAGGGCAGGCGGGTGACTTTTGTCACTGGTTTCTGATGATTCTTGTTGGTAAAGGGGATTTGCTTTTTATGTTTCCGGCAACAGAGGTTTTACAGGCTTTTATTCCCTGCTTCCACCGGTTCCAGCTTGGTTTGCTGACCTTCAGAATGTTCCCCCTGCCGCTCCCGTTCATACTGCCGGATGAGGTAGGCGTACCAGGCCACGCCAACAATGTACATAGCTACGGTAATGAGAAAGATGCTTACATAGCGGAACTCCATTTGCCGCAGCCAGCCGAACAGTTTCATGGAAATGAACCAGCTGCCCGACCAGACAGAAGCGTTGAGGGCACTCATGATTTCCTGGTTTCTGGGGCCCACGTAGTACATCGTAAGTTCGGAAGTCATGGGCGCCGCAGCGCTCATAAGGGGCTGTCGCAGCACATAGGCTCCGATGGCAATGCCCAGGGCGAATGGCAGGTGGGCGTAGTACTCCGTGGTGGCCAGGGCAAACAGCATAAAAATGGAAGCCGACTGAAAAAAGGTAATGGCGACCTTGTATCCAAAGCTGCGCCGGACATACGGCATGATGGCCACAGTCATGGCGACCAGGAAAAAGGTCAGGGAGCCTACCAATGAGAACTGATCGGAAGGCAGCCCATGCACATTGAGGAAAAACAGATTGATAACGGGTATGGTAAAACCGGCACCAACGGCTATGATCAGAGTGGGCGTGAGGGCTTTGAAAATCGTGCCGCAGTCGTACCCGTGCAGCACTTTCCGGAAAGGCACTTTTTGCGAAAGCTGTTCCGGCACCCGAATCCGGGAGACAAAGAAGGCACCGGTGAGCCCCAAAACAGAGATGCCCTGCAGTACCCGCTTTTCTGTAAAAAATGCCGGGTCGATCTGAGTCAGGATGAAATTGCCAATACCGATCAGGCAAATGGTACCGGAGAAGGACAAAAAGGAAAGCGAAATGGCTTCTGAGTGGGCCTCTTTACGGGCATTCAACAAGATAAAGGGCAGCACTGTGATTTGCATGCAGGTATAAGCCAGCCCCCAGAGCATGGCAGAAGCATTCACCACCTGCGTCCAGCCTGCTCCGATAGCGTGCAGCAACACCAGCGACATGACCGGGGTAGCAATCGTAGCCACGTAGAAGAAGGGCTTCAAACGCCGCCCTTTGATGAATAAACCGATTAGGAAAGCCAGGCAAAAGACCGCCAGGAACCGGTAGGAAAGCACTTCCGCCACTTCATAATCTGCAAAGCCTTCCTCTGCCATGTAGTAATTGAGGAGCAGGAAGAAAGCCGTATTGATGCCCTGCACAAAGAACTGCGCCACAATCAGATAGATGACGTGGCGGGGAACTTGCCTATAGCCGTTAAGTACGCTTTGCAGTGGGCTCATGCTTAGTAAAAGGTCTGGAAATTAAAAACCGATGTGCCAGCAGACAGGGCCGTCATCGGTTTGGAATAGGGCACGCTGAGGTGCTTGATTCAAAGACAGGAACGCATAAGGATGAGGATAGTTTGGAGGGGCCTGCTTTATCCCGGGATGCGGTAAGTATTGCCGGTGGGAGAGATAGCGGCTTGCATCCAGTTTGGGAGGTTTTCCGGTAGGGCAATCGGCCATTTTAATTCATCGGTGGGCAAGGCGGTATGAAGAAAAGCAGCTTCGTCTTCCAGCGCCAGGAGCCGTACTTGATGCCATAGTATCCAAGACAAGGGAGGAGGAGGCGCCTGGTCAACCACCGTTAGGCTTTGGTCTTTGCGCGAGGCCCTTTCAAATCGGGCAATACAAGTGCCATCCTGATAGAGCTTGCCATCCAAATTATCCTCGTGGCGCGCTTGCGACCAGGTCAACCGGTGTTGTATGGCCTGGTCCGTGTATTTTCGGATCTCCTCCCACTCAGAAGGGTGGAAAAGCTTCCAAAACCCGTCTCTGCGAAACCACGTCATTTGCCGTTTGGCATAGCGGCGGCTGTTGCGCTTGATGAGGTCTATGGCTTCCTCCAGGTTGGTTTGCTGGCTGAAGTAGTCGAATAATTCCTGGTAGCCGACGGTCTGCAGGGCAGTGAGTTGGCGTTTAGGGAATAAGGAGCGGGCTTCTTCCAGGAGTCCGGCCTCAAGCATCATGTCCACTCGTTGGTTGATGCGCTCGTAAAGCGTTGCTCTTGGCCACTGCAGCTGCAGGTAGATGGGTTGGAAGGGCCGCTGCCCAGCTGCTTTTTGGCGAAAGCTGGAAAAAGGCTTTCCGCTGGAACGGCAAACGGATAGCGCACGGATGAGCCGGTGCGGGTTATCGAGGTCCACCTCAGCGTAGTAGTCCGGATCGGCGGTTTTCAGGGCTTCCTGCAGATAGGCAAGCCCATGGGCACGAAAGTCGGCCTCCACACCTGCCTGTACCGCTTTCGGGACGTCCGGGAAAGTATCCAGCCCTTCACAAACGGCTTTCAGGTAGAGCCCGCTGCCACCGGTGAGGATGACGACCTCGTGTTTAGTGAAAAGCCCTTGCAGCAGCTTCAGCGCCTCTGTTTCATATTGCCCTACGCTGTAGTTGGTTTCTATGCTATGGCTGTCAATAAAGTAATGTTTAGCAGCCGCTAGCTCCTCTGCGTCAGGCTTGGCGGTCCCAATCGTCATCTCCCGAAAAAACTGACGGCTGTCGGCAGAGACAATAACGGTATCGTAGTGCTGTGCCAGTTGAATGGCGAGCCTTGTCTTACCACTTGCCGTAGGGCCGGAAAGGACAATGAGGTGCATAACGCTGAAGGTTGTTCGTTGCGGCCAAAGTAGGGAAAATCCCGGATTCCATCGGTCAGGGACAACATTCAAAGCCGTGCAGCGGTTTATTCCCCTGAAAAAATGATCTATCTTTGCCAAAAAGGACCTTCATATAATGATGAACCAATCCCGACTATTACTTTTCTTTTTTGCGCTGTCCACTTTGACTTATATGGCATGCGATGACGATGGCGATATGCGTGCGCCCGTAGATTACAACCCAAATTGCTGCGTGTACAGCACGATGCAACGCGATGATGTGAACCAGCGATGGGAAGCTGTTATCGAATTAGCAACTGGCAATTGGGACACCATACCGGAGACCGTCCGGCCAGCTGCGAGCTTTCAGTTGCCAATTGGGGTCAACCGCCTGAATGACTTTTCCGGCAACCGTCATCTGTACACCGATTTCAACGGGGTTAATCTGGTGGTGCAGGACCTGACCACCTTCGACACCACGAGGCTTGCACTGAATGATCCGGAGACCGGACAGAAAATTGAGGGTTCGCTCTTTTTACAGGAGGGCCGGAACAGCGATGAGTACTTCCTGTACAGCGGACTGGAAGGGCGCGTGTACGGTATTGACCTGGCAGCCCGGTCTTTAAGCGTAGCTTTAGATACCTTCCCTCTGGGATTTGATTTGCTGAACGACTTCGTCTACAGCCCTTCTGAAAATTACTTTGTTTTTATGGGGCAGATCAATCAGGGGTTCACCGAGCGGCTGTACACGGCTACGATTTACGATAATGCCAGCAAGAACCTTGTGGCCCGCGATACCTTCCCGCAGCGGCTATTTGGTTTTGTCCCCGACCCGGATGCCGGACGGATGTTTGCCCTGACCTTCCCGGAGAATCAATTCGGCTATCGGTTGTATGAGGTGGAATTTCGTGGAACAGACGGGCTGTCCTACACGGAGCTTTCGGCTGAGAACCTCGCGATCGGACAGTTGTCAGAGCAGCTGCAAACCCTGCACACCGCCAGCAACAGCTACCTTTGCTATGGCGAATCTCCGCCCTTCAAAGTGATCTATCAGCTGGACCTTGATAGTGGGGATTTGAGGTCGCAGATTGTGCTTGAGGAATATGGCACAATGGTTAAATTGGATGGGGAGTAAGCCGCAGCAACAAAACCTCGGTAAGGAGAAATAGCTGAATCTCAGAGAAGAAAACCTTATTTTAGCCTCATGGAGGCTTACTACAGGACCTTTCGGCTTGGTATTGATGATCAGCTCAGCCCTTTCGTATTGAAAAAGGAAAGGCGGAATGCCGTTGAGTTGCTAACGGTACCTTTTCCTTCTCTGGAGTTTATCTTCCCGGTAAATCTGTCCCTCTTTGAAACTACGGGGTATCACCGTGTCCATTCCGCCATGATCGGGCGCATTCAGGTACAGCCTATCAGGACTTATCTTCAGGCTGATTACGAGGCGTTTTGCTTTTTTCTGCATCCCGTAACTTTTTTTGAGGCAACAGGATTAAGTGCTGAGCACCTTTCTGATGCGGAGGTGATGGAGGCTTTCCTTACGCCGCTTTCACAGATAGTAGAAGTGGGTCCCTTGCCTGGCCCCGAAAAGTTTGAGCAGCTAGTCCGTGAAAAGTGCCTGAGTCTTCCAAAGCGCCGTTCCTGTTATCGTGTCGTGGATCATTTTCTGCAGGAAGTCCATGCTCTGCCAAATTACCGTATTCAGGAAGCCGCTGATTCTATTTCTTTTTCCGGGAAGCACCTCCGGTCCACCTTCCGCTCCATTTGCGGTATTTCTCCTAAGAAGTACCTGCAACTGCTGCAACTACAGGGCGTGCTTCGGGACATGGTCAGTTCAAATCACTATAGCCTGACGGAGATCGCTTTGCGCAATGGCTTTTACGACCAATCGCACTTTAACAGGGTCTTCCGCAAATATGCCGGGCTTACCCCACGGCAGTTCCGGCAGGGCTATATTCCCTATTCGAAGAAATATAAAAACACAATTGTGCTGTAGGTGCGTTTTTTCCTATTCCAGGATTCGGGAAAAGAAGATATTTCCGGAAAAAAGTATGAGCACCGAGTCCACCCATCCCGAATGGCTTCAGGAAGCCGAGCAGCACCTCATCCGCTACTGTGAAAACTTCAGTGATGTCCTGATCACCAAAGCATCAGGGGCTTATCTTTATACCGATGATGGGCGTCAGATATTGGATTTCACCTCCGGGCAAATGTGCGCCATCTTTGGCCACAGCCATCCTCGTATTGTGGAGGCCTTGCACCGGGGCACGCAGTCTTCCATTCATTTGCTGAGCGCGATGTTGTCGCCTTCCGTCATTGAGCTGTCCCGGCGTTTAGCGGAATTGCTGCCGCCCGAGCTGTCCCGGGCTATGTTCCTTTCCACCGGGGGCGAATCTAATGAGATGGCGATCCGGATGGCGAAGCTGGCAACGGGCGGCTTTGAGGTGATTGGGTTCACGGGTTCCTGGCATGGCATGACAGCAGGTGCACAGTCCTATACCTACTCCCTCACGCGCCGGTCTTATGGCCCGGTTATGCCCGGCAGTTACGCTATTCCTGCGCCGAACAGTTACCGGTGCCCGGTGAAGCACTGCTCCGGGCAATGCGACAATACCTGTCTCGATATAGGTATGGATCTTGTTGACCGGCAGTCCGTTGGTGCTTATGCGGCGGTGATTGTGGAGCCGGTGTTGAGTGCAGCTGGCATCATCGAACTGACTCCGGAATACCTGAAAGCCCTGAAGATGCATTGTGATGCCCGGGGGCTGCTGCTGATTTTCGATGAGGCTCAAACCGGTATTGGCCGGCTTGGGGATAATTTTGGATTTGAGCAAAGTGGGGTAGTGCCCGATTTTCTTACGCTCTCTAAAACGCTCGGTGGAGGGCTGCCGCTTTCTGCTGTGGTTACCAGCGACACGCTGGAGCAGGATTGCTACGATAAAGGCTTCATCAGTGTTACATCTCATGTATCTGATCCACTACCTGCTGAAGTAGGCGTGACAGTGCTGTCTATTCTGGTGGAAGAAAAAATGCGGGAACGCGCTCAGAAAATGGGGGATTACCTCAAAAGAGGGCTCGAAGCGTTGCAGGAGCGCTACGACTGTATAGGGGACGTAAGAGGCAGGGGGCTGTTGCTGGGGATGGAAATCGTGAAAGACCGGGCATCAAAAGTGCCGGACTCCGAACTAGGCAGCAAAATTGCAGAGCAGTGCCTGAAAAATGGGCTGAGTATGAATATCGTCCGCATCAAAGGCTACGGAGGGGTATTCCGCATCGCTCCTCCGCTGACGATCACACAGGAGGAGCTTGATCAGGGAATTGATATTCTGAACCGGTCCATTCGTGAAGTTTTGAGCATCTAGGCCAGGTGGATTAGTTTTCTACCCAAATAAACAGCTGTTGCTAACAGAGAGGAAAATCAGCCCATAAAAAAAGGGAAGCCGAAATGGCTTCCCGAAATATTGAATCGATATTTTGTCGATTCCCCCTTGCTTGTTGCTTTTGTGTTGTGTTGGGACAATTTGGTTGCACACTGGTTAGTAGTGCTCTTGCAACTGTTAGTACAAATTTAGGGTACAACAGCACAGGGTTCGTTAACATATGTTGCAATCTTGTTCACTTATGTTGCATTTCAGTCTTTTTTACTGAAAATCAAGCTTTTCCAGAGGCTTCGCTGGGAGGGTAGCCATATCTTTCCTTAAATTTCGTGGCAAAGTACTGAGGGCTGCCAAAGCCCACTTTATGGCTTATTTCCCCAATGGTGAGGCCGGGTTGGCGAAGCAATTCCAGGGCTTTTTTTAACCGGTAGTTGCGCAGGAACTCCGATGCGGTCTGACCGGTCAGGGCTTTAAGCTTGCGGTGCAACTGAGACCGGCTGAGTAAGAGGGTACTGCTCAGTTGCTCAACGGAAAATTGCTCATCAGTGAGGTGGTCTTCTATTGCGGCGTAAGCTTTTTGCAGGAACTCGTGTTCGAGATCCGGGACAGCGGGTGCAGGTGCCCCTTCACTTTCTCCCTTAAAGTATTGTTGGAGCCGGGCGCGCTGCTCCAGCAAATTGTGGATTTGTGCCATCAGCTCCTCCGCGTAAAAAGGTTTGGATAAATAAGCATCTGCCCCCTTTTTGAGGCCGGTCAGCCGGCTTTTGAGTGCAGATTTGGCGGTCAGCATCACCACAGGTATGTGACTGGTACGAATGTCCGCTTTCAATTGAGCCGTCATTGCATAACCATCTAATCGAGGCATCATCACATCGCTGATGATGATATCCGGCTGTGTGGCAGTGGCCATTTGTAAGCCTTCAACACCATCCTTTGCAGTAGACAGGTCAAATGCTTTACCAAGGATACTGCATAAAAAATCCCGGAGGTCCTTATTGTCTTCTACAATCAGAATCGTAGTGCCCTGTTTTGCGGCTTCAGGAATCGGCGGTTTGACTGTTTCGCCGGCTGTACTGTCGCCGCCCGCAGCGTTTTCGTCGGCAAGCGTGGTGTATAACGGCAGCCCAAGGGTGAACCGTGATCCTTTACCGGGCTCACTTTCCAGATGGATACTGCCGCCAAGCTTTTGGGCGAGCTCATTGCAAAGGGCAAGGCCTATGCCTGTCCCTCCGGCAGACTTGGTGGAAGAATCATCAACCTGGTAAAACCGGTCGAAGACCCGTTCGTGGTGCTCCGGCGCGATGCCCGGCCCAGTGTCCTCTACACTGATTTCAACTTTCTGGCGGTCGGGCATACCCGTTGCTGAGACCTTGATCTCACCGCCTTCTGGTGTGAATTTTAGCGCATTCGACAGTAAGTTGTGTATGATTTTGCTCACCTTTTCCGTATCCATTTCCACCCACTTCAGATGGGGGCGCCCGGTTATTTCCAGTTCAAGTTTGATGCTTTTATCCTGGGCAGCGCCTTCATAATCCTTCAAAATAGAGATCAGCAACTGATTGAGGTCTGCCTGCTGCAGCTTTACGGAGATCAGCCCTTCTTCCAGCCGGTTGATATCTAAAAGTTGATTGACCAGTTGGAGCATGCGCTCACTATTGCTGATGATTAGCTCTGCCCAGTTTTTTGCGTTTTTGTTTTGCAGCTGTGCACCCAATCTCCTTGCCGGTTCTAAAATGAGCGTGAGCGGAGTGCGGAATTCATGGGTGATATTGGAGAAGAAATTGGACTTCATACGGTCTAATGCAGCAAGGCGTTCCGCTTCACGTTGCTCATAGGCCAACTGCGTCTTCAGGCGGTCCCGGTTGACCTGGAACCGGTAGGCAGAGAAGAACAAAGTAAAAAACAACGCCAGATACAAAAGGTAGGCCCAGTTGGTTGCCCACCAGGGAGGGCTAATCGTGATTTTCAATACCGCTGGTTCTGTACTCCAGATATCTTCATTATTGGCGCCCCACACTTTAAAGGTATACTGTCCGGGCGTAAGGTTAGCATAGGCTACTTCCCGCCGCGTTTTTGCATCGACGGGGGCATTGTCCAGCCCAACCATCTGATACCGGTACCGGTTATTTTGGGATGCTGCGAAATCCAGAGCTGCAAACTGAAAAAAGAGCTGATCCTGATGGTGCCTGAGCTGAATGTGATCAATGAGCTCAATAGGCTTGAAGGCATTGGCATCCTCAACGGCTTCCCGCCAGGGCATATTATTAATGTTCAGCCCGGTAAGGTAAACCTTTGGGGGCAGGCTCCTTAGTTTGACCGCTTTGGGGTGGAATACATGTACGCCATTAACACCACCGATAAGGAAACGGCCGTCCCTGGCCCGGTGATAGGACGAGGTGTTGAACTCATTGCTTTGGAGCCCATCGGCGGAGGTATAGTTCTTAAAGGTACCCAGCTCAGGATGGTATTTGGACAGCCCGCGGTTGGTGGTGATCCATAGGTAGCCTTCCTGATCGGGCAGCAGGCCATAGGCTACATTATTGGGCAGCCCATCTTTCGTCGTAATAGTTTTAAAGGTCCCAGTCTGCGTGTCAAATTGGTTTAAACCGCCCCCCTTTGTACCAATCCAAAGCTTATTGGTCTCTCCGGGGCGCTTGCCAATGCTGAGGACATAGTTTTCGCTGATACTCTGAGGGTTATTGATGTCAAAATCGTAAACCCGATGATCAAAACCATCCGTTGAGGTCCGTTGCAGACGCAGCAAGCCATATTGCGTACCCGCCCAAACGATGTCTGATGCGTCTTCGTAATGGAAAACTGTGATGGTTGCATTTTCCTGCCGCTCGTCAAACCAGTCTGACATGGCGTAATAATGGAAGGTTTCTGTGTCCGGTTGGAAAATTGCCAGCTGCCCGTCCCTGCTGGAGAACCATATATTGCCCGCCCGGTCGATAAGCAAAGGGGAATTGGGATTGGGCTTACAGGTATAGGGGTAGAATTGGACTTCACCCGTTCGTTCATTTATTTTTACCAGAGCAGTTTGTTTTTCAATAATCGGGTAGTGAAACCAGAAGATATCAGGCTCCGTATTGAGGACCCAAGTGGCTTTCTCTATCCAGGAAGGGAAGGCGGCAGGTAGTTCATAATTTCCGTTGTCCGGGTTCAGGACTCTAAGTGAAACAGATACCCACACCCAGCACCTGCCTTTGAGGTCGGTATAGAGTTGCCGGGTACTGGTGCCTGGCAGTAAGTGGTTAAAGCGGGTATTGGAGGGATTGTATTTCCGGATACCATAGCCATTGGTGCCAAGCCATACCACCCCGGTACGGTCAACATACACGGTGGGCGTGAAATAGGCGTTTTTGGTTGTGAACAAAATTTCAAGTTGCGCCTCGCGGCCACGCTCGGGGTGTATTTTATACAGTCCTGCTGAGACGCCCCATACCGTGCCTGATTTGTCGATGGTTATATCCGGCAGAAAGCCCTGTAGTTCTTCAGGAAGTGGGATATCCCAGCTTTTGCCTTCGCGGTAAATTTTTATCTCCTGGTTGGTTGGCATGATCAGGTACCCATCGCTGGTCATTTCCATATTCCGGAAACCAAAAGGAATTTCTATACTAAGCGCACGAACTTCATCTGACATCTCTTCCCATTCCTGGTAGTTGTTCCGGTCCAGCCGGAAAAGCCGGTTGCTGATGGCAAAATAGAGGGTGTCGGATACGGTGGACAGGCAAGTGGCAACGCTACTGAGGTTAGGGTTTGGAATAGGCTCAATAGGGTAGCTTTCGATTTTGCTGCTGAGTTGGACACTTTCCAATCCTTCCCAGAGGGCTTCGCCTTCAGGGACAACGAGCCGGCATAAGCCTCTGCCGGTGCCTACCCAGAAAATGCTGTCGTTTTCCTGTTCGATGCTGAAAATTCGATTGGAATTTAACCCACGGCCAGGAGCCTCTTCATAATCCAGTTTGTAAAAGCGCTCTTTTGTGCGGTCAAAAACATTAAGCCCGTTGTTGTGCGTGCCGACCCATATCCGGCCAAAGGAATCTTCAAATAAAACATTCACGACATGCCCGGAAAGTGAAAAAGAATCAGCTGGGAAATGGCTGTACAGCTTAAAGTCATAGCCATCATAGCGGTTGAGGCCATCTTTGGTGGCGAACCACATAAAGCCAAGACTATCCTGAAGGATATCATGGATCATACCCTGCGTTAGCCCGTCCTCGATGGTCAGTTCATCGAGCTTAACAGTCTGTGCATACTTGGTTGTCAGGCTAGCCAGCAACAAGAATATCGTAACAGTGAGGCTTTTCATCAGGTTAAAAATAGCGATTTAGGACGAAGTAACTTACCATCGGACAATCTTCTACATATCCTTGACAAAGGTTTACGGTATTCTTGCACAGAAAGATACGCAAACAGGCAAGAATCCGGATTAACAGCTCGTTAACAAAACTTCAATGCTGATTAACGGGAGCTTCTGTAGCATTCCCTACCTTTGTAATTGTAATAAAAAGGGAATTGACCGGGAGAACTATTTATAAAGCCCATTGTTCCCACTTTTATCTTAAATCCAAAACTAAAGTAAAATGTTGAAGCAAATCAAAGTTCTGATGTTCGCCCTGTTGGCGGTAGGTTTTGTAGCAAGCTGTAACAACAGCGAAAGCGCAGCTCAGGAAGAGGCGCGTGAGGATCTGTCTAGCAATACTGTACAGCCTGCCAATCAAGCTGCTGCCCAGCCTGCTGCTGCACAGCCTGCTGCTCCTGCTGGCCCAACGACAACCATGACCTTTGAAGAAACAGAATTCGACTTCGGTACCGTTAACGAAGGCGAGAAAGTTTCTCACACTTATACTTTTACCAATACTGGTGATGAGCCATTGATCCTCAGCAACGCTAAAGGCAGCTGTGGTTGCACCGTTCCTAGCTGGCCACGTGAGCCAATCGCTCCAGGCGCTACCGGCGAAATCACTGTTGAGTTCAACTCTAAGAACAAGAAAGGTAAGCGTAACCAGAAGGTGACCATTACTGCAAACACGAACCCACCACAGAGCTTCATCTACCTCAAAGGTGATGTAACGCCTGCAGCTGGTGGTGATGCAACTCCTGCAGTAACACAGTAAGCTGAAAAGACTTTTAAAAGTCAAATAAACAAAGAGGCTCGCAAATCCATATGGTTTTGCGGGCTTTCTTATTTTTGCGGCATGAAGAACTACCTCTCGCTGGTCAAATTCAGCCATACCATCTTTGCCCTGCCATTTGCTTTGCTGGGCTTCTTTCTGGCCACTCTGGAATCAGAGCAGGTGCTTAGCATCCGTTTGTTTTCGCTGGTTGTCCTATGTATGGTTTTTGCCCGCAGTGCGGCAATGGCCTTCAACCGCTATCTCGACCGGGACATAGATGAGAAAAACCCCCGCACCGCCACCCGGGAAATCCCCGCCGGCGTGATCTCTCCCAAAGCGGCCCTGGCTTTTGTCTTCATCAACAGCTTGCTATTCATCGCGACTACCTGGTTTATAAACGAACTGTGTTTTCTGCTTTCACCGGTAGCCCTGCTGGTCATTTTAGGCTACAGCTACACCAAGCGGTTTACCTTCCTTTGCCACTTTGTACTTGGGCTGGGGCTTTCACTCGCTCCAATCGGGGCTTATCTATCGGTCATGGGGCAGTTTGACCTGATCCCGGTGCTGTATTCAGGCGCTGTATTGTTATGGGTATCTGGCTTTGATATCATTTATGCTTTGCAGGACGATGACTTCGACCGCTCCCTTTCCTTAAACTCTGTACCGGTAAAAATGGGCCGCCCGGGCGCACTTCGCCTTTCGAATCTCCTGCATGCCGGAAGCGCCATTTTTATAATCACTGCAGCCTGGCAACTACAGGCGACCTACCCGGAATTCCAGTGGTTGCATTGGCTGGCTGCCGCCATTTTCCTTGGGCTGCTATTCTATCAGCACACCCTGGTCCGCCCAGATGACCTCAGCAAAGTGAATATCGCCTTCTTTACCACTAATGGCATCGCCAGCCTGCTATTTGGTGCTTTGGTTATCCTCGATATCTACCTGTAATACTTATTCCTGCCGCCGTTCCCCGGGGTTCACATGCCTGGCTTTGATGCGGGCGCCCTCTTGCTGAGCGGTTTGACTATTCTTTAGCCCCCAAAGCTGATCGCTGGCATGGCGCATGGCTTTTTTCAGGTCCACAATTGGATTGGGGTAGTCTTCGCCCAGTTCAAAGCCAAGAAACTGCCGCTCCAGAGGCGGAATTTCCCAAGGGGCGTGTACGTATTCATCCGGCAGCTTTGCGAGTTCAGGCACCCATTGCCGGATGAAGTCGCCGTGAGGGTCATGTTTGCGGGAATTGAATACCGGATTATAAACCCGGATGGTGTGAATTCCGGTAGTGCTGGCCTGCATCTGAAATTGAGGGTAGTGGATGCCGGGCTCAAAATCCAGAAACTGCCTGGCCAGATGGTGCGCCCCTGCCTGCCAGGGCTGCCAGAGCGTGTGCGTAAGGAAGGAAACCAGCATGGCCCGCATCCGGAAGTTGATGTAGCCGGTGGCGTTCACACAGCGCATCGCAGCATCTACCAGCGGGAAGCCCGTTTGTCCGGTCTTCCAGGCTTCTACCTTGGCTCCATCCGTTTCGGTACGCAAGTGATTGAAGGCGGGGTTGAAATTTTCAAACTCAATACGGCACTCGCTTTCAAATTTCTGAATAAAGTGGTCGCGCCAGCGCAGGCGGGACAGGAAGTTATTGAGGTCGCGTTTGTCCGTCACCAGATGCCGGTGCTGCCAGCTGTACTGATAAGCTTGCCGGAGGCTGATGTTGCCCCAGGCCAGATAGGGTGAAATCCGGCTGCAGGACCGGCGGCTTGCCAATGGCTTGGAAATCAAACGGGAGTAGCCGTTGATCCTTTCTCCTTTGAAAAAGCTGCGCAGGTACCGCCATGCATTGCGCTCACCACCGGGCTGAAAAGTGGCGTCAGCTTCTTGGTAGGTTTCGGGAAGAGGTGGACCAGCGAGTTTCTTGTGTAAAGCTTCCGGAAGCTTAATCAAATGGAGTTTATCGACCGGACAGGCAGGTACCGGAGATTCAATGTAGTCATACCACTGTTCCCTCCACCCATCCCGGTTGGGGCGACCTCTTTGTACGCCTGAGAATGGAATCTCCTGCCAGTTGATGCGATGTTCCTTAAGCCATTGGGCGCAGGCAATATCCCGGTCGAAGGTGGTCTTCACGCCAATCTCCTCATGGCTGTATACGTTGCGTACCTTAAAGTGTGCACATAAATCCCGGAACAACGGTAGTACTTCCCGGTGTGCGATAAGCATAGCGCCTGGCAAGCGGGATGCCATACACTGCAGAGACTGCCAGACAAAGCGCCAGTGCCGGTCGCTGTAGTCAGGGTGCTGCAGCAAACCGGGCTCAAAGCAATAGAGCAGCAACAAAGGCCGCCCACCTTTCGCTGCTGTTTCCAGAGGCGGATGATCGTTGAGGCGCAGGTCGCGCTTCAGCCAGACAATGTCTATTTCGGTTTTGCTCTGCTTCACGATCCAATTAACAGAGCAGCGCTTATTTTGTTAATCCAAAGCAGGTTACTACAGCAGCTTTCCGTTTTTACATGGCTGGTCCGAAATATTTTTACAAACCGCGGACAATGATTCAAGTATTTGAAAACTAGTCGGTTATCATCTGTTTAGGTTAAAAAATTTTAGGTCCGATCGGTGATTTTAGCAAAAAAGTCCGCTGGCGGGAACCCTTGCCGTTTATTTTGATGTTTAGGTGGTTGTTAATCCAATATTAATTCTGTTTTATTTTTCAAAAACCGTACACCGTATGGTTTGGGGAATTTGTATTTTAGTCAAAAATCCACCTAATTCATGAAATGGCGAAAACTAAACGGCGAAAGAATTGAGTTGCCCATTAAGGAAGCGGTAGAGCAAACGATTCTTCGGGAGAAAGCCGCCGGGCACCGCCTGAAGGTCTGCATCGGTTCAGATTCTCAGGTGCGGGGCACGCACATTGAATTTGCGAGCGTCATCGTTTTTCTGCGCGAAAAGAAAGGCGGCTTCATGTTTATCCACAATACACGGGAGCGGGCAGGCATGGGGCTGCGCGAGCGTATGATCACTGAGGTAGCCAAGTCGGTAGAAGTGGCCTACAGCCTTTGTGACTTGCTGGATAAGCATAATGTAGAACTGGAAGTCCACGCCGACATCAATACCGACCCTGAGTTCCAGTCCAATGTGGCACTCAAAGAGGCGATGGGCTACATCCTGAGCATGGGCTTTGTCTTCAAAGCAAAACCCAATGCTTTTGCCAGTTCTTCCTGCGCCGACAAAGTCGTATAATCTAACCCGGGCCCCTCGCCCGGGTTATTTGTTTCGAGGTCATCGAAAGGTACAGCCTTTAATTTAGGTTCGGGTACCGTTAAACTTGGGCGCTCAAAGGCCAACCTTCGCTGCTCCAGTTTCCAGGCTTTTTCCTGGAGATCTTTTATCAGGTTCGTGGTCTCGTTTGGATCCTTTGACAGGTTGAGCAATATCGGGGCATGCGGTTCCAGGTGCTGCCAGTAAGGATTGTCTGGAACCGGGCGCATGTATACTGACAATCAAGTGGTCTCCAATAAAGATCGGAGCGCCAACCTAATCAATGCCTGCCCGTGTCTCGTCGCCTGTGGGCTTCGGCCACCGGAGGTCTATATTTCCATTCGCCGGATCGTATGCTGGGCAGGCCTTTATTGAAAAAAGAAAAAGGCTCGGCTCTTCAGAATTTCATAGCCGAGGAGCCATTCATTAACATCCCTGCCGTCATAGGGGCGGTCTTAGGGCATCTGTCTGCCTCTAAACAATCAATATTTTATATCTTTCCTGCAAAAATCAGCCCCTATGACTCCATTTATAGCAGAATTCATTGGCACCTTTTTGCTTATTTTATTAGGTAACGGCGTGGTTGCTAACGTTGTACTACAAGATACGAAAGGGCACAACGGAGGATGGATTGTCATTACGGTGGGTTGGGCCATGGCGGTTTTCGTCGGCGTTCTTGTGGCACAGGATTACAGTGGCGCGCACATTAATCCAGCCGTAACGGTCGCTCTGGCAGTGGGCGGCAAGTTTGCCTGGTCAAAGGTTGGGGGGTATGTACTGGCGCAGGTGTTAGGAGCTGCTGCGGGGGCAAGTTGTGTGTGGCTGACCTATATTCAGCATTACCGCACCACAAAGGACCCTGTGCTTAAGCTGGCAACGTTCAGCACCATCCCCCAAATCCGCCACAATGGTGCCAACCTTTTTTCGGAAGTCATCGGTACATTTGTGCTTCTGATTGCCGTGTTTTTCCTTACTGGTCCCAATATTCCGGTAGGCGATCCGAGTCGCCCGGTCGGACTAGGCTCACTGGGGGCATTGCCAGTTAGTCTTGTGGTTTTAGCTATCGGCCTTAGCCTTGGCGGCACCACCGGCTACGCCATCAACCCGGCGCGCGATCTGGGGCCGCGAATCGCACATGCCTTACTGCCTATTCAGGGCAAAGGCAGTAGTAACTGGGATTATGCATGGATTCCCATACTGGGGCCTTTGGCTGGTGGAGGATTAGCGGCTTTCTTATTTGAAGCATTGCAATGATAGTAACCCACCCCGAAAAGAGGAACTCCAGAGACCTGCTACCCAGGTCATGGGCAGGGAAATGAAAGAAAGCTCAACACCGTAGCTTTCGCTATTCCACCTTGGTGGGAGAGATCTTGTGTTTTGGTGGCCATTCTATCCCGGCCAGACCATGGTTTTATTCTCCCGCATGGCATCAATTGCCATCCGCACACATTTGGCGGTCGTAGCACCGGTCCTGACATTAGAGACGGGCTCCCGGTTGTCCCGAATGCATTCGTAGAACTCCTGAAAAGCATAATGGGTGCCGCCCCAGCCTTCCGTGGTGTGCTCAAAGCTGATGGCGTACTTATCTTCTTTGGCGCGGTTTAGGGTGGCGCCGGAGACACCATCTACCATGCCTTTTTCCTTCTTATTGAGCGGCTCGAAGTAGATCCAGCCTTCGTCTATCCCCATTTCGATGGTGCCCTTGCTGCCCCTGAAAATCATCTGATACCCTTCGTGCGCATTGGAAGTCAGGGAAATACAGTTGACCTTCATGCCGTTTGGGTAGCTGAACATCGAATTGACGTTGTCAAAAGTTTCCCGGCCGTCCTTCCAGTAGTCGATTCCGCCAAAACCAACGGCTTTTTCCGGGTGAGTGCCCAGCACCCAGTTTACAAAATCAATTTGGTGGGAATGCAGCTCAGCCGTCAACCCGCCAGAGTACTCGGTGTACATCCGCCAGTTGATCATGCGCTCATATTTGGGCTTGGGCACAGGACGGCGCCAGTCACCGTTACGGTTCCATTGAATGTAGACATTCGCGATATCGCCTATTTTACCGCTGCGGATCAGATCAGCTACCCGGAAGTAAAGGGGGTGATAGCGGTATTGGTGCCCAACCAAGAATACCCTGCCGTTAGCCTCCACCTGCTCCACCAGCCGGTCTGCTTCGGATATTTGGTACGTCATCGTCTTTTCGCAGTAGACATGCTTGCCTGCCTGTGCCGCTGCCACAGCCATCTCGTAATGCATTGACAGGGGCGTGGCAATTAGGACAGCGTCTACATTTGGGTCCTCCAACAGCCTGCGGTAATCGGTATAAGCCTTTGCTTTTTGATCGGCATTTTCCATGGCGCTGTCCAGCCGGAAGGGCAGGATATCGCAGCAAGCAACGGTTTTGAATTGTGGCATGCTGTTCAGTAGCCTGATTATCCCACCGCCTCTTGCTCCGGTACCGATGACCCCGAGCTGTATGGTCTCGTTTTTAGAAAAGGTGCCGGGGGCCATGCTCAGGGAGCCCAGGGTGAGCCCCGCTGTAGCCATGCTGCTTTTTCTGATGAAGTCTCGTCTGTCCATTTGCTTCGAGTCTGTATCTTTGGTTACAATAGTAGGTATGGTTTGTCCTCCTATGAGAACCAGGGGTTAAATACAACATAAATCCAAAAAATGACAAAGTGTCCTGCACTATGCCACCCTGAATGATCTCATTTTGACCTTTAAACAACAAAATAATAATGAAAAACCGAATTCAATTACTGGCATTGTTTCTGATGGTGAGCAGTGGGCTAAGTGTTTCCCTGGCAGCACAATCCAATGAGGGTTGGCGGGATTTGTTCAACGGCAAAGACCTGAGCGGATGGGAAAAACGCAATGGCTCCGCAGAGTACGAGGTAAGGGAAGGTGTGATTGTTGGGGTCACGGAAACCCAAACGCCGAACACTTTTTTGTGCACCAAAGAAATATTCAGCAATTTTATTTTGGAGTTGGAAATGTGGGGCGATGCAGCGATCAATTCCGGTATTCAGTTCCGTAGCAATAGCCTGCCTGAGTACAAAAACGGAAGAGTGCACGGCTATCAGGCAGAGGCGGACCCCAGTCAGCGTGCTTACAGCGGCGGCATTTACGACGAAGGTCGTCGCGGATGGCTCTACCCGCTAAGCCTCAACCCGGAGGCCCGGACAGCCTATAAATTGGGGCAGTGGAACAAGTACAGGATTGAAGCGGTAGGCAATGAACTCCGTGTATGGATCAATGGGGTAAATACCGCTAATGTCGTGGACGACATGACAGCTTCCGGCTTCATCGGACTACAGGTACACGGCATTGGCAATGACATAGAAAAAGCCGGGCGGGAAATCCGTTGGCGCAATATCCGCATCAAAACGGACAACCTGGAAGCAGAACGCTGGCCTATGGCGCCGCACGCGATGGAGCTCAACTACATTCCGAATTCCCTGACACCATACGAAATCAGCAAAGGCTGGCGCATGCTTTGGGATGGCAAAACTACTGAGGGGTGGCGCAGTGCACGTGCACAGGATTTTCCTGAAAAGGGCTGGGAAATTGAAGAGGGCGTACTTACCGTCCTGGAATCCGATGGTGGCGAATCCACGAACGGTGGAGATATCATTACCCGCGATAAGTTCAGCAGCTTTGAACTGATGCTGGAGTTTAAAATCACAGAAGGGGCCAATAGCGGCATTAAATACTTCGTTGACCCGGAGCTCAACAAAGGGCCCGGCTCTTCCATAGGGCTGGAATACCAAATTTTGGATGACCAGGAGCACCCCGATGCCCAAAAAGGAGTGAAAGGCAACCGCACGCTGGCCTCCCTTTACGATCTGATCCCGGCTGAGAACCTTTCGGTGCCAGGCCGGGATAAGCCGTTTCGTGGGGTTGGGGAATGGAATCAGGCCCGGCTGGTTGTCAAAGGACATCACATTGAGCACTGGCTGAATGGGTTTAAAGTCCTCGAATACGAAAGGAATACCCCTATGTACCGGGCATTGGTAGCGTACAGTAAGTATAAAGACTGGCCAGACTTCGGTGAACTGCCTCAGGGGCATATCTTGTTGCAGGATCATGGCAACCGGGTGTCTTTCCGTAGTATTAAAATCCGGGAGTTTTAATCAGGGGGCCAATCATTCCTGTTCAAAAGGTGATTTCAAAGCCCGCGTTTATCCGGAATGAAGTGGCCCAAAAAAGAAGCGCCGCAGCAGACTGAAGCGCATGGTTGTCTGCGGCTTTTATTTTGCCGGGCTACCCGAAGCTGTCCAAATATGCTAATTCTACGTTAAATCTGGCATTCAATCAATATATTCGCGGGATGTTTGGTTGAACGTAGTAGATGGAAGATCAAGGACAAAAGCAACCGCAGGAAAAACAGCCTCAGTCCCGCTCGTGGCTGCGCCTGCTATGGCTATGGACCAGGCGCCTGGTCGTAGGACTTATCCTGTTTTTCCTGATCCTGTCAGGCGTCCTTCAAATCCCCGCTGTACAAAACTACCTGGCAGACCGGGTAACCACCGCGCTTAGCGACGCCATGAAAACTACGGTCTCCATCGATCGTCTGAATATCAAGTTTTTGGACCAGCTGGTATTGGAGGACTTTTACGTGGAAGACCTGACGCCGGGCGATACCGCCATTTTCAGCAAATACCTGTACGCTGATTTTAGCCTCAATCCACTCGTTTACCTGCGCCGGGGGCTGGTTATTGAAGACCTGGCCCTGGACAGTGCTACCGTCAATATCCGTAAGGCTGCAGATGATGATTACAACAACATGCAGGTACTGCTTGGCCGTCTGTTCCCGCCGGATACCTCCTCCACTACAGGTGAAAAACGCCCCTTTTATCTGGATGTGCAGGGGCTGACCCTCAGTAAAATCCGTTTCCTGAAAGAAGACAAAGCGAGAGGGCAGGACATGGATATCTACCTTGCCGAAGGTTCCGCTGTATTTGATGAATTTTCCCTCCCTGACCGTACCCTTCATGCCGAATCAGTCATTCTTGAAGGCCCCTACTTTCGGATTGATGAGTATGACTATGTGATTTGGCCACAGGATACGATGAGCAGCAACACGCCACCCACTGAGCCTTCCTTGCCCTTTTTCGCTACCATAGGGGAGTTTGTCCTGAAAGACGGTAAGTTTTCCCTTCATAACTGGCGTAATGACCCGGAAAACGACGGGCCTGTAGACGAACTCAATTACCAGCATATGGATGTCTTTGACATTAATATTGGGATTAATGCGTTTTCCTTCTGTTCTGATAGCCTGGATTTTTCCGGGCAGGTGGAGGAGTTTAATCTTCGGGATTTAAGCGGGTTTGTGCTGGAAGATCTTACCGTAAGCAACGGCCGGGTTTGGAACAGGGGGCTCGAGCTCTACGGCCTTCAGTTGAAGACGCCCTACAGTGATATCGGGGACACTTTAATTTTCAGGTATGACACCTACGAAGCCTTCAAGTCTTTCCCGGATGAGGTGGAAATGGAAGCCCATCTCAGCAATGCTTCCGTTACTTTGAAAGATATTATGACTTTTGCGCCCAAGCTTAAGTCCAACGCTTTCTTCTGGGATAACCGGGACCGCAAACTGTACATTGACGGGCTGATAGAAGGCACCGTCAATGACCTGGATGCGGAAGATATGTACCTGGCTCTGGAGAACCGGCGGCTGGTGGCTCAGGGTAACCTTCGGACCCGCGACCTTACCTACCCGGACTTCCGGACCATTAATCTCCAATTGGATGAGTTGCGGACCAACATGACGGCGCTCCGGCAGCTATTCCCAAAGTTTCAGCCTCCAGAAGCCTTCGACCGGCTGGGCTGGCTGTACTTTACCGGCCGTTTTGATGTCCTGTTTTCCGACTATATCGCTTACGGAACGCTCAATTCTGCTCTGGGGCGGGCCGAAATGGACATGAAAGTCCGTAACCTGACCGGCAACCGTGCTGAGGCTTCCTACAGTGGAAGCTTGTCTTTAATTGATTTTGACCTTGGAGGCTTTACGCAGAATCAGGACCTCGGGCTTGTGAATTTCTCCTCCAGTGTGCGCAACGGTAAAGGGCTAACGGCAGAAACGGCAACCGCTGACCTTAGCGCAGAGGTGCAAAGCTTCATTTACAAAGGCTACAACTACACCAATGCCAATCTGACAGGGCTCCTGAAAAAGAACCAGTTCTCCGGTGATTTTTTGATTCAGGACGAGCACATCGACTTTTCGTTCAACGGGCAGGTCGATATGACGGATAGCGTGCCGCGGTTTAACTTTTTTGCATCGGTGAACCAACTTTCGTTACTGCCGCTCAATCTTAGCCAAAAGGATATCAATTTTTCCGGAGATGTCAGCCTTAATCTGCAAAACAGTACTTTATCCGAACTGGAAGGCCGGGGTCGGATAAAGGGAGTAGAAATATTACACCGCAATCAGGATACTATTCAGGTGGATTCAGTGGTCTTCATTTCCCTATTCGAACCCGGTGGGCGAAAACGGTTCAGCGTGACTTCCGATTTGGTGAATGGCTACCTGCTTGGGCAGTTCGACGTACTGGATATCGGCCCTGCTCTTATGGATTACCTGGACCGGAACCACCACGGTTTCTTTGAGCGGCTGGGCATGAAAAAGCCCGGGCGGCAACCAAAAGGCAATGAATTTATCTACGATTTTGATATTGTGGACACAAAAGGCGTCCTGGCCTTATTTGAGCCCAAACTGGGGCCTCTGGAAGGGGTAGCCCTAAACGGCTACTTCGACAATCAAAAAGACAGCATCACTGTGGAGCTGCGGGTACCCCGCTTCCGGTTTGGCAATATTGAATTGAATGATGCCGGTTTGTTCGCAAGGCTCGTGGACTCGGCAGGCTCCATCAATTTTAGGGTGGAAGAGCCGGTGCTCAACGATAAACGACGGTTTGCCCCGGTTCATGTATTGGCCGACCTGGACCGTGATACCCTGGATATTGGTTTGGCCTATCAGGTAGAAGGGTTGTCGATGCTGGATAACCTCAATTTGAACGCCGAACTTTACCTACTGGACAGCCTGAACTACCAGCTGCGTTTCAAGCGTTCTAATCTGGTTTTGCTGCAGAAGCTGTGGGAAATTGAACCCGATAACTACATCACCTTCCGAAAAGGCTACGTAGCCACTGAGCATTTCCGCCTCAAAAACGAAGAACGGATTATTCAGCTCCGGTCCAAAGGAGAAAAAGGGCTGCAATTGGCGCTGAACAACTTCGACTTTTCTTTTATCGACGATATTTGGGAGTATGAAGAGCTGGATTTCGGCGGCCCTTTCAATATGGTAGCTGAAGTTGATAACATCTTTAAAATGGAAGGGCTCAACGCCACCGTTATGGCAGATACCTTCCGGGTGAATGACGACGACTGGGGTGCCCTGCGCCTGGATGCCAATGCAGCTGACCTTAAAAGCCGGTTCGAAGGCTATCTGGCAATTACCAAAGACACCTCGCAACTCATTGCGGAGGGCTTTTTCAATCCGGAAGATACCCGCCGGGCCCGGAGAGGGGGGGACAGAGAAAAAGCCCAGTATTTTAATATCGATCTCGATGTCACGAGTTTTCCGGTAAATATTGGAGAATACTGGCTGGAGGGCACCATCAAAAATACGGTGGGGTACTTCGATGCCAGTGCAAGTATCTTTGGCTTTCCCGGGGAGCCTCATATTGATGGAGAGATCAAAGTGCGCGATGGAGCGACTACCATAGATTTCCTGCAAACCCGCTACTACTTTGATGATGCCCGGATAGAGGCAAGGGACTTTCTGTTTGACGCCTCAGACGTTGTGGTCAAAGATAAGTACGGCAACACCGCTACAATTTCCGGAGGCATCACCCACAGTTACCTGAAGGACCTGGGCATTAACGCTGAGATCAATACCGATCGTTTCCTGGCGCTCGACACAGATAAAGAGGACAACGACCTTTTTTACGGGCATGCCCTGGGCGATGGGGAAGTCACCTTCAATGGCCCGCTGCGGAAAATAGATATTTACGTCAACGCCTCGGTAGGAAAAGATACCCGCCTTGTCATCCCGGTGAGTTATGGCAGTGATGCTTCCGAGCTGAGCTTTATCAACTTCAAAAAGCAGGAAGCGGAAGTCCCCTTAGATCAACAAAGCAATACCGAGCTGAATGGCGTCAGCCTGGAGATGGACCTCAATATCACTGAGGAAGCACAGGGTGAAATCATCTTTGATGAACAGGCTGGTGATATCATCAAGGGGACTGGCCGCGGCAATATCCGGATACTGGTCCCCCGGAACGGTGAGTTTGAAATGTTTGGGGATTACACCATCGAACAAGGCGAGTACCTCTTTACCCTGTACAACGTTGTCAACAAAGATTTCGACATCAACCGGGGCGGGGTGATCTCCTGGTCCGGCGACCCTTTTGAGGCCCAAATCCGGCTGGAGGCAGAGTATGCTGGTTTGTCCACACCGGTCGCCAATTTTATACAGGAATACCTCATTGATGCACCTGATGACTTAAAGCAGGGCGCCAGCCAGCCAACGGAGGTAGAGTTGACCATGGAGCTTCGGGGAGATTTGCTGCGCCCAATTATCAACTTCGATATTGAATTCCCAGAGCTGATCGGCGGGCTTAAAACGTTAACCGACAGCAAGCTCCGTATACTAAGGCAAGACCCCAATGAGCTAAACCGCCAGGTGTTCGGTCTGATTGTGGTGGGGCAGTTTTTGCCTTCAGATATTGCCATACAGGGTGCTGACATCTTCTACAATACGGTAAGCGAATTCGTGTCCAATCAGTTGTCGCTCCTGCTTACAGAGTTGTTTTCTGAGTTTTTTGGAGAGCAAAGCGCACTGTCCGGCATTGATTTCGACATCGCCTACAATCAGTATCAGGCCAATTTTGGTGAGAGCCAGGACTTCCGGCGGGGCGATGAGTTTCAGCTACGGATGCGGCAGGAGTTCTTCAATGACCGGCTTTCCGTTTTGGTCGGGGGCAATGTTGATATAGGCAACAGTGCACGTGTACCGGATCAAAGTGGCACCTTTGTAGGCAATGACCTCGTCATCGAGTATGTTCTCAACCGGGACCGCACGCTTAAGCTCCGCATTTATCAGCGCCTGGAACCCGATATCGGCGGGGGTAGCCGGCTAGAGGTAGGCACGGGCCTGAGCTACCGGAAAGAGTTTGATTCCTTTGGAGAATTCCTGCGCAGTTTCCGGCGGGCTGCCGGGAAAATCCGGGATTGATGATTAAAGCTTCCTTGGGGTGCTACCTTTCGAACATGGGTTGTGGTTTAGCGCTTACATAGAAAAAGATGCCCAATCCTTCCATTAAGAACGAAGAACAGTATCAGGCCCTGAGAGATAAAGGCTACAGCAAGGAAAAAGCCGCTCGTATTGCCAATGCCAGCAACACCGGTGAAAAAGGTGGGCAGGCACCTCCCTACGAAGAACGGACCAAAGAGGAACTTTACCAAAAAGCGAGGGAGATCGGCATCGAAGGCCGGTCTGGTATGAGTAAATCAGAATTGATCAAAGCCCTGAGAAACCATTAGCTAGTTATGAAGAACATTCACCCTGACCGGGTTCACCTGCTGGGTGAATCCTCCTGCCGCGATCAGGGGCAATACGTCCTTTACTGGATGAGCCTGAGTTTTCGTGCGCACTGGAATTATGCATTGGAATACGCTGTAGGTTTAGCTGAAGCAACAGATAGCAAAGTAGTTGTACTGGTCAGTCTGGAACCCCAACAGACTCATCTCAATGCCCGCCACCTTACCTTTCTTCTGGAAAGCCTGCCGGAAATAGAACAAGCCCTGGCCGACCGGGGTATAAAGTGCATCACGCGGGTAGCCCCGATTGAGAAAAACATTGAAGCTCTGACAGCAGATGCTTTCGCCATAGTGACAGACTGCCCCTATCTTGATGAGGACCGTGACTGGTTAGAGCGCGCTTTGAATGTGGCACAATGCCCGGTTACACAAATTGAGGGTAACATAATCGTCCCGGTTGAAGCAGTTTCCAGCCATCAGGAGTATGCCGCCCGAACACTGCGGCCTAAAATAACCGAATGCTATACCGATTACCTGGAGAAACCTACCTCCAGTATGCTACCTAAGTCCAGCCTGAATATGTCCCTGAAGGGAGAAGATACAAGCGCGCCTGGAAACCTGCTGCAACAAATAGAATTTGAGCAGTCGGTCGCTCCGGTGACTGAATATTACACAGGAGGGTTTTCGGCTGCAAAATCCCGGCTTGACCATTTCCTGCACAACGACCTGGAAGCCTATGAGGATCAGCGGCAGTCTCCAACCCAGCCAGCAGTGACCCAGCTCAGCATGTACCTTTCCATGGGAATGATTGCACCAGCGTATGTTTTAAAGCGTATAGAAGCCTATCTTCCTTCAGAAAATGCAGCAGCTCTTAGGGAAGAACTATTGGTCCGGCGTGAGCTGGCCTGCAATTTTGTATACTATGCAGATCATTATGACCGGCTGAGTGCACTACCAGATTGGGCGCAGCAAACCCTGGATGAGCACGAAAGAGATCAGCGCCCTCACCGCTACACCCGCAGTGAGCTGGAAGCCGGAGCAACCCATGACGATGCGTGGAATGCCTGCATGAACCGGATGAAGGAATATGGTTACCTGCACAATCATATGCGGATGTACTGGGGCAAGCAAATTCTGATCTGGTGCAATACTCCCGATTATGCCCATCAAACGCTTCTGTACCTCAATAATAAGTATTTTCTGGACGGTAACGACCCGAACAGCTATGCCAACGCGCTGTGGGTATTTGGGCTGCACGACCGGGCATGGAAAGAACGGAAAGTGTTTGGCAAGGTCCGCCCGATGAACCACAATGGTCTGCAGCGCAAAATAGATTTGGAAACCTGGTTGCAGATGGACCCGGCTCAGTAGCTTACCAGCCAACGGGTCCCCAAAGCGTTTTACCGCAAATTTTCATTCCTGCCTTGAGCAAAGTTTCCCGGGATGCCGAATTGTCTGTCTGACAACGGGCAACCGGCAAATGCCCCGAAAGGTAGCAGGCTTTTTTCAATTCCTGGACAAAGTAGGTGCCAATACCCCGGCCCTGAAAGGAAGGAGCTACACTCATGTGGATATCTGCGTAGGGAGGATTGTAGTGCATCAATAAGCCGCCTTCTGCTACTATTTTTTCGCCCATCAATAGCAGGTAATCTCCAGGCGACTCCTGGTGCCACGGGACGCGTTCGGCAGCCCGCCGCCTTCGAAAGAGGGCACCGGGCAGGTGATGGTGCGTAACATGATCATCGGTCAGGAGCCAGAGTTCTTCTGTTAGGGTTTCAGCAAAAGCGTGGGCTACTGCTGTCAGCATCGGTTCATTAGTCTGGCACTCCACAAACCGTGCTTTGGTCTCTTCCAGAAGTTTTCTGAAAAAATGAGCTGCGTGCTGCCGGTAGCCGGGGAGAAGGTAATATTCGAAAATGGTGTCCCGGTGTTCCAGCTTTTCCATTCCTTTCAACGCGGCATAGCCTACGATTTGCTCTTCAATAATGAGGTGATAGTAACCTGCCCAGCCCTGATCATGACAAGCCTCATAGCATACCTGTGCATGCAGGCTTTCCAGAAATAGCCGTCGAAGGGGGATAATGGCCTGGTATCGGGCGGCTTCGGCTTTAATGGTGAATGGCATATAGGGCGCTTCGGGTTGTTGGGACCAAATTAGTCGATTTTTTCGGATTTCAAAGGAATCACGACCTGAGCAAGTTATATCGGGCCGCTGTAGACAATGAGCCAGCGGGGGGTGGAAGAAGTGGTAATGCGCTCAGGCAACCCATATTGGTTGGACTATAGATATGCAATCGAAGCTAAATAAAACAGGGCCGCTGTGCCTGCACTTATAACAATTGTAAACCAGGAAACACCTTGCTTTTGCTGCATCAAAAGCAGCAAGGCGGCATATTGGAGCGGTAGCAGGTTACGGGCAAAGGAGAAGGGGTCCTCGTAAATGGCTTTGGACAACAGCAACATAAACACCAGGTTGAAGAGAAAAATGAGCGTAATGGGCTGAAATAAGCTGGATAGGCGGCTCTTCCATAGCTCCAGGAGCCCTTCCAGTGAGATAAGGACGATGGGAGCCAATGCCCCTAGCCAGAAGAGTGGAAACGTTAGCGTTTCGGCATACCCTCGGGCTATTCCCGCAAAGGGCCAGTCAAAGTGTTTGAGCAGCGTGCCATCTGAAGGGGCATTCCAGCCCAAAAAGGTGCTCCATCCAAAATAAGCCACAAAGGGAAAGGTCAGAAGCACGAGGGGCCCGTATTGTTTTTGCCGAAAGGCGCGCAGCCCTGTAGAAAAAGCGCTCCCAAGTAATAGGAAAATAACCGTTTCCTTTGTGAGCATAGCGGCGGTGGCCATTAAGGTGAAAGCCCAAAATCTTTTTTTAAGTACAAAGTAGAGGCTCAGTAATCCAAAAGCGACACCAAGGTGGTCGGACAGATCTCTGAAAAGGCATATCCATGTCCCAATAAAGGCCAGGGGCATCAGGCAATAGTAAGAAGGAGCCTTAAACAGCCTGGTCATCAGGAAGCAGGCGCTGATGGCAAGGCCAATACCAAGAATGTTGATGAGCACCAGTGCAAAAGGCAGGTAGCGGCCCTGCCCAAATCCGTTTGCTGCCCAGGCAAGTAAGGGGTAGCCAATGCGTTTGGTGCGCAGGGCCGGATTGTCTATTTTAATCCCGGGTCCAAAAGATGGGGCAAATGAATTTTCAGAAGGCGGACTGGAAATAGCTTTAATCCTTTCAAAAGGGTTTAGTGCCAATGCATAGAAAAATTGGCCATCGTACCCGTCATGCGGATAGATCTTAACCTCTTCGTTGAAGGCCGCCTGCTCGATATTGCTATTGCTTAAGAGGATAAATGCGCTAAAGTCCCGGTCCAGAAGGTGCCAGTACACTGCCGTCAGCAGGGTGGTGGCCAACAAACCGGCAAGGACCCAGCAGAAGCCCTTCTTCCAGTTGTGCATATTCTTGGTAAAATAGGTTCAGTGGGTAAGATATTAAGAAACTTTTGTAAATAGCATCCGTTGTCATCGCTTTTGCCAGCCGTTGAAAAAATTGCTAAACCATACTTTCATTCAGGCGTTACACTCATTCATACACTTCTCACGTGAAATCCGGAATACATGAACCATATTAAAACGCTGGGCGAACTAAAGCAAAGCGGTTATCAATCGCGCTCCATCAAAGAAGAGCTGCGGCAAAATCTGATTCAAAAACTTCAGGCTAAGGAAAAAGTATTCGAAGGTATCCTGGGGTTCGATGATACCGTACTTCCCGATATTGAACGGGCTATTTTGTCCCGCCATAATATCCTGTTGCTTGGGCTGCGCGGACAAGCGAAAACGCGGATTGCCCGCCTGCTGGTCAATCTGCTGGATGAGTGGATGCCTGTCGTGGGCGGAAGCGATCTGCACGACGACCCCTTAAATCCGATCTCCCGGCAGGCCAAAGCGATTATTGCTGAGCACGGCGACGATACGCCTGTTGAATGGGTGCACCGTGAGGAGCGCTATGTGGAAAAACTGGCGACTCCGGATGTGAGTGTAGCAGATCTTATTGGTGATGTAGATCCCATCAAAGCGGCTAGTTTGAAATTGTCTTACTCTGATGAGCGGGTCATCCACTTCGGGTTGGTGCCCCGTTCTCACCGCAGCATTTTCGTGATTAATGAGCTGCCTGACCTGCAGCCCCGTATTCAGGTTTCGCTTTTCAACATTCTGCAGGAAGGCGATATACAAATCCGGGGTTTCAAATTGCGCCTCCCGCTTGACATTCAGTTTGTATTTACGGCAAACCCTGAGGACTATACCAATCGGGGCAGTATCATCACACCGCTCAAAGACCGTATTGAAAGCCAAATTCTGACCCACTATCCCAAGACAATCGAGATCGCCCGGCAGATTACCAGGCAGGAGGCCGAGCTTACGGATGCACAGCGGGAAGCTACAGAAGTGCCGGATTTACTTGAAATCCTTCTGGAGCAAGTAGCCTTCGAAGCCCGTGACAGCGAATATATAGATGAGAAAAGCGGCGTTTCTGCCCGCCTGACGATCTCAGGCTACGAAAACCTCGTTTCCACAGTGGAACGCCGGATGCTGGTCAACGGAGAAAGTGCCGCCAAAGCCCGGATTACCGACTTTTGGGGCGTGGTCCCTGCCATTACCGGAAAGGTGGAACTGGTCTACGAGGGCGAGCAGGAAGGCCCCTACGGTGTGGCCATCAACCTGATCGGCAAAGCCATAAAGAAATCCTTCCTTGCCCATTTCCCGAACCCCGATAAACTCAAGAAGGGCCGGGAAAGCGATCCCTATGGCACCATCCGGGCCTGGTTTTCCGGAGGTAACGAAGTCGAGCTGCTTAATGACTGCAGTGAGAAGGATTTCCGGAAAGCACTTGATGGCGTAGCCGGGCTGCGGAAGCTCGTGGAAAGCCACCTGAAAGTGTCAGGAGACGATGCCTACCCATTCATGGAACTGGTGCTGCATGGGCTGGCAGAGTTTAATATCGTCAATAAGGATGTAATGGAATCTGCGTTTTCCTTCCGGGATATCCTGGCTAATATGCTGGATGATGATCTTTTTGATGATGAATACGATAATTAATTTGACCTTTTGTTAACCCTGTGTTAACTTAACGGGAGGTTGGAGCTGGCAAGCTGCAGCCTCCCGTTTTTAATTGAGCGGGTTGCAGCAGGAGGCGGTATTTATTTTACCGGTTCCACTCCAAAAGCTCTGCCCGGATTAAGCAACCAAAAAATTAAACCATATGCTATTAAAAATCAATCCTGACAACCCGGAAGGCCGCAAAATCGATCAGGCGGTTGACGTGCTCCGGGAAGGTGGTGTCATTATTTACCCTACAGACACGGTCTACGGGCTGGGCTGCGATATTTTCAATTCAAAGGCCGTAGACCGGATTTGTAAACTCAGGGGGCTAGACCCGGTCAAAGCCCGCCTCTCCTTTATATGTAAAGACATCAGTCAGGTAGCCGATTATGCACAACAAATCGACAATACAGTGTTCAGGCTGATGAAGAAGCATCTGCCGGGTGCCTTTACCTTCGTGCTGAATTCCAATAATAAGGTACCCAAGATGTTCAAGAACCGCAAGCGGACTATCGGGGTGCGCATCCCCGGCAACAACATTTGTCAGGCATTGGTGGAAGGGTTGGACCGGCCTATCCTCACCGCTTCGCTCAAAAGTGATGACGAAATACTGGAGTACTTTACGGACCCAATAGACATTTATGAAGATTTTGGCAAGCTCGTTGACCTGGTGATCGATGGTGGCATTGGGAATAATCAGCCCTCCACGGTAGTCGATTGCACGGGTTCAGAGCCTGTTGTGCTGCGGGAAGGGACGGGAGTCCTTGAGCTGTAGCCTTTCCATTTAGTGCTATTTACCGGCACAGTCGCGATCATGTGGCTGTGTCGGTTTGCGTTTGCAATAGAACTTTGTGTTTAAAACGACAAAATAAAGGCTTGTTTGAGTGGTTGAGGTCTTTATCTTTGTGCTTGTTTTAAAACAAACCTGCTGCATGAAATTTAAGCAATTACTGATCTTGCCCTTTGTACTCCTTGGCTTTACGCTCTCTGCACAACAGAATGGGGGTATCGTAAGAGGCAATATTTACGACGAAGAATCCGGAGAACCGATTATCTATGCGAACGTCTTGCTGCAAGGCACGGACCTTGGCGCCAATACAGACCTTGATGGCTTCTTTGCCATTTCTAATGTTCCAGCTGGCGAATATAAGTTGGTGGTAACCTATCTCGGCTACGACAGCCTTGCGGTTGATATCAAAGTCAAAGCAGGCGGTATCGTTTACGAAAGCATGGTCATGTCCCCAAGTGGGGTAGAGCTGGAAACCGTAAACGTATCGAGCAGCCGGGAGCAAGCCCGCTCGGATGTCAAAGTTTCAGAGTTGCGGGTAACCGCAAAGCAGATTCAGTCTCTGCCGTCTACCGGTGGGGAAGCGGATATTGCGCAATACCTGCCCGTATTGCCGGGTATCATCGTTTCCGGTGATCAGGGAGGGCAGTTGTACATACGCGGTGGCTCGCCGGTGCAGAATAAGATTCTGCTTGATGGAATGACCATCTACAACCCTTTCCACTCGATTGGCTTATTCTCTGTTTTCGAAACGGAAGCCGTACGGAGCGTGGATGTCCTTACCGGGGGCTTTAATGCGGAGCACGGGGGGCGTATTTCGGCAGTAGTAGATATCAAAACCAGGGAAGGAAATAAAAAACGCATGAGCGGACTGGTGTCTGGCAGCCCTTTCCTAACCAAGGCGCTTATTGAGGGCCCCATCAAGAAATTGGGAGATGATGGTGGTGGAAGTACCTCCTTCATACTGACTGGAAAACATTCCTACCTGGACCAGTCCTCAAAAATCTTTTATGACTACGCAGTAGATACTACGTTTTTCTCCTTTGCCTCCCAGGATACTTCTTTGGCGGATATTGGAGAAATCGGCCTGCCTTACACGTTTACCGATTTGTACGGAAAAATATCCTTTGTTGGAGACAACGGTAGTAAACTCAATGTTTTTGGCTTTAATTTTACTGACCGATTCGACTTTGTGGGACTGGCCAAACTCGACTGGACGAACGTTGGCGGTGGTGCTAACTTCACGCTTATTCCGCCCAACTCCAATGTCATCCTCAATGGCACGGTCGCTGTAACAGACTACGATATTTCTCTGGAAGAAGCTGACGGCAACCCTCGGCAGAGTGGGGTGAGTAGCTTCAATGCCTTGCTGAATTTCACCTACTTCGGCAATAAAAACCGCTTTGACTACGGTTTTGACTTTACCGGGTTCAATACGGATTTTACCTTCCGCAATTTCATCGGCTCTACTATACAGCAGCGGAGTTTCACAACGGAAGTAGCAGGTTATTTCAAGTATAAACAACGCCTTGGCGACCTGATCATTGAGCCAGGCTTGCGCCTCCACTACTACGCTTCACAGTCTGAGATGTCTATAGAGCCTCGCTTCGGGCTTAAATATAACATTACGGACTTCCTGCGCATCAAGTTTGGAGCAGGGGTATACTCCCAAAACGTGATCAGTACGGTCAATGACCTGGATGTGGTCAACTTCTTTATCGGCTTCCTGGCTGGTCCGGAGGAAACGCTTTTCAAGCCAGCCTCTAACGAACCGGTAGATCAGCCCCTTCAAAAGGCTATTCATGCAATCGGTGGGGTAGAGGTGGACGTAGGCGATCAGCTCACGATCAATGTGGAGCCTTACCTGAAGCGGTTCACCCAGCTCATCAATATCAACCGGAACAAGTTGTCTGATTTTGATCCGGACTTCATCACAGAAACCGGTGAAGCCTATGGTATTGATCTGTCTGCACGCTACCAGGCACAAAATGGATACCTTTGGGCGACTTACTCACTGGGTCGTGTTACCCGGGACGACGGCAATCAGGTGTACCCTACCATCTTTGACCGCCGCCATAACATCAACCTGCTTGGCGTGTATACTTTTGGAAAAGACAAGCTTTGGGAGGCAAGCCTGCGCTGGAACATGGGTTCCGGTTTCCCTTTCACGCAGACACAGGGTTTCTACGAGCAGAATGACTTTACCAATCTGCTCTTCACGAATATCCTGACGGGCAACTTTGATCTCGGCACCATTTTGAGTGATGAAATCAATGGAGGCCGTTTGCCTTACTACCATCGCCTTGATGCTTCTGTGAAGCGCACCATCGAGTTTGGTAAGCACACCTCAATGGATATCAACCTGAGTATTACGAATGTCTACAACCGGGAAAATATCTTTTACGTAGACCGCGTGACCAACAGCCGCGTCAATCAGTTGCCTATATTGCCAGCCCTTGGGGTGCAGTTTAATTTCTAATCTTACAGCAACAGCGTAAAACAGGGCTGTGACCTTAAGTGGGCGCAGCCCTGTTTTTTTACTTCGTTACTATTTGCTGAAACGTCTTTATCCCCGCCTGGCTTTGTACTTTTAAGAGGTACAGACCGGAAGTTAGATCAGGCCAGGTGCCTTGATATTGGTTGCCTTCAGGCTGCCAGTTGGTAATCAGTTGGCCGGTTAGGTTAAACAGGCTAATGTCTTCCAGGATAGTACCGCTTTTAATCAAAAAAGGGGCGCCGGGATGTGCCGGATTGGCCGTCAGGACCTGGATATCTGTTTGGCGTGTGGCAATCTGGGAGGCAATGGGAAACTCCGATTCCAGAAAAAGGACCAGCCCATCGTGGTCGGAAGCGCTGAGTGGATTCTCTAAAGATAGTTCATAGGCTTCCGGGAAGTCTGCATTCCCACGAGCGTACTGCATGCCATTGATGGTGAGCCCGTTGAAACTGCTGGTCAGGCAATGGTCAAGGGCTTGAGCACTACCCTCAAAAACATAGGAATACCGCTCTGATGCAGGAAGGCTTTGAAGCTGGTCTGAGAGAGGTGGGGCCACTATGTTTAGGGGTGGGAACTGGGCACCCAGGCTGGGCAGGCCCGCGATTTGATTGAAGACATCCACATAACCATCCGTAAACTGGAAGGCGTTGAAGTCTCCGAGCACCACGAGATTTCCGGCAGTTTGTAAATCCTGAATCATATTGGCAATGGAGATTGCTTGCTGATGGCGCTTATTGCGCACAAAGCCGGCTGTGCTGCCCTCTATCCCGATGAGGGAGCGCAGGTGGAGATTCAATACCTGTAAAGTCATCGGTGGGTCCGTTGGCAGCTCTACTTGCAGAAGCAATGGAGGCCGATCGTGCAGGAGGCCACCACTAAAGGTAAAGATTTCTTCAGCCCCCAACTGGCTAATCTGAAGATTCGTGAAATGCTCCCGGACCAGGTACCCCAGCTTCAGGTCTAGATTGGTGGGCAGCAGGTAGGCATCATACTGCGCCTGCGGGTTCTGCTGTTCCAGGTAAAAAGCCAGGTTGTTAAGTTCGGTGAAGGACCCGACTTCCTGCATAGCCAGGATATCCGGCAGCCCCATTTGTTCGTCTATGTAGCGGGCAATTTTTTGGTATTTCACCTCAATGTTTTCTTCTTCTTCCAACAGGAAAAGCGCGTTGAGAGCGCCAACTGTAAACTCGTTGGCAGCTTTGGGCCGCACTGCCGCCGCCTCCGGTCCTGGAGTAAAGGTGTAGGATTCCGCAAGTACTCTCCAGAACCGCGGCGCTGCCTCAATCATGACCCCTGTGGCACTAATCAGGCTGCCGGTGCTGAAAAAACGCTGATTTGGAGCATTGAGCCCGTTGGGGTCCAACCAAAAGAGCTCAGGGTTGCCATCCCACACTGGAAGGCCCGGGAGGCCTGGGGCTTCGATGCCCGGTTCCCGGAACACCCGTGATTCCCCTATGCGCAGAGGGACGTCCTCAAAGCTTGAACTGGGGCCATTAGCGATCGCCTCAAAACTGACGCGCATGCCTTCCACACGCTCCAGGCTATGCACTGTTGAGTAGGTTGGTGATGGAAGATTTTCGGTCAATACAACTGGTGGAGGAAGTGGTAAGTCTTCACCGGTGTTGGTAACGCTTAGCCCTGGGTTGGCGATGATGGTGAGCCCGTCTTCTTCGTGGACGGTGCCGGTTATTTCCACCACGTCGCCCGGACTGCCGAAATAGGTTCCTGCAATAACGACTGCTTCGGATGTAAGGTCATTGTTATCATAATCGACCCCGGGCGACTGAATGACAAAAAAATTGTCCCCTCTTGCGGTGACGATGTTACCCTGCAGGGTGATCAGCTGCCCAAGCAGCGGGCTTTCGTTACCAGTGCCCTGCACTTCGTGAATGGCGAAAGCAGGTTGACTGGAAAGCTTATTTGGAAAGATTCCAAATAAGCACAATGCCGCTAAAAAGGGCGGTAGAAATTTTACCATTTAGAATTAGCTTTGTTGTACTTTTTTTGTCGTGCAGCAAGGCGCAGGCATCCGGTAGCTCCTTTTTAGGAGGTTTCCGGTCACTGTCCAACCGTACCTGTTGAGGGTAATGGTCAGCCGCTGTGCCTGGACCTCCAAGTGACTTTTGATGAACACCACCGACCAGAAGACCTCCGTATTTGACCGGGCCTATGACCCTGTAATTCAAGCCGCTATAACCTTTGGGGCCGTCATACTTTTCGTACTGTCTGCAAAGTTAATCAATTTAACAGGGCTGATGGACATTCCTCAGCGTTTCCCGTGGATGACCGCTGCGTCGTTTATGTTGCTGTTCGCTATGGGCAACAGTGTGTTTTCCCTGGCTTCTGAGAATATGCTCAAATACTGGGGGCGCAGTATTTACAGCTACCTGGGGCTAGCTGTGCTTTCCGGCGTAGTGGCCTACTTTTCTTCCTCCATGTCTATCGATGAGGCAGGGTCTTACCGATGGATTTATCTGGTACTCACGGTAGGCTACCTGGTCTTTTTGGGGATGATGGCTTTCATGCGGCAAATTGTGGAATTTGCTCAAAAGGAGGAATGGAACCACCCCCGCATCCGGCGCAACCAGAAGAAACGGGGGCGGGACAAAGATAATGGGAAGCGCTGATCTGCTACTTCCCTGCCTTTAACTTATGGTTTAGCTTTGAATTTCGCTCCCGGCTTAAATTCCAGTGATACGGAATTGATACAGTAACGCAGCCCGGTAGGTTTGGGGCCGTCCTCAAATACATGGCCCTGATGCCCGCCACAGCGGGCACATTCTACTTCTATTCGGGTCATACCCAGCTTGCGGTCCTCCACAAGGTTGACGTTGGATTCCGCTACCGGCTCCCAGAAACTCGGCCATCCTGTGCCGGACTTGAATTTTGTTTCGGAAGAAAACAAGGGCAGCCCGCAGCCGGCGCAGAGGTAAATGCCTTTTTCCTTATTATCCCAGTATTTTCCTGTGAAGGCATACTCTGTCCCTTCTTCCCGCAATACATGAAAGGCTTCTTTGCTGAGAGCGGACTCCCATTCTGATTCAGTTTTTTGCACCGCGTCGAGGGTGTCGCCGTTCAACCCGATCAACGGGCCATCTGCTTCGGTAGAAGTTGTGGAAGTGGTCTGGTTTTCTGTGGATTGCGCCTGCCCGCATGCCGTGAGTAGAAGCATTGCAGCCAACGTCGTACAGTAGGATAGTCGTGTCATGGTTTACCTGTTATTATTTGTGGTAGAAAGGAAACGCAAAATCCGCCCGGGTGTTGAGAAGTGGATGTCGCCGGGAGGATATTTGGTGCAGTTTCAGGGCCGTACCGAAAAAAGTTGGGTTGTCGGACACTTTTCCGACAACCCAAGTAGTGGCGTATCGCCTTGTTAAGCTTTACAGGTGGTTTTGCTCCGTTTTGATCCCTTTTCTCCGAATTGCATTTTTGACGGCTGAGGTTACAATACCTGTTACTATCGTCCACGAGATCAATTCCAGCCAGGCGGGTTCCTCTGCTTCAATTTTATCGGGTGGGTCTTTTCGGTAGACTTTCTGGTAGCCTTTTTCCATCGTTTTCTTGACTATAAATCCGGCAGCAAGTGCTGCGGCTGAAACGCCAAGGTGCTTGATATCTTCTTTGGTGATATTCATGAGTTTGCTTTTTATCCTAATGTTGCGTATTTGGTGTAACGGGCAACCATCATATTAAAGACGCCATAACCAATCAGCCCGATGGCCACCGCTGCCAGCAGAATATGGCCGTATTCGAATTTCAGCAGGTATTGCATTGCTCCTTTCGTGCCTTCAAAGGCCTCGGCAGAATGCATGTTGATTACTCTGTACAGGAAAAAGGCAATAAGCGCAAAAACCACGCCCCGGGAGGTATACCCGATTTTGCCTGCTCTTTTGATATTCTTGTAATGTTGCCCGGGATGCTCATCCAGCTTTTTCATAAATTTCCCGCTGTAGGCCCGGTAGAATTGATAGATCGCCTGACCAATGACGATGAGTGCGATTGCTCCAATTACATAAACACCCCAGGATTGCTGAAGCAGCATGCCCAGCGCATCCTGTTTGGAGTCCCCGCCTGACCCTGAACCACCGCCGAACAGGGGCTTGGCAAAGGTGTAGGCCAGTAAACCGTATACGGCTGCGGAATAGAAGTACCGAAGCCGTTTGCCGGTCTTCTTTTCATCTTCCTGAAAGATCGCGTCTGAATTAGAGAAGGTTTCATAGAGCCTCCAAAGGGCATAGGCGGTCAGGCCAAGCGCTGTCAGGGCGAGCAGTACGAATCCACCGGGTTGTTTGCGGAAAAAATCGGCAATGCCAGAGACCCCTTTGATGTCTCCGCCCATACCAATAGCAAACATAGCGGTTAGGATGCCGACCAGGCCATATACCACACCTTTGGTGAATAGTCCGGCAGCCCGTAGCCGCTCAATAGTAGAATTTTGGGAGTTTTTCATTTTCATTTGGTTTACTTATAAAAAGGAAACCAATGGCAGATGTTTGCTCCCAGCCGGGCCAAACTTAAGGTCAGCGTATCCTATTATGGAAGGGGAGGAGGCTTTACCTCTTGAAGTGTATGGGGTGGCGGAAGTTATATTCTTTAATAAAGGCTTTGATTTTTTCTTTGCGGTTCCCTTTAGCCGACTTGTAGTTCTGATAAAGCTCTGCGTCCCTTTTGAAGATTTTTTCTACCTTGCCGGGGCGGCAGCGGAAAAATTCACCACTTTCAAAATCCAGCACATAGAGCTTGCCGGTCCCTTCCTTTCGGGCGGCCTTGTACTCGTCACCGGGATTGATAAAAGAGGAATAGCGGTCCACCTGATCGACTTCCTGTAGCAGGCAAATGGCGCCGATAATGTCAAAGCGGTAATTGGTACTGTAGTACATAGACTGCCCATCGGGGCTGTAGCCAAAAATGTCCTCCGGTTTAAGGTAAATGATTTCATTATTCCGGGGGTAGCGGAACTGGTCCTTAGCAAAGAGATACTGGAAGAATTTTCGGTTTTGCGGGTCGATGTCCACGATGATTTCCTCCGGTTTTACCGGGGTTTGGGCTTTCCAGTCCGCAAGGGTAGGGTAGATACCCCGCTCGAAGATAAAGTCAGCCGTATATCGTTCTCCCTTCTGGGCGGAAACAAAAAAAACAAAGCAGCACAAACTGAAAAGAATCGCGGTCCGTAGCATAGGTATTTCAATTTTTTCGGTCATCTGCAAAAGTAACGGTTTAGGCAGGACCAAATTGAGCAAAGGGTGGTGGATTAAGGAAAAATTAAGAACAAAAGTGAATTTCAGCCGGTCATCTGGCAGACAGGACCGGGGGTTAATTGGTCCAAATCTGCGGTTTTTACCTATTCAGCCGTTGATGAAGTCAGGTGCTTCAAAATGGTGCATATTCCAGAATTTGTTTTTTCAGGGATTCAACATAACGATGCAGAAAAAATCTACACGGGGCAATAGAAATTTAAAATAATTCAATAGGGTTCACAAACCGGGTTCTAAGGATTATATTCGCCATCAGAAAACCTGAAAATCATGTTCCGCACCATCATTAGTCCACAAGAATTACACGAAAAGCTGGGCCGCCAAACCTGGGTAATTATTGACTGCCGTTACAGCCTTGGCCATCCGGATGCCGGGGAGGAGGCTTACAAAAAGAGCCACATCCCCGGTGCGAGTTATGCACACCTCGACAGGGACTTGTCTGGCAAGGTTGTACCTGGAAAAACGGGGCGTCACCCCCTGCCTTCAATCGTAAAAATGACGCAGCGCTTTTCCAGCTGGGGCATCAGCGATGGCATTCAGGTCGTATTGTACGATGACCGCTCTGGTGCTATTGCCGCAAGGCTGTGGTGGATGCTCCGGTACCTGGGGCACGATCGCGTGGCCGTGCTCGATGGCGGATGGCGGGCCTGGGAAGCAAAGGACTATCCGGTGGAAACGGCTATTGTGGGTGCTGGACCACGGGTGTTTAAGCCCCGCGTGAGGGAGAACTGGGTAGTAGATGCTGACCACGTGCAGCGGAGACTGGGCGCTGAGAACTTCCTCCTGGTGGATTCCAGAATGCCTGAGCGCTACCGGGGCGAAGACGAGCCGATTGACCCTGTGGCCGGGCACATCCCGGGCGCTACCAACTTCCCTCATACGGATTTAGTAGACTCAGAGGGGATGTGGCTCACGCCTGATGAACTGGAGGAACGCTTTCAGACCCTCGTAGGCAATGATGTGGCTGATGAGATGGTATTTTACTGTGGCTCCGGCGTTACAGCCTGCCGCAACCTGCTGGCCCACCATCATGCGGGCTTTGGAGATGCAAAGCTGTATCCGGGGTCCTGGAGCGACTGGATTACCGATCCTGAACGGCCGATTGAGCGGAGTGTCTAAAAGCCTGTTTGGGCTTTAAGCATTTTCCTGCTTCGCCTTGCGGGCTTTTTTCTGCTCGTTGTTGCTTTCGTAAATGCAGTAGTTCTCGTACCGCACCGGGTCCTTTTCTGCCCAGATGTCCTTGCCGATATTGCAAAGGGTAATCAGCTCTTCATACAGCTTGTTGCCCTTTTCCACCCGGCGCTCCACGGAAATGTCCCGGTCGGCTACTTTGTCCTGCTGAATATTGACCGACTTCTCAAACTGACGGGTCGCCTCTGCCACGCGGCGGATGACGTTCTCATTCACACCGGTTTCTGCCAGGAAGTCCAGCTGTTGCCGGGCTACGCGTACCACACGCCGGCCGCAGAAGATCAGCTGCGCATCGGTCATATCGCCCATTTTGGCTGTACCAAATTTGCGGTAACGCCCGCTCCGGTTGCTGTACTTGATCGCTACCCGCGTCATCAGGCTACGAATGGCCGACTTGAGGTTTTCCGCAGCCGTATATTTCTTCTCGGTAGTGACCATCTGATCGCCCAGTAATTCCTCATCATCGGGCAAATCCCCGAATTTATCGCACATGGCTTTGAATTGCTTTAGCCGCTGCAGCGTGTAGCCGTATTGCTCGAACTGCTCCCGGTCCCGGTTGGCATATTTGATGCGCTCCAGGCACTGCAGGTACAAATCCGCATCGGGAAAATTATATTGCCGGTTGGTCGATTGCTTCTTCATTTGTCCATCATTTGATGCTAAAGCAAATTTATGTCCTCTTTTTGATAAAAACAAGTTTTTGTTCAAATGAAATGTCTTGGTTTTATTTAGATTTAACCTTTACTCATTTATAGTTTTCCTGAAACGTTTGGCTCAAAAATGTATACTCAAAGTGCTACCTTAGTGGTGGTTAATCGTGGACAATGCCAGCCGTGTCCTTTTTTGTGGCCTGATACCTGAGTATTGTCATTGGATCAATAAAGAAACCCTATCAACTTACCCAGTTAAATCAAAACGAAGAACTATGAAACGACTCCTTTACCTTGGGTTTTTTCTAGCGCTATTCGGTTCTCTTTCTGCCCAGACCACTACACAGACCATCCGCGGGGCCATTGTCGACAAAGACACCCGGCAGCCATTGATTGGCGCTGCGGTACAGGTTACAGATGTTGAGCCGGCTATGGGCACCGTTACGGATATGGATGGTAATTTTCTGTTGGCCAATGTGCCTACCGGCCGGCACCGAATTGAAGCAACCTACCTGGGTTACGAGCCCTACATCGTCGAGGATGCGATTCTCAATTCTGCCCGCGAACTGGTGCTGGAGATTGCCCTGTCAGAGTCGGCGGTCATGGCAGAAGAGGTGGTCGTGACCGCCCGCAGCCACGGCAACGAACCCCTTAATGAGCTTTCCATCGTCAGTACCCGCTCCTTCTCCGTGGAAGAGACACAGCGGTACGCCGCGAGTGCCAACGACCCCATGCGTATGGCCCTGGGCTTCTCCGGCGTGCAGGGCAGCCGCGATGCCCGCAACGACCTTATCATCCGTGGGAATCCGGGCTTCGGCTTGCTGTGGCGGGTGGAAGGCATTGACGTGCCCAACCCGAACCACTTTGCGCGGCGCGGCGCCTCCGGTGGCGGGATCTCGATTTTCAGCGTAAGCGTGCTAAGCAATTCGGATTTCTCCACCGGCGCTTTCCCAGCCATGTATGGCAATGCCTTTTCCGGGGTGTTCGACATTCAATTCCGTTCGGGTAACAAGGAACAGCAGGAATATTCCATCCGTGCCGGCATGCTGGGGCTGGAATTTTCGACAGAAGGGCCCATCAAAAAGGGGAGGAGTTCCTACTTGTTCAACTACCGGTACTCCACCCTTGGCATCCTCAATGCGCTGGGCATCCGGCTGGTGAGCCTGCGGGACAGCAATACCTTTCAGGACTTTTCCTTCAAGACAGACCACCGGAGCAAAAACGGGAAACACCTGTATTCTTTCTGGGGCATGGGCGGGCTGAGCGATGAGCGCCGCGACCCGGCAGATGGTGGTCCGGAAGAATGGCAGATTTACACCGACTACCTCACCCGCGACTTTGATACGGATATGGGGATTGTCGGTTTTTCCCACAGCTATCTGATTGATGACAAATCCTATCTGAAGACCAGCCTGGCGGTACAGGGGCAGCGCATCCTTTACCAGAATGACACCCTCGACCAAAATGAGGTGCCCAGCCTGATCAATGATGAGCTGTACTACAACAATCGCCTGACACTGACCTCCTATTACAACCGCAAGCTCTCTTCCAGCGCCACCATGCGGCTCGGCGCCATTGCGACCCGGATGGGCTACGATTACGATTTCCGTTATCTGGTGGATGATGCCTTCACCACTTACGTGGACGAGGAAGGCAGTACCCTGCTGCTACAGCCTTATGGGTACGTGCGCTGGCAGTTGCATCCCCGGTGGACGGTCAATGCCGGGCTTCACGCCATGTTTTTCACCCTGAATGACACCTGGAGTGCTGAGCCACGGTTAGGGGTGCAGTATCAGGCCGGGCCGGGCGCTACCCTCAGCCTGGCTTACGGGCTGCACAGCCGGATTGTCCCCATGGCGTCCTACTTTACGCAAGTGAACGGAGAACAGCCCAATTTGGACCTGGACCTGGTGAAATCGCACCATTTTGTACTGGGGTACGATCAATTGGTCGGGACCAATAAACGGCTGCGGGTGGAAGCCTACTACCAACGCCTGTTTGATGTGCCGGTGGCGGCAGATGTCAACAGCACCTTCTCCCTGCTTAATCACATTGACGGTTTTGCCACCCGCAACCTCGTGAGCGAAGGCACGGGCACTAACTACGGTCTAGATGTGACCTTTGAGCAGTTTTTCAGCAACCGCACCTTTTATATATTGTCGGGTTCGCTTTTCAGTTCCACCTACGAGGCACTCAACGGAGAAACCTACAGCACCCGCTTCGACAACACCTTTGCCACCAGCTTTATGGGCGGTAGAGAATGGCCTACGGGGCAGCGGGGTACCATACAGGGCAGTTTGCGGCTGATGTACAACGGCGGTCAGCGCATTTCACCCGTGCTGAGCCCGGTGCGCGACCCCAACGACCCCCTGAACCCAATACTGGACGAAGCCAATCCCTACAGCATACGGGTAGACAACTTCTTCCGCCCGGACCTGCGCTTCGCCTACCGCCACGATAATGAGAAGAATGCCTGGTACATTTCGCTTGATGTGCAGAATTTCATCTCCCGTCAAAACCAGGATGTGCTCAATTACAACTTTGACCCCATACTCGGAGACTGGGTATTTGGCACGCTGGGGAGCATTGTGCCTGTCCTGACCTTTCAGCTCGACTGGTAGCCTGACCGCTTCCTAAGACGTGGGGTACTGTGACGAATTAAAGCGGCCCGGAATCTAGATTGGGGCCGGGCGCGGGCACCATTTTTCTTTTCTTTGTAGTGGCAGAAGTGCCATTTGAGCGACAACTTTGCAATAAAGGGAATGCAGGTTGTTAATCGACTATAAAACGTTGCCGGAAATTATTACCTTTAGTACGTATTAATCCCATTTTACAAATTTTTTAAAGGTAAAATTCCATGAACATGAAACAAAAAAACGGCAACAGCGCGTGGACGGAAACGACGGTTTTAACTGCCCAACCCGAGCCACCGTAAGGGTACACCACCTGTAAATGGTGCGATGTACGGTATCCGCCAAAGGCTGAGCAACTTCCGGGTTGTTCAGCCTTTCGTCTTTGGGCTTGCGCCTGACCTGCCCCTTTTTGCCCCCCTCTGCCTAAAAGATCCGGTAAGCAATCCCGACGTAGAAAACGCTTCCCTTGATATCTAAGCCTTCGATAAGGTTTGTTACAGCCTGTGAATACCGAAGGCCGATCGTCCAGTCTTCAAAAACCTCGTATCCTATCCCCGCATTGACTGCCAATTCAAAGGTCTCGAAATTATCCAGGGCCAGCGATTCCGGTACAGACTCCGTTGAAGATATGGTTATGATGCCCAGTTGCGGGCCGAGTTCACTGTAAAAGTCCCCCTCCACCCATTTCAGCATCACCGGAATGTTGATGTACGACAATTTAAAACGGCCATTGCTTTTGGACTCTTCTCCCTGCAAAGACCAAATGACTTCCGGCTGCAATTTCAAAGATTTGGAAAGTTTGAAATTCACATAGCCCCCTATGGAATAGCCTTCTTTCCGGTCGCTTTCGGGGATCGCATCATCGCCAATGAGTTCGGCAAAGTTGATGCCGGCTTTGATGCCATACTGAGTGTTGTCCGGGTCCTGAGCGAAGCCCTGAAAAGCGAGGCCTAAGAACAGCAGAGCGGTGAGGAGCGGTCGTGTTTGCCGCTGGAAAGAGGCGGGGGTGTGTTTTTGCATGTGTTGGCGTATTTTGTGAGTAAATATACGGCACCTTCGGTTTTCTTTGCCAGACTTTTTGATGCCAACTGAACGACACGCCCTACTTTAGCGAACAGGAAAAGCGCTGCATAGGCTGGAAACGGTACGAGATATCCAACCACTCTCCGCTCGTCATAGCCTCTGCGAAGGCGGAAATTCTTTTTTAAGCGTTTGTCCTCAATTCATTGTCCCTTTTCGCTGTGTGTCAAAGTCATTGTATATGCTTTTAAGGAATCTAAGGCAAAATAAAAAGGAAGAACAAATTTATGGCTAATATGAAATAAATTTCCAGAATGAAGATTATCACTCTTCTGCTATTTACGATA
>NZ_JALEGS010000105.1 GCF_022763345.1 Phaeodactylibacter sp.
TAATCTATGAAATTTTCAAAGAACTTGCTCAGATGCTAAACATAGCATCTGACATTGAGTAGGTTTGCTGTGGCAAACCACTTAATCGTCAGTATAAGTTGAGGTTTTTATCATTGCGCTCCAAATAGCAATGCTACTCATCCTCTAAAATTGGCTGTCCGTGGGTTTGCCGAACAAAAAAAGGCAATGCCCATGGGAGGTAACTCAGTCCCTTAACCGCCCACTCGAAATAGGTGGGCCGGTAGAACAAGGCGTTAAAGAGCCGTCCAAAGTTGAGCCGGTGCTGAAATGCTGCCTGCCAGTCCTTGCTATATCCTTCTGCCAGGTGGGCCTGCTGAAAATCCGGTTGATCTAAACAGGTTAACATGTTTTTTGCCAGAAGCCTGGCACCTGCAATAGCCATGCCCATACCATTCCCGCAAAGGGGGTGTATCATCCCCGCAGCGTCGCCTACCAAAAGGAGCTGATCGTGCGCCTGCCGTTTCGGGGCAAATGAAATCTGGCTGATGGTAAGGGGGCGTTCAAAAACAGGTGTCAGGCGGGTGAGAATGGCTTTCAGTTCCGGATTTTGGTACAATACCGCTTGTTCATATTGCGCCAAATTTTGATAAGACCTGAAGGTACGCTGATGGGCCAGGTAGCATACATTAATACGCCCTTCCTCTACCTTTGATACCCCGCAATAACCACCCGGAAAGCAATATAAGGCTACAAGGTCTTCCGGGAACGCCCCGGTGTAATGTGCTTTAGCGGCCAGATAAGGCGTTTTTTCCCTGATGAATGCCCGGTTCAGTTTCTTATCCAGCCGGGAGCGTTTGCCGTAGGCACCGATAACGAAGCGGGCGCGGTAGGTGCCTGATCTGCGCGTGTGTACCTGTGTGCATTCCGTGTCCGTCTGTACATCCGTTACTTCCGCAAATTCAACCTTCCCGCCAGCGGCAAGGACTGCCTCGAAAAGCAGCTGATCGAGCCGGTACCGGCTCAACCCAAACCCGCCTAACGGCAAGGGGGCTTCCACACTGCGACCGCTTTCTGCACTCAGCAGGCAGCGCTGAAGATGAGTGGCGCCCGCTGCTACAGGATCAACGCCCAGGGTTTTGAGGTAAGGCAATACTTCATTGGAAACATACTCTCCGCAGACCTTATGCCGTGGATAGGCTTCCTTTTCCAAAACCCGTACCTGCACCCCTGCTTTTGCCAGATGCAGGGCTGCCGTAAGCCCGCCAAGCCCCCCGCCGATGATTAGCACATCGCTGGAATGAGAATTGGAATGGAGTGAATATTGCACAGGGTTTAAATTTTTTGATGACTTAAACAGGCTCCTCCCGGGATAAAATCCAGCCTGCGTTAGTTCGTATTCTTCAAATGTTTAGCGTCTCGCAACTGAGTCACGGTCACTTGTTTTGGATAGAATGCAAAGCTTATAACGCAGATCAATTGAGACGGCTCAAAATTTCCATGAATTTAGCAAATTCCCCTCGTTGTCATACTGCTCCGTCAATTCCGGCATGGCATGCCCACACCGGTTCATTAGCGCTTGCTGTCCGGTAGGATAGTACAATTTCCTGTACCCGCCGTTTGTTGCGTACTCCGTCCAAATGCCAGTCCGGTAGCCCATCCAATATGTTCCTTCCACTAGTTTTTCACCGGTCTTGTAGTGGTGCTGCACGAAGGGGCCGTTCAAAAAACCGTTAACGAGATAAGTGCTATTACCTGGGTCACTTACGGTGTAGGCTCTTGACTGGACATACCGCAATTCCCTGCTGAGGGTGCCATCTGTATTGAAGAAAATGCTGGTCCCGGACAGGCGCCCGTGCTTGTAATGCTCCATGCTTTTTATGGTGCCGGACTGGGCAAAAACCGTTTTCCAGCCATGCTGCAGGTTGTTGGCATAGGGGGTGTATTCAAAGCCGCCTGTTCTGTAAAAGCGGGTCTTGGAAAGCAAATTTCCATCGGAGCTGTACACTTCTTCATGCTCCAGCTGCCCATCATAAAAATACTGCCATACCCCTTTTCGTTTACCATCTGTGTAAGTGCCGCTTAGCCTGACCTGCCCTTCCTCATCAAAAATTTGAAGAGTAGAAGTATCAGCTGGAATATCCGGATACGTTTTGGTGGCCACGATCGCTCCTTCCTTGTTGAAAAAAGTCCATTTGCCCACTCTCATACCACGGAAATATACACCTTCTGCCAATGGGCTATAGCTGCTGGAGTCTCTGCCTGATTTAAGGAGGTAGTACCCGTGCCTGAACCGGATGGGGTAAAGTGGGGGCTCGCTGTCATACCACAGCTCAACCTGTGCAATGTGCTTGCGTTGTTGCCCAAGGGAATCTGTAAATGCTGCAACCATCGTTCTCCTCTCATCACTGTTGTACGCATACCTGACCTGCCCTTTCACTTCATGCATTTCTTTTAGCAAAAGCCGGCCACCGTGGTACACTTTGCGCTCGGAAACGAAGTTGTCTTCTTCCGCTTCACGATAAATGCGATATTCGCCATGAAGCGCCCCCTTCCGGTAGGCAATTTCACTTCTCTTGATCTCCTTTTCGAAATAGTCACGCCTGCTGTAGTGCACCCATTCGCCATGAGGCTCTCCCGCCAAAAAGTGCCCTTTGGCAACAAGCCTGCCATCACCGGTGATGTGTTTGCTTCCCGAAAATTTATTTTCCCGTACCGATTCGTAAGCCTCCAATACGTCAAGATAAGTGTTGCCTAACGGGCTGATGGACCGGGAACAGGCCTGATTGTTCCCTGCTTTAATCCGTGCCGACAAAAAATCGCAAACTGTTGCCCCATAGTGCAAGCTATCCTTTGTCGTACTGAAAACCAGCCACACTTCGCCCGGATATAACTTTTGTCCGCCTGCTGTGGTGCCCCCTCCCGTATTTAAAAAAATGGTATCCACCGGGCTGCCTCTAAATCTTCTTTTCACCACAGCAATGCTCTCGAAGCTGTGCCTCCTTGTGTAAGTTTCAATGATCGCACAGGTGAAAATATGATGGTTTTGGGGGTCGTGGTTAAGCAATTCCGTAATGGAGAAATATTCCCCGGCGCATGAGCCGGGCAGGCTTACCGGATTGGCAAGGAGGATAATCGCCAGTATGGCTTGTGGAAGCTTCATGTATGCGGTATTGACTGTAGGTTGCTGCACCTCAGGTGTTAAGATACAAAACCCCTTCGTGATTCATAAACGTGCTACCTTTCCGGTTCAGGTCCAGCGGCCCTCCATTGAAATTCGTAGCAGGCCGACCCACTGCCTGAAAAATACAGGCCGTAGCCGCGAAGTCCCAAGTGCTGCCTCCCCCCTTTTCCTTTTTGGGAAATTTGAGCATACAGGCCGGTCCATTTTCAAGCACGCGGATGGCATTCAGCACAGCACCGCCACCAGAGATTTCCTGTACACCGCTTAACCCGGATTGTTCTACCTGCTGCTGCAAAAACTGCCGGATTTCGGGAGCCCGGGGCGTGTCCTTCAGTGGGCGGTCGGTCACGTAGGTCAGGTGGTCATTGGTGTTTTGGATGGCCCAGGGCGTGCTGTTTTTCCAGGCCCCTTCGCCCCGTATGGCGTGGTAGAGGGTATTGGTGCTGGGGTCAACCACCACACCAATATGGGGCGTCCCGTCTTTGCCAACCAAGGCAATGGATACGGAAAAACCGGGTTGCTTCCGGATAAAAGGCAGGGTGCCGTCCATGGGGTCAACGCACCAGAAAAAGTCTTTTTCAAAGCGGCTCCCGTCGTCTTCGGTCTCTTCTGATAAAAGCGCCAGGCCAAACGCCTCACAAGTAGGCAGGAGGTGGGAAAGAATGACGGCTTCAGCGGCTTTGTCTACCGCGGTGACGACCTGTGAAGCATAGCTCTCGCCCGCCTGCTTTTGCTGCACCGGCACCTCTTCGCCCATGGCCTTTTGGATGGCCTGCCCGGCGGCAAGGGCAGCTTTTATCGCGGTTTGGCTAAGCAGGGAAAAATTCATGCGGTAAGGCTTTTAATCACTTCTGCGGTGATGCGCTCGCTGTAGCTGTTAATTTTCCAGTGGCTGGGGCTCCACCCTTTCAGAAAACGGTGGAAATCTGCCCAGGCCACGCGGTATAGAGACCGCCACTCTTTTTCCAGTGCAGCGTTCGGTTGTTCAAGCGCAGCATGCAAATGGGCGAAGTACGTATCCAGGATTTGCCCCTCCAGGCGCTCGCATTCTCGCTCGTCCAGGCAGCTCCCGATGAAGTACGCTACATCTTTCATCCCGCATCCACCGCCCACGTATTGGAAATCCACACCCGCGACCCTCCCGTTCATGGAAAAGCAAAAGTTGGCCAGCTTCGCATCCCCATGCACAAAGGTTTTGAACTGGCAGGTATTCAGCTTTTCGTCGATGAGGGGAGCCGCTTCCTTTAGCGCCTGATCGTCCAGCACTTCCAGTTCCTGAGGGCGGGTGGCCAGATGCCAGTAAGTGCCGGTTTCCCAAAGCCCGTCCGGTGTCTTTCCCAGGTAACTGGCGTGAAATTGAGCCAGCCATTGCAGGCAGGCATTGATTTCCTCCCACGAGACGGCTTGTTTGCGCAGGGCGTACCCGGCTCCGTCCAGATCCTCGAGCACCATCAGGACTTCATCGCCCCGCCTGCCAATGGCGAGGCAGTGGGGAAGGCGGGCCGCACTATGCTCATTGTAGGTGTCGTACCACCGGGTTTCCACCTGATAGGATTTTACTTTGCGTTGGTGCCCCAAATCAGTATTCCACCCCCGGGGATGGTTTTGCTGCGCTGGAAGTTGGACATGCTTGACAACAACACTTTCAACAGCCGCATCCGCCAATTTGATACGCAGGATTTTACCGTACCCGCTCCATAAGGCTTGCAGGGTTTCCTGCTCCTTCAATGCTGATGCGCCGGTCTCTTGCTTAATGATTGATCGAAAATAGGGATCCATAGAGCGGTAATATAAAGAGGATGCTACAAATGAACTTTACCCTGCGTAAAGAAACCTGCTTTTCTAACCTCATAGCACTTGGTGGAGCAGCCCATGCACAATTAAAATAGGGTGTCAACCCCGCTCATGTATGGCCCCCGACCTATGCTTTAGAAAGCCCCCCTGCCGCCCGCTAAAGTAAGCCCGGATTTCCGCCAGCACAGAAAGCGCAATTTCTTCCGGCGACAGCGCCCCGATGTCCAGGCCTACCGGGCTGTGGAGGCGCTCCTGATCGGATTCGGAAAGCGTGATCCCTTCCGCAGCCAATTCGTCCAACATTTTATTGGTCCGCTTACGGGGCCCGAGCATACCAATGTAGGGCACCTCCGTTTGCAGAAGGCGCCGAAGGTTATTCAGGTCGGTTTTGTAATCGTGCGCCATGAGGATGCAAGCCGAGTATTCGTCCACTTCCACCGCATCATCCTTGGCTTTAACTTCGTCGGCCTGTTGAAATACGGAACGGCTTAGCTTGTGAGGATTGGCATAGACCGTGACGTGGCGGCCGAGGTCTTTGGCCAGTTGAGCCATAGGAAAAACATCATAATTACCGCCAAAGAGCAACAGGCGGATGGTCGGGGTCAGGAATTCAATGAATGCGCTGACAGCCCCCCCATTATCCAGTTCGTATTGCCCGGTGATGGACTTTTGCCGGCCAAGGGCGGTTTTCACATCTGCCTCTAAGGCCTTTACCGGAGCGCCTTCCGGTAAAATCGCTTTTAGTTGTTCAGCGCTTTCGTACCGGAACATACGGCCCGGATACAAAGCGTCAGGTCCATCCTCATTATGCGATATCGTGATCAGAATGTTAGGCTGCCGCTCGTCTGTGCACCGCCGCAGCACCTCCAGTGCGTTATCCGGTTCGTCTTTGAGCGGGGCAATGAGCACATCAATGATCCCATTACAGCCCAGCCCCACTCCGATCGACTGCGCGTCATCGTCCGTGGTGTCATAGGTGACCAGGGAGGGCTTGTCCTGAAACATGGCCAGCTGAGCTTTGCGCAAAGCATCACCCTCCAGGCAGCCTCCGCTAATGCCTCCAATCCAGTTGCCATCTTCCATCACCAGCATACGGGCACCGGCACGGCGGTAGGAAGACCCCTCCACCCGAACTACAGTAGCAAGGGCCAGTTTTTGGTGGCGGTCCAGTTCATCATAGGTTTTGATAATCGTTTTGATTTCTTTCATAGCAGGGTTTCCGGCACGGTTTTTTGATGTTGTCAATACTAACAAATAAGTACTGCACTTAGGTTTTTCTTGTGTAAATTTTAATCTATATGTCAAAAACCAATTTTTATTCTTATTTATTTACTAAAATAGCACTTAAATTTATAACTTTAGAATCCTTGTAGAAGGATGAACCGATAAACGACAAACACACCCATGCATCTCAAAGGATCACACCAATTCAATGCGCCTGCTCACCAGATTTTCCAAATGCTAATGGATGCGGATACGCTTGCGCGGATCACGCCTGGGGTCTCTGAGCTCGAAGCAACCGGGCCGGATACTTACAAAGCCATCGCCAATGTCAAAATGGGTCCCGTCAGTGGTTCTTTCTCCGGTAACCTGGAAGTGGCCGAAAAGCAGGAGCCGGAAAGCTTCGTCCTCAAGATTCAGCAAAACAGCAAAATTGGTAACGTGGCCGCAGATGTGAAAATCGACCTGAAAGAGACCGGAGCAGAAACGACCCAGCTTTCTTTTGATGGCAAAGCCCGTCTGTCCGGACTGCTCGCCCGTACCGGGCAACGCGTCCTCTCCGGCGTGGCCAATACCCTAAGCAAACAGTTTTTTAAAGCGCTGGAGGAAGAGCTGGAAAACCCGGCGCATCAGCCCGCCTGATAGCGCAAAAGCTTTGAAACACCGGATATATTTCCAATTGATCAAAAACTCATAATACCCTATGCCGACTAAAATCACCATGACCGTCAATGGGCAGTCTGTTACGAAGGAAGTAGAAGCACGTACTCTTTTGGTACACTTCCTACGTGACATTCTCCATTTGACCGGCACCCACGTGGGTTGTGATACCAGCAATTGTGGGGCCTGTACCATCCTCGTTGATGGCAACGCTGTCAAATCCTGCACCATGCTTGCCGTTCAGGCCGATGGCTCAGAAGTGACCACCATTGAAGGACTTTCGCAAAATGGCGAAATGCATCCGCTTCAGGAGGGCTTCCGTGAAGAACATGGTCTGCAATGTGGCTTCTGCACGCCCGGCATGATCATGGCGGCTGTCGATTTACTGGACCGCAACCCCGATCCTTCCGAACAGGAAATCCGCGAAGGGCTGGAGGGCAATTTCTGCCGCTGTACTGGCTATCACAATATTGTACGCTCCATTCAGTACGCCGCTAAAAAAATTAACGAACCGAAAAAAGCTGTCGCATCATGACCAATTATATAGGCAAGGCCGTCAAGCGCGTAGAGGATAAGCGTTTCCTCACGGGCAAAGGCCGCTACACCGATGATATTGTGCTGCCGGGCATGCTGTACGCTTATATTGTGCGCAGCCCCTACGCACACGCAAAAATCAATAATTTAGACACGAGCCGGGCTGAAAAGATGGACGGTGTCGTCAAAATTTATACCGGAAAGGATATTGCCGATTCCGGCATTAATGGCATCCCAACCGGCTGGCAGGTCAACTTCAAAAATGGTGATACCATGAAGGAACCGCCCCACCCGCTGCTGGTTGCCGATAAAGCCCGCTACATGGGCGACGGCGTGGCCGTAGTGATCGCAGAAAGCAGGGAAGAAGCCCGGGATGCTGCTGACGAAATCGACATCGACTGGGAAGAACTCCCGGCTGTAGCCAATGCCAAAAAGGCTACTGAAGACGGCGCGCCCCTCGTACACGACGAAGCGCCGAACAACAAGTGCTTCGACTGGGAACTGGGCAACCCCAAGGAGGAGGTCGATAAGGCGATGAAGCAGGCGCATCATATCACCACGCTTGAGTTCACCAATCAGCGGGTGATCCCGAATGCGATGGAAACGCGGGCTGCTATCGGGCAGTACGAAGAAGCCACCGGAAAATACACCCTGTATACCACCTCACAAAACCCACACCTGACTCGGCTGTTGCTTTGTGCCTTCGTGCTGGGCATCCCTGAGCACCGCGTCCGTGTGGTCGCCCCGGACGTAGGCGGCGGCTTTGGCAGCAAAATCTTCCATTACGCCGAGGAGGCACTGATGATCTGGTGCTCCGAACGCCTGAAGCGCCCGGTAAAGTGGACTTCCGACCGCAGCGAAGCATTCATGACGGATGCGCACGGCCGTGACCATATTTCCAAAGCGGAAATGGGCTTCGATAAAGAAGGCAATGTATTGGCGCTGCGGGTCAAAACCCACGCTAACCTGGGTGCCTACCTGTCTACTTTTGCGCCTTGTGTGCCCACCTGGCTGCACGGCACGCTGATGCAGGGGCTGTACGTCACCCCCAAAATAAATGTGGACGTAACCGGTGTCTTTACGAATACGGTAATGGTAGACGCCTACCGGGGCGCCGGCCGGCCAGAAGCCACCTACTTGTTGGAGCGCCTCATGGATACGGCCGCTTTGGAGATGGATATGGACCCTGCCGAACTCCGCCTGAAGAATTTCATCCCTCCATTTGATGGGGTGGAACAGCCGGGCTACCAGACACAGGTCGCCCTTCAATACGATAGCGGGAATTATCATGCCGTGCTGAAGCGTGCCCTGGAGATGGTCGGTTACGAAAAATTCCGCAAGGAGCAGGCGGAAGCCCGCAAGGAAGGCAAGCTGCTGGGCATCGGGTTTTCCACCTATATTGAAGCTTGCGGTATTGCGCCATCGGCAGTGGTTGGAGCACTCGGTGCTCGGGCCGGCTTATATGAAGTCGGTCAGGTAAGGGTACAGCCCACCGGCAAAGTCAGCGTATTTACCGGAGCACACTCCCACGGGCAAGGTCATGAAACGACCTTCGCGCAAGTGGTAGCGGACCGCCTTGGTATTCCATTGGATGACGTGGAAATTATACACGGCGATTCCGATTCGGTCGCCTTCGGTATGGGCACCTACGGGTCGCGTAGCCTGGCGGTAGGAGGCAGCGCCATCGTAAAGAGCCTGGATAAAATCATTGAAAAAGGCGCCAAGATTGCTGCCCACAAACTGGAAGCCGCTGAGGAAGACCTGGAGTTCGCGGAGGGCAAATGGACAGTAAAAGGAACCGATAAGGGTATTGCTTTTGGGGATGTGGCACTGACGGCTTACGTGCCTCACGATTATCCGGAAGGCGTAGAGCCTGGCATGGACTTTTCCAGCTTCTACGATCCGGCCAATTTTACCTATCCTTATGGTGCCCACGTAGCGATTGTGGAAGTTGACAAGGATACTGGCCATACAAAGCTAAAGCGATTCATTGCAGTAGATGATGTAGGCAACGTCATCAACCCTATGATCGTGGATGGGCAAATCCACGGCGGGCTGGCGCAGGGCATCGGGCAGGCGCTTTTTGAAGGGGCGATGTATGACGAAGACGGACAGCTCATCAATGGCTCCTATATGGATTACACCATGCCACGGGCGGATGACCTGCCAAGTTTCGAGATTGACCGTACGGTGACGCCCTGCCCGCACAACCCACTGGGCGTGAAAGGCGCCGGGGAGGCGGGCTGTATCGGGTCCACGCCGGCGGTAGTCAATGCTGTGATGGATGCCCTCCGGCCGTTCGGTATCAAGAAAGACCTGGAGATGCCACTGACGCCTGAGCGCGTGTGGCGGCACATGCAGAGCTAATCTATTGTCAGACTTTCAAACTCAACAACAACCATGGTAACCAATAAATTTGATTACATCCGCGCCGAGTCCGTAGACGACGCCATCACCCTGATGGTCAAGCACGGCATGGATGCCAAACTACTGGCAGGGGGGCACAGCCTCATTCCTGCCATGAAGCTGCGGCTCAATGCGCCCGGCGTACTTATCGATATCCGAAAAATTCAGGAGCTACGCTACATCAAGAAGGATGGCAATAAGCTGGTCATAGGTGCCGGTGCCACCCATCACGATGTGGCTACTTCTGAACTGGCGCACCAAACCTACAGTATGCTGCCGGAAGCTGCCGACCTTATCGGTGATCAGCAGGTGCGCAATATGGGTACGATTGGGGGCAGCCTTGCTCACGCGGACCCCGCTGCCGACTGGCCCGGTGTGATGATTGCTGCCGGGGCATCCGTTCACCTCAAAGGGCCGGACGGGGAGCGTAGTGTGCCCGCCGAGGACTTCTTCACCGGATTCTATATGACCGAACTGCAGGAGAATGAGCTGCTGACGGCAATCAGCATCCCATTGCCGCCGGAAGGTACCCGCAGTACCTATCAGAAATTTATGCAGCCGGCCTCCCGCTTTGCAATTGTCGGTGCCGCCGCCGCAGTGACGGTCAAAGGTGGGAAGATAGAGCGCGTCAAGGTCGGCATCAATGGCCTGGCGGATGCCGCTTTTGCTGCGGGTAATATCGAAAAAGCCCTGGTGGGCAAGGAGCCTACGGAAGCCAATATCGATGCTGCCGTGGAAGGCACCGGAGCGGATGCAATGGTCATGGCAGACCACTTTGCCTCCGAAGAATACCGTTTACATTTAGCGAAAGTCTATGCCAAACGGGCATTGATGGCCGCTACGCAATAGCCACTTTTCAAAGTAGTGTATGAAACTTGAATGATTGGAGACTGCCGGGTGGTGATGCCGCCCGGCAGTACTGTTTAACTGAACCTTTCCAAGCCGTTATGATCAAAAACGAGGGCTTACAGCACATTCAGCAAATGCTTTACGAGCAGGGCTATATCACAGAGCCTTCTATCGTAATGTCCGTATTTCTGGCCAAGGAACTGCGCAAGCCCCTTCTGATTGAAGGGCCGGCCGGCGTAGGCAAAACGGAAATCGCCAAAGTGATGAGCCGGGCGTTGGATACCGACCTCATCCGCCTGCAGTGCTACGAAGGGCTTGATGCTACCCACGCTATTTACGAATGGAATTATCAGCAGCAGCTGCTACACCTCAAAATGGACGAGCATAGCGGCAAAACGCTGGAGGAAAAAGAACGCAATATCTTCAGCGAACGCTTTCTGCTCAAGCGCCCCCTGCTTCAAGCCATTACCCACCAAAAAGCCCCGGTCTTACTGATCGATGAGATTGACCGGGCTGATGAGGAATTTGAGAGTTTCCTGCTCGAAGTCCTCTCCGACTGGCAGATCAGCATCCCGGAAATCGGGACCATCAAAGCCAGTCATATTCCGCAGGTGATCGTCACCAGCAACCGGGTGCGGGAACTTTCGGAAGCCCTGCGCCGCCGCTGCCTTTACCTCTACATTTCTTATCCTGAATTTGAAAAGGAACTGCAGATTGTGCGCAGCAAAGTACCGGGTATAGACGAAGACCTGAGCCGGCAGATTTGCGCCTTTATGCAGGAGGTCCGTCAAATGCGCCTGGAGAAAGTTCCGGGTATCGCTGAAACGCTGGACTGGGCCATGGCGCTCTCCGCGCTCCACATTGACCACCTCGATAAAAGCATCGTGGAGTCCACCCTGGGTATTGTCCTCAAGGACTGGCAGGATATCCGCCACACGCAGGATTCCCTCTCGGAGTTGTTTGAGAAGGTGGGGGCTATTTCGAAACTGGAAGACCTGTAAAGGTGTGGCGTCTCCACATAATGAAGGCAGGACTGTAGAAGGATGTAGAACGGTGTTTTAAATAGCCAAATAGGGAGGCAGTTGCACCGTTATTTCCTTAGTATCAGCTAACAAGCCACTAATGACTGAAAAATAAGCCGCCCCTGCGTCTGCTGCCAGGCAATTATTGGTATTTAGACCGGATAGGGAGTTGCAGAACGCACAAAAATTGTATTTTAGCCCAAAATCAAGTTAGTTATGAAATATATCGTTGTTATCGCACTCTTATTGGGCGCATCCATCCACCTTCAGGCACAGGCTGTCGACAAAGCCCAGGTGAATGCGGCAGCGGAAGCCCTGATTGCTACCTATCAGCTGACAGAAGCACAGGAGGCCGGGGCGTATACTATTGCAGAACGGCGCCTTCGGAATCAATCGGAAATAGCCCACCTTGCCTCTTCCGACCAAAAGCTCTACCTGCAAAAGAAAAATGCAATCCGAGAAGGAGAAATCGTCTCTCTTGAGCGGCTGCTCAATCAGGAACAACTCCCTATTCTGAGGGAACAGATGATCGAACGGCGAAAAAAAGAGTCGGAGCTGATCAAAAAAATGAAAGCCCAGGGCGCTACTCGTGAGGAAATCCAACTCGCAGTCTGGGAAATGGAATAAAAAATAAGCGGTTCGTCAAGGGCCGCTTTTTTTATTTGCCAACAACTATTCTTCGTTTATTGATGTAATATTAGCGGTGCCGTAAAATATATGTATCATCAAGCAGGGCCTTCCCAACATAATCCCTGATTTTAATGATCCTCTTCGGCAGAATACCTACGAACAGGATTTGCTGTCTTGTGTTTTACCTGTACGGTTACCTTTTTACATGACACCATAATAACTATAAAGCATTAATGGATCCTTTAAAAACGAAATTCAACGAAAAAGCGACCGCTCTGCGGACTGAAATTCGTGCTATGCTCAAAGAGCACGGCAACAAAAAATTTGACGAAGTCACCCTGAAACAGATTTATGGTGGTGCCCGCGGTATCAAAACCATGATTTGGGAAACCTCCCAGCTTGACCCCATCGAAGGGATCAGGTTCCGGGGCTATTCCATCCCTGAACTCCGGGAAGTGCTCCCCAAAGGCCCCGATGGCAAAGAGCCTCGCCCTGAAGGCTTGTTCTGGCTGATGCTGGTTGGTGAAATCCCAACGGAGCAGGAAGTCAAGTGGCTCACGGAGCAGTGGCTAACCCGAAGCCATGTGCCGGAGCACACCTTTAAGGTGTTGGACAGCTTACCTGTGAATACCCACCCAATGACGCAGTTCTCTCTTGCTATTGCTTCCATGCAAACGGAAAGCTGCTTCGCCCGTCGCTACGATGAGGGTATCGACAAGGCAGATTACTGGGATCCGACTTATGAAGATACGATGAACCTCATCGCCCGGTTGCCGCGTATCGCAGCTTACATCTACCGCCGTACGTACCACAATGGAGATCACATCTCCCCTGATGTCTCTCAGGACTGGTCCGGCAACTTTGCCCATATGCTGGGTATAGAGGGAGGTGACTTTAAAAACCTCATGCGGCTTTACCTGACGATCCACGCTGATCACGAAGGTGGAAATGCTTCTGCCCATGCCACGCACCTGGTAGGGTCCACCCTTAGCGATGCTTACTACTCTCTCGCTGGAGGTATGAATGCCCTGGCTGGCCCACTCCATGGCCTGGCGAATCAGGAAGTCATCCGCTGGATTTTCAAAATGCTGGACGCCCTGGGAACCAAGTCGCCTTCCAAAGAGCAGATTGCCGACTATGTGAACAGCACGCTGTCTGCCGGACAGGTCATTCCGGGTTACGGCCACGCGGTTTTGCGGCAGCCTGACCCCCGCTTCATGGCGCAGAAGCGCTTTGCGGAAGAATACATTAAGGACGATGAAGTGGTCAAGGTGGTTTGGAAAATATTCGATGTAGTGCCGCCAATCCTGGAAAGCCTGGGCAAAGTGAAGAACCCATGGCCTAACGTGGATGCCCACTCAGGTGCACTGTTGGTGCATTACGGGCTGAAGGAATACAGCTTCTATACCGTACTGTTCGGTGTGTCTCGCGCATTGGGTGTGCTTTCTGCCCTATGCTGGTCACGCGCGCTGGGCTTCCCGCTGGAACGGCCAAAATCCGTTACCACGGAATGGGTGAAAAGCACCCTTGCAAAAATGGAGCAGGAAGCTTAACCGACTTAAAAAAGGCAGTTGTCTACCAAGGCAGCTGCCTTTTTTCCTCCCTGCGGTCTGTCTCTGTTCAAACTTCCCGTCTATAAAATCCTTTATTCCTAAAATTCCTTTATTTTTGACCGCGCCGGGCATTCCCCCTACCGCTAAGTAGGTTCAGCCTGGCAACAGAAAACGAAAATAACTCTAAGAAATATGGAATTTCCTGATACGCTCAAGTATACGAATGAGCACGAATGGGTCCGCGTAGAAGAAGGCAACATCGCTTATGTTGGCATTACAGATTTTGCGCAGGGCGAACTGGACGAGCTGGTCTACGTTGAAGTAGAAACGGTCGATGAAACCCTGGATAAGGACGAAGTCTTCGGAACCGTGGAAGCCGTAAAAACAACGTCTGAGCTCTTTATGCCGGTTTCTGGCAAAATACTGGAATTCAATCCTCAGATTGATGAAACAGATGGGGATAACCCTACGCTAGTCAATGAAGACCCCTACGGAGAAGGCTGGATCGTTAAGATTGAAATGACCAACCCTGCTGAACTCGAAGAACTGATGGATGCAGAAGCTTATAAAAAGCTGGTCAGCTAAAAAAAAGTAATTTTATTTCCCCATCACACACCAAAAACTCAAAGCGCTGCATCTACCCAATAAAGACAACAACAAAACGATGTTGTTACCTGCCCTCGTTTGGGCAGGAGCGCTTATTTTTTTCTCAACCGGAGGGCAAGTCTCTCCACCGAAGTTAACCTCACTACTGGAGCCCGATAAGCTCGCGCACGCTGCCGCCTATTTTATACTGGCGAGCCTGCTTGCTTTCGGATTCGCCCGGTCTGGAATGAGGGGGCTGCAAAAGCACCCCATTCTTTGGGCCATTGTGATCAGCAGTTCGTTCGGTTTTGCTTTAGAAATCGTCCAATATTTGTTTTTCCCGGGGCGTCTTTTTGAGCTTTACGATATTCTTGCTAATATTATCGGCTCCGTAGCATGTGTATTATTGTCTAGTTTTTTGATAAAATAAACCTTGTCAGTATGGATGTTTCAATTACTGGTGGGGGATTAGCCACCGCGCTGGCGCTAATTACTGTGGGCATCGTTGCATTTATTGTAGTAATGCGCAGTATTTATTCCAAGCGTGCGAAAGAAGGGTTACAGCAATCCGACTCCGGCTCATCGCTTACCTCCAGAACCAAGTACGCTGGTGCTGATGCTTTTAAGTACAGCGGTACGTACTTCAACCTCGGCCTCGCCCTTGCAGTGGGCCTCACTGTGCTTGCCTTCGGCTGGACACAGTACGAAGAGGAGATTTATATTCCGGATGATGCGCTTGAGCTGCCGGATGAAATTGAGGTAGAACCCCCACGTACGGCTGAACCGCCACCCCCGCCGCCACCTCCACCACCACCCGTGATCGAAGAGGTGCCGGATGAAGAAATTCTCGAAGACGAAGAAGTCACGTTCGAGGACCAGTCAATCGACGATCAGACGATCGTAGAGGCGCCCGTTGTTGATGACGCGCCGCCACCCCCACCACCACCGCCACCCCCACCACCCAAGCCAAAGGTGGAGGAAATTTTCAAGGTTGTGGAAGACATGCCTCGTTTCCCAGGCTGTGAAGACCTCCCAACTAAAGAGGAGCGTAAACAGTGTGCGGATAAAAAAATGCTTGAATTCATCTACAAAAACATCAAGTACCCGGCTATTGCCCGGGAGAACGGTGTGGAAGGTACTGCAGTGGTGCAGTTCGTTGTAGAGACGGATGGTTCCATCACAGATGCCAACGTCGTGCGTGACCCCGGTGCGCAAACCGGTGCAGAAGCACTGCGGGTGGTTAACCTGATGAAAGAACAGGGAATTCAGTGGATCCCCGGTAAGCAGCGTGGACGTGCCGTTCGCGTACAGTTTAACCTGCCGGTCCGTTTCCGCCTTGAGTAGTACACTACTTTGGTTTTCCTATAAAACGGCTGATGGCTCTGAGGAGCGGTCAGCCGTTTTTGCTTTTATGGCCACCTGCCCAACCAATCCTGCTGCTACTCCGTTAATTGAAAAGAAAAAGCATACCTTTTCCTCTGGAAAAACGTTTGGGATATAATAGCTACAACGATACATTGATGAAGAAGAGACACTTGAAATGGGTTTTTGCTTTGCTGCTTACAGGCACCCTCACTACCTTAACCTTTGGACAGGACCGGCAGCTGGCCAATCAGTATTACCGGGACGGCGAGTTTGAGAAGGCTTCCGTTTTGTACGAGCAGCTGTACAAAGAGTCGAATTATAACGATTTCTATTTTGACCGCTACATTGAGTCGCTCATGTCTATGGACGACTATGATGCCAGTGAGAAAGCCATTAAAAAACACCTGCGGCGCGACCCCGATAATGTACAGACCTACGTTACGTACGGAAAGCTGCTGGAGCGGCAGGTGAGAAATGACGAGGCAGAAGAAATGTACAAGACGGCTATTGAGAAGCTGCCCAAGAATCAGATACAGGTCACAAGACTGGCCAATGCCTTCATGACGCTCACGAAATACGATCTGGCTATTGCTGCCTATGAACGGGGGGCGGAAATGCTAAAAAACAGGGACATCTTTGCCTATGACTTGGGTGAATTATACCGGCGCAAGGGAGATATTCCCAAAATGATCGAAAACTATTTGGTCAGTATAGAAGCGGAGCCCAACCGTATCACCCGGGTAAAGTCTATCCTGCAGCGCTACCTGAATGCAGAGGATTACCTGGAAGTGCAAAAACAACTCTACGCCAAGATTCAGGAAGACGCAGACAATCCGCTTTATCCTGAGCTTCTATCCTGGGTGTTCATCCAGCGAAAGGATTATAACGGGGCACTCCGTCAGATGCGCGCACTGGACCGGCGGTACAACGAAAATGGGGGTAGGGTCTTTGCCTTAGCCGATATCGCTGCCAACGATGGGGACTACACTGCCGCCATCAAAGCCTACGAGTATATCGTGGATGAAAAAGGCCCTCAGTCGCCTTACTACCTCGACGCCAAGCGGCAGTCTTTGCGCTCCAAGCGTAAACAGCTCGTTAGTGGGTACGATTACACGATGGAGGAACTGCGGGAGCTGGAAAAAGAGTACGAAGAATTTCTGACTGAATTTGGCCGCTCTAAAGTGACGGCCAGAATCATCCTCGAGCTCGCTGAGCTGGAAGCCCTCTACATCAATGACCTCGACAAAGCCATTGAATTGCTCAATCAAATGATTGCTTACCCGAACGTCAACCCGAACGTTCAGGCCAGAGGAAAGCTGTCATTGGCCGATTATTACCTGATGCAGGGCGAGGTTTGGGAAGCGACACTGCTCTATTCTCAGGTAGATAAAGCGTTTAAGGAAGATCTGCTTGGTCACGAGGCACGCTTCCGGAATGCCCGCCTGTCTTACTACGCCGGCGATTTTCAGTGGGCACAGGCACAGTTTGATATCCTAAAGTCTTCAACTTCGAAGCTGATTGCCAATGATGCGCTCGATTTATCCGTATTTATTATGGACAATCTTGGGCTAGATACCACAGAAACAGCGCTCAAGCTGTATGCTGATGCCGACCTGTTGGTGTTCCAGAACCGCTTCGAGGAGGCTTTCGAAAAGATGGATTCCCTTAAAACTGTTTTTCCTAACCATTCCCTGGGAGACGACGTGCTCTACCTGAAAGCGCAAATTCAAAAGAAAAAGCGCAACTATGAGCAAGCTGCGGCTCTGCTACAGGAAATAGTAGACAATCATCCGGATGAAATCCGCGCAGACAATGCCCTTTTCCAACTGGCATCGCTTTACGAAAATCAGCTGAAGCAGCCGAGTAAAGCACAGGAGCTGTACGAAACGCTATTTATTGATTACTCCAACAGCACACTGGCAGTAGAAGCACGGAAACGCTACCGCATACTCAGGGGAGACGATATACAGTAGGCGGGCGGTTGCCTTCCTGCCGTGCCAGGCTTGTGATATAAACACAAAAGATGGAGCTAAGTACAGGGCAATTCCTGCTTAGCTCCATCTTTTTTCGCAGCGTACATTTTTATATCGCACACTGCGCAAGCGTAGTAAGTGAAAGGGGCGAAACTGCCCCTGCTATTACTTCAGTCGAGTCTCGTTAGAAACGGTCAGCTTCTTCCGGCCCTTCTTCCGGCGGCTTGCCAGTACTTTACGACCGTTTTTCGTTGCCATCCGTGAACGGAAACCATGCTTATTCTTACGCTTTCTTCTTGAGGGTTGATATGTACGCTTCATTGCGGTATTTTCTTTATCCTTCTGTGTAAATTCTACCTTTTCTCAAAAGTGCGACAAAGGTAGGGCATTTGGTTGGAAAGACCAAGCCAAATCTTTGATTATTAATAATAGGAGATGCCAGCGGAGTACCTTAGGCGGTACCTTAGATGGTCATAATGTCTTTTTCCTTGCCTTCAACGAGCTTGTCGATCTTGGCAGAGTAAGACTTGGTCATGTTCTCGACCTCCTCTTCCATGCGTTTGCCCATGTCTTCCGGGTAGCCGTCTTTCACTGCTTTTTTGAGCTGTTCCATGGCATCGCGGCGGGCACCTCGCAGTCCTACTTTTGATTCTTCAGCAGCCGCTTTGGCCTGCTTTACCAGTTGTTTACGGCGGTCTTCGGTGAGGGCAGGGATGTTGATGCGGATTACCTCGCCATCATTTTGCGGGGTAAAACCGAGGTTGGCTTCCATGATCGCTTTTTCGATAGGCTGAATCATGTTTTTCTCCCAGGGCTGAATAACGAGGGTGCGGGAATCAGAAGTGCTTACGTTGGCGACTTGATTTAGTGGCGTCTGTGAACCATAGTAGGGCACAGTCAGGCCGGAGAGCATGTCCGGGGTAGCTTTGCCCGCACGGATTTTGAGTAGCTCTTTTTGCAGGTGTTCCACGGCATGGTCCATACCTTCTTTTGCCGCCTCAATATAAATATCAACTTCTTCCTGTTGCATGAGCGTAAGTTTTAAGCAGTGGATGAATTTGGTTGCCCCGGGATTTCGGTAAATATTACCGGTTTTTAGCCAGAGCAGGGCAAAAATACATAAAATTCGAGCGATTTATTAGGGCTGTGCAGGATTTCGCTTTTTGACCGAAACCCCGCCAGCATCTTAGTAATTGCACATTACAGCGCCCATAACTGCGGCTAATCCCTTGTGGCAGCAGAGTATCGCATAAACAGATACAGCAGCATCACAAGCGCCGACAGCGCCGCCGAAACATAAGTCATCGCTGCCCACCAAAGGGCATCCTTAGCGCCTGCCTGCTCCTGCCCGCCGGTTACGCCGCTGCTTTCCAGCCAGGCCAGCGCTCGTTTGCTGGCATCAAACTCCACAGGCAGGGTGATGAAGCTGAACAGAGCCGTCACCCCAAACGCTACAATCGTGATCAGCATAATTGAAGGCATGGAAGACAGGGTTAGGAAAGCAATGATCAACAGCCACTGCTGTGCCATCGCCGAGATATTGACCACCGGTACAAGCGCAGAGCGTACCTGCAACATACTATAGGCTTGTGCATGTTGTACTGCGTGCCCGCATTCGTGTGCGGCTACCGCTGCTGCTGCGATCGTATTGCCCCGGTACACGTCCGGGCTAAGGCTCACAGTTTTACTTACCGGATTGTAGTGGTCGGTAAGAAAGCCTTGCCCCTCTACGATTTTCACATCGCGTATGCCGTAGTGATCGAGCATCCGCTGGGCAATCTGATAACCGGGCAGGCCGGAGCGCAGGGGAATTTGACTATAATGGCTGAACTTGCTCTTCAGCCGCTGGCTGACGAACATGCCGATCAGTGACATCACGCCCGCCACAATCATATAGCCCATATCAAAGACCATAGCTTTGTAATTTTAGGATTCTGTCAGTGCGAATCGTTTGGGTTAATCAATCAGGTCAAAGCCGGTGTAGCTTCGAAGTGCTTTAGGAATAATAATCCCGTTTTCTGTTTGATTGTTCTCCAGCAGGGCGGCAAAAATACGCGCCAATGCCAGTGCTGAACCGTTCAGGGTGTGCGCCAGCCGGGTGGACTTGCCATCCTTGAACCGGAGCTTCAACCGGTTGCTTTGGTAGGTTTCGAAATTGGACACAGAGCTCACTTCCAGCCATCTTTGCTGTGCCGCAGAATAGACTTCAAAGTCGAACGTAAGCGCGGCAGTGAAGCCCAGGTCGCCCCCGCAAAGGCGCAGGATACGGTAAGGCAGCTCGAGTTTGTCGAGCAGGCCGCCCACGTGCGCAAGCATTTCCTCCAGCGCCTCGTAGGAGCGGTCGGGATGCTCGTAGCGTACAATTTCCACCTTGTCAAACTGATGCACGCGGTTCAATCCCCTTACATGCGCACCATAAGAACCTGCTTCGCGCCGGAAACAAGGTGTGTATCCGGTCAGTTTCACCGGAAAGTCGTCTTCAGACAGGATCTCGTCCCGGAAAATATTAGTGATCGGTACTTCACCGGTAGGGATCAGGTAAAACCCATCCTTTTCTATATGGTACATCTGCCCCTCTTTATCCGGCAGCTGTCCGGTGGCACGGGCGGAATCTTCATTGACGATGAGCGGGGGCAGTATTTCTTCATACCCTGCGCGATTGGCTTCATCCAGAAAAAAGCTGATGAGCGCCCGCTGAAGGCGAGCCCCTTTGCCCCGGTACAGTGGGAAGCCGGAACCCGTGATTTTGGTGCCCAGCTCCAGGTCAAAGAGGTTGTATTTTTGAGCCAGCTCCCAGTGCGGCAAAGCTCCATCGCCCATCTCTGGCAAATCTTCGGTCCAGGCTTTATGGACTTCATTGTCGTCCTCGGTAGAGCCTTTGGGCACAGAAGGGTGCGGAATGTTGGGGACCTGATAAAGAGCTTCGTCCAACTCGGTTTTTATAGATTTCAGGGCATCTTCAAGGCTGGCTGCCTCCTCTTTGATGTCATTGACCCGGCTGCGTTTTTGTTCAGCTTCGTCTTTTTGGCCTGACTTGAAAAGCTGCCCGATTTCCTTGGAGAGGGTATTGCGCTCCGCCAACAGGCTGTCCAGTTCCGTCTGTGTGGCTTTGCGGCGGTCATCAAGATTAATAATGTCGTCTACAATAGATAGTGCTTCATCTGAGAAGTTGCGGACCTTGAGGCCTTCTTTTACGCGTTCGGTGTTGACTCTCAGAAAGTTAAGTTCCAGCATGATGCGGTTTTCGTTTACGTATTTTTGCGGGTGGCAGTGCCCGATCGAACTTATGGAAGAATAATCAGTTTAATTTTTGCAAAGATACTATTTGAATTCAGAAAATAAACGTATTTTTGTAGCACCAAAGCACAAATGCACGCCAATACAGCCTCTGTAAGAGCGATCCAAGGCGCACAAATTCTATCCTGCTTATTCCTGCAAGTTTATAAAGGTTAAGATTTTAAGTGACACGTCATGTGTTTTGGATGTTCCTGAACATCTTATTTAGCTTGAATGAATTCGCTTGCCCCCTGTCTTCAGGAGTGGCTTTCTGGGTTTTACCCAAGAATTCATCCATAGGAATAGCAAGAATTTTTCATGCCTCTGCTTTTACTATTTCCCCAAACTCATTCATTTCATTAACCACACAAACCGTCCTTAAGCGACACACACATCAAACTCTAAGTAACACAGCGATACTATGTTAGATATATCACAGTTAAACTACATGCTGGTTCCAGAGCTCCGGGAACTAGCCGAAAAACTTGGGCTTTCCGGTTACAAACGCCTGAATAAGCAAGAACTGATCTACAAAATTTTAGACCATCAGGCTGCCTCTGGCGAAGGTACGGATACGGATTCCGCCGAAGCAGAAGAAAAGGATAGCAAGCCCAAACGCCGCTCTTCAGACAAAAAGCCTAACCGACGGACCAATGATTCGGATGACGATGAGGACGACAACGGCAAAAGAGACGGAGGCCGCCGCCGCTCTACACGACGGGTGGTGAAAGTTGCCAATGACGACAATTCGGACAGCAGAAAGCCCGACGAGGACCAGGACGAGGACCAGGACCTTCCGGAAGAAACGCCCGAAAAGCCAATGGAAAAGCCAAAAGAGGCAGCACCCCGGCCCGAACAAAGAGAGCAAAGCCGGAAAGACGACAAGAAGAAAAGGGCTGACAGCCCGCCTCCCTCCAAGCGTAAGGAGAAGGAGCCTAAGCCTGAACCTGAAGAGAAGTTTGATATTGAGCTCGATGGTATTATCGAGGGCGAGGGCATCCTGGAAATGATGCCGGACGGCTACGGCTTCCTGCGCTCTTCCGATTACAACTACCTGACTTCACCTGACGATATCTACGTTTCTCCCTCTCAGATCAAGCTCTTTGGCTTGCGCACCGGAGATACCGTACGTGGTGCCATTCGCCCTCCAAAGGACGGCGAAAAGTACTTCGCGCTGTTGCGGGTGTCCCGTATCAATGGCCTTGAGCCTCAGGATATCCGTGACCGGGTACCTTTTGATTACCTCACGCCACTGTTCCCAACGGAGAAGTTCACCCTTACCAGCTCGCCTACCGGGCGAGATATTGGCAACCGGATGATCGACCTCTTCACGCCGATCGGTAAAGGACAGCGTGGATTGATCGTTGCCCAGCCGAAAACTGGTAAGACCTTCCTGCTCAAGGATGTGGCCAACGCAATCGCCAAAAACCACCCCGAGTGCTACATGATCGTATTGCTGATCGATGAGCGCCCGGAGGAAGTGACCGATATGAAGCGTAGTGTGAATGCAGAAGTGGTCTCCTCTACCTTCGATGAACCTGCTGACAATCACGTGCGTGTAGCGAATATCGTATTGGAAAAAGCCAAGCGCCTTGTGGAAAGCGGGCATGACGTAGTTATCCTGCTGGATTCTATCACTCGTCTTGCAAGGGCTTACAACACCGTAGCACCTGCCAGTGGCAAGGTACTTTCCGGTGGTGTGGAAGCGAACGCCCTGCACAAGCCTAAGAAATTCTTCGGTGCTGCCCGTAATATTGAGGACGGTGGCTCTCTGACGATCCTGGCGACTGCCCTGATCGATACCGGATCCAAGATGGACGGTGTGATCTTCGAAGAATTCAAGGGCACCGGTAACATGGAGCTGCAGCTTGACCGCTCCCTGGCGAACAAGCGCCTCTACCCTGCGATCGACCTTACCAAGTCGAGCACACGCCGCGAAGACCTTCTGCTGGACAAAGATGCCCTGCAGCGGATGTTTATCCTCCGCAATCACCTGGCCGATATGAAGCCGGACGAAGCATTCGAGTTCCTTCGCAAGCACATGGTCAATACCTCTTCCAACGAAGAATTCCTGACTTCCATGAATGGCTAATTGCTGACATGGGTCTAAATAAAAAATCCCCCGCACTGGCAATCGCCGGGCGGGGGATTTTCATTTTAGGAGGAAGCGGCTTTAATTTTGACTGTGCTGCTTCATAAAATCCTGAAGCCGCCGGTCCAGCTCGTTAGGGTCTGTGTTGTAATGCGGCGTGGTTGGCGTAGTGCCTGGCATTTCTTCCAGGTGCAGGGTTTGGGTAGGGAAGGCAAACCGCACACCAAGGGCTTTCGCCAATTTGAGCACTTCGAGCAGGATTTCGTGCCTGCCTTTTAATTCTTCCGACCAGCTTGGGGCTTCAAAAAAGATATAAAACAAAATATCCAGTGAGTGTGCCCCCATGCCATTCAGGTGGATCTCGTAGTAGTCTTTGCGCGTAAGCGGGTGGCGGGCAACAATACCTTTCAATCCCTCTACAAATTTCTCAATCAGTTCCGGGGGCGTGTCATAAGTCAGCGCAAGCGTGGTACTGTACCGCCGGTATTGCCGTAGCCCGTAGTTGTTTACCACCATATCTGCCACCTTCCCATTGGGTACATACACCAGGGAATTGGCAAAAGTGCGCACCCGGGTAGACCGGAAGCCGACTTCCTCTACCGTACCGTCCACACCAGCGAAATTGATCCAGTCCCCGATTTGGAAGGGCTTGTCCATGAAAATAGTGAGGGAGCCAAAGAGGTTCTTTATGGTGTCCTGGGCAGCCAGGGCAATGGCTAAGCCGCCGATGGAAATGCCGGCAATAAGGGTGGTGATGTCCACCTGAAATACCCGCAGCATCTGGATGATGGCTCCTGCAAAAATCAGGAACTGCACCCCGCGTTCGATGACCGGCAGCAGCTGCTCGTCCATTTTGCTCTCGGTCTTTTGGGCGCCCTTTCCGGCATACAGGATAATGACGTCCAGGATGCGCAGCAAAATGCCCACTACTAGCCCAATCGTCACCAGTTTGATCACCACAATAGTAAAATTGGCCGCTTCAATGGGGAGCTGCAAGGTGGGTACGAACAGCTTGAGCATTCTTATCACCACCAGCACGCTGATTAGGCGAGCAATGGTCCAGACCAGCTTGGGCGGCACCAGGGATGGGTAGAGCCGGGAGTGGGAGAGCTTTCTGACCACAGGTTTGAGCAGCCGGCTAAGTACAAAATGGACCAGAATAGCCAAAATCAAAAGCAGGAGCAAGCCCACCAGTTGCCAGGCTTTCAGACCCAGTATTTCCCGTTCACCGATATGTGGAATAAGCTGCAGGAGGAGGTCCGTCCCAAAGGGGTAGACCTCTTCGTGCAAGGTGTTGATCTGACTGACGGTCTCTTCTGAGTAATACCATCGCCCGTCCACTTTTTCCAGATAAACCTGAGGCAGTTCGTTAGGGAAGGGTGTGAAAACCGATTGTGCAACCGTGGAATCGACATAATCGGCTTCCTTCGGTATTCGGTTAAGGCGGACGTAAAGGCCAAGCCCATCATAAACCTGCTTGAGCTTGATGGCAAGGCGGCTTGCCTGGGTGCTGTCGGCTACACCATAAAGCGTGCGGGCGGCAGCAGCGGGCTCATAGGTAGCTGGTTGCAGGTAGTGCAGATGCACCAGTGCTGTATTGTGAGGAGTTTCCAGCGTTACGGGTACAGTATCGCTGTTTTGCGCAGACAGCCAAAATGGTGTCAGGAGCGCGGCTAGCAGCAAACGGTAAACAGGCTTTAGCAATCGCATGATTTCATTTTGGTTGGTTCTCTGCAAATCTAATGAATCACTCAGACTAAGTTGGTAAGAGCAGCCCGGACTGTGAAATCCGAACAAGCCTGTAAACAAAGCCCACCAACGGGCGTTGAGCATCTGACAAAATGGAAATATGAATCTGAAGCTCACAACTACCGTCAGCGGAAATTACAAAGCAGTAATGGAGCGCTTCGACCGTGACCTTTTTGAGGCACTAACCCCCAAACAGGGTCAACTTGAAATCGTGGAATTCACGGGCTCCAAAAAAGGCGACCGGGTACACCTCCGTTTCCTCAGCCCCATTAAGGCGGATTGGGTCAGCCTGATTACTGAAGATGGGGTTGACGAGCAGCAGGCCTACTTCGTGGATGAGGGAGAGACCCTGCCTTTTCCGCTTCGGTACTGGCGCCACCGTCATGTGGTGGAAAAAGTCACGGAGCATACCTCCCGCATCGTCGATGATATTACTTTCAAAGGCCCCAACGCTCTTGTTACGCTACTGATGTACCCGGCCATCTTCATTGGTTTCTACCCCCGCAAACGGATTTACCGGGCCTATTTCGGACAGCCGGATTAATACATCGGGTTGCCATTTTCGGAATGGTTGGGTATTTGTTGGATAGCATCCCAGTGCTCGACAATTTTCCCTTGCTCGTCAAACCGGAAAAAATCCATAGTGACATATTCCTCCTGTCCGGGCCATACTTGATGGGTGTGTAAAGCGACTAATTCACCCTCAGCAACCGCTCTTACGAAATTCACTTGCTTATCCGGGTATTCTTCAGCCATGCGTTCGAAGTATTCTATGAACCCTGCTTTCCCGTCTTTCACCAATGGGTTGTGCTGAATATACTGATCGCCTACATAGCGTTCAACGGCTTCCTTTGGGGCTCCGTTAAAGGCCATTTCATAATAGGCTATAGCGGTTTGTTTGTTTTGATCGGCATTTTGTGGCATAAAATATTTTTTATTACAACCGATCGCCATGCAGAATGGTTTGTAATCAAAAAAATGATAAAATAGATTAAATACGCGAAAAGCTTTATTTCCCTGCTTTGTCACTTCCTTGCTGCCCGGATAAAAACTGATGTGTTTTCAAACTAAACCCTGGCAACCCCAAATGGATGATTCCATAATTTATACGGACGCGCGCTCTATTTTTCCTCTAAGTACACCACGTTGAACAACTTGCTGGTGGTTTGTGGCAAGTTCACTATATTGCATAGACTTACAGCATTGGTATGAAGCTCTTCCTCCGCTTTGCTCCGCGCAGGCTATCAGACTGGACCGACGAACAACTTCTTGCCGCATGGCAGGAGCGGCGGGACGAGGCTTGCTTTCAGGAAATTTATCAGCGTTATCACCATCTGGTCTATAAATTATGCTGCACCCACCTGCATCAGGTGGCAGATCGCAAGGACACCACTTTGGAGACCTTTGCGGCCTTAATGGAAGTGCCTGCTTCCAAAGCAATTCATTCTTTGCCCCGATGGCTCAATCGTACTGCCCGAAACCTTTGTATATCCAGGTATAGAGTACAGGCTGCCGGCCCCTTTTTAAGCGGCGAAGAAACTTTTTTTGAAAAAAGTGCCGACGAATTTGTGGAAAATGAGGGGTTGCTGCGACATATAAGTAGAGAACACCCTCATTTATCCGACTTGCTACCGCAGGCGCTGGAACAACTGGAGACAAAACAGCGCCAATGCATTGAGCTTTTTTACCTCGAAGAAATGACCTATAAACAGGTCAGCGAAACACTGGGGTATGATTTAAAAGCGGTAAAAAGCTATCTACAAAACGGGCGGCGGAAGCTGTCTGTACTATTACGGGAGCTACTGTCGGAGAGGCCGTAGCGGTATCGGTATCGGTGCCGGCCGCTTAAAATCTGGAGTATGAAATCATTTTTTAAGGAGCGGCGCTGCCTGTCAGCGCGGGAGCTCCAAAGGTATGCCCGCCATGAGCTTGCCCCAGACCAGGTGCATGATGTGGAGGCGCATTTGCTGGACTGCCCATTGTGTGCTGCTGCTACAGAAGGGTACACAGAGCATTCTTTTTCGGAAGCAGATGAAGCTGCATTAGAAGAGCTGGGGCAAATGCATTTTCCGGTACGTAGGCGCCCATTGCCACGGGTGTGGATGAACCGGGCGGCGGCGATCCTGCTCATTATGGCCGGAGCATACGCACTCTGGCAGTATCAGGCGGCTACCCGGCATCAGACTGTATTTGCAGCTTTTTACGAGCCAGTTCAGCCAGCCTACCTCAATTTACGGGGAACAGTAGTCAGCCCGGGCAGCTCATCTAAACCGGAGCTTAAAACGGCATTGCAGCTGTACGAAAATGAGGACTTTGAAGCCAGTATTGTTTTTTTGGAGCAGCACCTGAATGCCTATCCTGAAGATGATCAGGCCCGGCTTTTGATGGCTAGTGCGCTGCTCGGAAACTGGCAGCCGGAGCGGGCTATCCATATCCTGCATCAGCTGGAATCGGACAACGTAGAAACGGAAGACCTGTACTGGCTGCTCGTTTTAGCCCATATTCAGAACGATGAACTAGATGTGGCATCGCAGCTGCTGAGCCAGACTGCTTTCCAGGGTGCTAGGGCTGAAAAAGCGGCCCGCCTGGAAGCGGAGCTGGAACCTTGATGGTAGCGCTGAAGAACAAAAAAGCCCTCAGTACCCATTCTTAATGGGCTGAGGGCTTATCTGTATTAACGTTTAATCCTGCTTACTTCAGGAAGTTGAGGCTCTTGTTGATAAAGGCGGTCAGGTCTGCACCCTTCAGCATTTGCTGATTGAGCATAGCCAGCTTGTACAGGTAGTCGGCTACCTCCTGCTGTTTGCCTTCGTCCTCTTCCTTGAGCAGCTTTTGCGCTACAAGCGGGTGGTTGGTATTCACGACAACGTTGACGCTATCGGGGAAGTCACCAAAGCTCATGCCCTGCAAGCTTTGCATTTCCTTCATGCGGCGCATAAACTCCGGCCGGGTAATGGTTACCGGCTGATCTTCCGGTGAGAGGGCCTTGGTAATTACGCTGCTACCCTGGTCTGTGACGATTTTCTCAAAGACGCCTTTTACGGTGTTTTGCTCCTCTTCGTTCAGAACCGATTCGGTAGCTTCATCTTTTTGTACCAGATTGTCGACTGTATCCGAGTCTACGCGCACGAAGGTCACGTCGCCCAGCTTTTGCTCCAGGTGCTGCATGAAGTGGTTGTCGATGACGTTGTCGAAGATCAACACGTCATAGCCCTTGTTCTTAGCCGCTTCTGTAAAGGTGTTGTGCTGATCGGGAGCGTGGGTGTAAAGCATGACGATTTTATCGTACTTGTCGGTCTGCTGCTCTTTTACTTTCTCTTTGTACTCGTCAATTGGCGTAAAGGTGCCGTCCAGGCTTTTCACCAATGTGAAGGGGAGGGCACGGTCGTAGAATTTCTCATCGGAAATCATGCCGTATTTGATGAAGACGCCAAGGTCGTCCCACTTGCTGATAAAGTTGTCCCGCTCCTTTTTATAAAGGTCCGCCAGTTTATCGGCTACCTTTTTGGTGATGTAGCCGGTAATTTTCTTGACATTTGAATCGCTTTGCAGGTAACTGCGTGAAACGTTCAGCGGAATATCCGGTGAGTCGATCACACCGTGCAGCATCGTCAGGAATTCTGGTACAATATCTTTTACGTCATCAGTGACATAAACCTGATTGCTGTACAGCTGTATCTTGTTTTTTTGTACCTCGAAGTTGTTGCCCAGCTTAGGAAAGTACAGGATACCGGTCAGGTTAAATGGATAGTCGATATTAAGGTGTATCCAGAACATCGGTGGCGTACTGAACGGGTAGAGCTCGTTGTAGAAAGCTTTGTAGTCCTCATCCGTCAGGTCGGCAGGCTGTTTGCGCCAGGCCGGGTTAGGGTTGTTGATGATGTTGTCAACCTCTACTTGTTTTTCCTCTGCGTCATCGCCTTCCCCCTCTGTTACCGTTTCAGTCCGGGTGCCGAACTTGATTTCAACCGGCAGGAACTTGCAGTACTTGTCGAGCAGCTGTTGTATGCGGTGGTTCTCCAGGAATTCCTTGTCCTCATCATTGATGTGCAGGATCACATCGGTGCCTCGGAAGTCTTTGTCGTTTTCCTCCAGGGTATACTCCGGGTTGCCTTCGCAGGTCCAGGTAACACCCTGTGCGCCTTCCTGGTAAGAAAGGGTTTTGACCTCCACTTTAGAAGACACCATAAAGGCAGAATAAAAGCCCAGGCCAAAGTGCCCGATGATGGAGGCATCATCTTTGTATTTTTCTAAAAATTCGGATGCGCTGGAGAAAGCCACCTGATTCAGGTATTTTTGCACTTCATCAGCAGTCATGCCGATCCCCTTGTCCCGGATGGTCAGCGTTTGAGCCTCCGCATCCAGCAGGATTTCAATCGTGGTATCGCCAATATCGCCTTTGGCATCACCGCGTTTAGCAAGGGTACGCAGTTTGTTGGTAGCATCTACCGCATTGGAAACGAGCTCCCGCAGGAAAATTTCGTGATCAGAGTAGAGAAACTTCTTGATGATCGGAAAGATGTTCTCCGTTTGTACAGATATGTTGCCTTTCTGCATTGGTCAGGAATTTTTTAAATTTTTTGATTGCAAGTGTATTCAAATAACTATCAGGAATACAGCACCTTACAGCAGTGCCCGGTACAGGAGTGCGTGCAAACGGCGTGCCAGCCGAAAAAAACTGACAATTTGACGTAACCTTACTGTTTGGAGGGCGTACAAGTAGACAGAAAGAGCAAAAAGAGAGCAACCAATAAAGCTAAAAGTTGACCTTTATTAAGATTTTTTCTAATATTGTGTCATAAGGCCGAAACGATTTTTGCCTGTTCCAGAAGAGCTATTCAAAAAGAGAGGTGCGCCCGCATTGTTTGGGCAATACCCCCTATCTACACACCAACTTCTTATTTACCAAGACATCGTTTGCACGGTGGTACCAAGCAGGTATTTGTCGTGTATAAACAACAGGTTGTGCGCCCCCGATTCGCATGCCTGGATAAAAGCCGATGTAGGCTGCCTCGTGTAGCTTACAAAGGTCTATTGTTGTGAGCAGCGTGGTCAATACTGGGGGGTAGTTGACCCGTTGCTCGCGCAATAGGACCTTTTAAATATCAATGCCATCAGGCATTTCAAGAAGTGCGTGCTTGCTCGTTATTGGGGGGTAAGGGCAAGTGCCACACAAAGACTGGGTGGAAGGTTAACCTTCCGCCCTTTCTTTTTTTGGCAAAGATGAAGGTGTATCCACTAATTCCGCTTTAAGCAAGTTGCCTTTCATAGCTATGCAGGAGGTTAACTGCTAAAGCACCCTGCCTCTAGTACTTTTCCCGCCTTCACCTGCACTAACAGTGTATTGGCGGAAAAGCAATGACCCCTACACGGCGAGTAGACCTTTATCTGGTCCAAGTTCTTGCTGTATTCCGGGGTTGTATAAAAAGTCATTCCTTATCTTGTGGCTGGAGCGGTTCAGTTCAAAACACTCCGATAGCCTCATATCCTGCACAGAGCCATTGGTATCGGTTATATTGCCTTTTAGGCGCTTCAATTGTAATCCCTATGAGAAACTTAAACCTAATCCTATATTTTATTTTGCTTGCGTTGTTTGGGCAGGGCTGCCAGTCTGACCCTGGTCTTGATAAGTACGAAGAAGCATACGAGGAGGAAGAGCCCAGCGACTGGCTATTCCGGCAGCGGGCGTATCCGGGTGGCATCAACCACAAAGTATACACCCGCAGTGTACGGCAGCATCAACAAGCGGTCGCGCAACAGCTGGCGCGCAGCCCGCAAAATGCAAGCTGGAATTTTGAAGGCCCCATGAATATCGGTGGCCGGATCACTGCTCTTGATGTGCATCCGGATTTCCCGGATACCCTCTGGGTCGGGGCGGCCTCAGGGGGCGTATTTCGTTCTTATGACCGTGGGGATACCTTTGAGGCCGTCTTTGATGATCAGATCAGCCTCTCCGTGGGCGACCTGGATATTGCTCCTTCTGACCCCTCCATCATCTATGTGGGGACCGGGGAAGCGAATGCAGGTGGTGGTTCCATAGCCTACGATGGTGTAGGTATGTACAAGAGCACCGATGGCGGTGCTTCCTTCGAGCCCATTGGATTGGAGCAAAGTGGGAGCATTGGCCGGCTGGAGGTGCACCCACAGGACCCTAACCGGGTGTATGTGGCAGCCATGGGCCGACTTTATGCCGATAATCCGGAGCGGGGCGTATACCGTACGGATGATGGCGGCACAACCTGGGAGCAGGTTTTATACCTCAACGATTCCACAGGAGCGATTGACCTGGTCCTGCACCCGCACAATCCCGATACCATTTATGCGGCTACCTGGGAGCGGGTACGTACGCCTGGCTACTATCGTTATGGCGGCAATAGCTCTGGTATCTACCGCTCTTATGATGGCGGCGATACCTGGGAGCACCTCACCAATGGGCTGCCGGGCGGAGCAACCGGTCGTATCGGCCTGGCCTTGTCGCCCGCTAATCCGCAAATGATCTACGCCCAACTGATTGATACGGTCGGATACCTGGAGGCCGTTTACCGAAGTGACGATGGTGGCGACAGCTGGTATAATGCTGGTATAAGTGGTGTCAATGGCGTTGACTTTATGTGGTGGTTTGGCCGCTTGTTCCCCCACCCGCATTTACCGGAAACGATATTTCTGCCCAGCCTCAGGCTCTACCGAACGGACAACGGCGGTGGAAGCTGGACCAATATCACGGGCACTTCCGTACACGTTGATCAGCATGACCTTTATATTGATCCCAACAACCCGGATTACATGGTCCTGGGCAACGATGGCGGGCTGTACATTTCAGAAGACGATGGCGAAACCTGGACGCATAAGCCCACTTTACCTATCACGCAGTTTTATACCTGTGAGGTCGCCAACCTCAACCCCGACCGTCGCTTCGGCGGTACTCAAGATAATGGCACCATACGCACCACTACAGCGGGGCTGGATGACTGGGGCCTGATCTGGAGTGGCGATGGTTTCCGCTGCCTGGTTGACCCTACCAATAATAACTTCGTCTATCTGGAATCTCAGCGTGGACGACTACGGCGGTCCGTAGCCGGCGGCATCCCCTCTTTCGCTGCCCTGAATGGCATTATGAGCGGGGACCGGCGCAACTGGAGTACCCCCGTGGCCCTCAATCCGCTCAATCCGAATAGCCTTTACTACGGTACTTACCGCCTCTACAAGTCGACCAACCGGGCAGTATTCTGGAATATCCTGAGCGATAACCTCACCGGGCCCGATGAACCCGGCAATCTGGTCTATGGCACGCTTACAGACATCGCTGTTTCTCCGGTGGATACAAATATTATCTTCGTAGGCACCGACAACGGCTTCGTGCAGAAGAGTACCGATGGCGGGCTGACCTTCGAGGATGTCTCCGGCAACCTGCCTGACCGCTGGGTGACGCGTGTTGCTGCAAGCCCGGTGGACAGCTTAACCGCATACGTCACCTTCTCCGGCTACCGGTTTGATGACTACCTGCCCCACGTGTTCAAAACCGAAGATGGCGGGCAAACCTGGCAGGATGTCTCCTTCGGGCTCCCTGAAGTACCGGTGAACGAGATCATCATTGATCCTGAAAACCCGGAACACCTTTACCTGGGCAACGACGTGGGCGTCTACATCAGCTACAACGGGGCTCTGACCTGGCAGCCGCTGGGCTTTGGCCTGCCCCCTGTGGTGATTGGCGATCTTTGCTTGCATCAGCCTACGCGTACGCTCTACGCTGGCACCTACGGCCGGTCTATGTACAGCATTAACCTGGAAGACTTGCCTCAAACCGGGGGCACCATTTCAGGCGCAATACGGACTGCCTTTGGGGATGCCACCGATGCCACTGTTTCCATAGACGAAATTGGGCTTAACCTGGATACCGACAACGGTAATTATGCCATCAGCGGGTTATCTTTTGGTCAAAACTTCACCCTGAGCTTTTCTAAAGATGGCGATGATATCAATGGCCTTTCCACTTTCGATCTCATCCTCATCAGCCAGCATATCCTGGGTATTAGCCCCCTGGACAATCCCTACCTGCGCATAGCAGCGGACGCCAATAACTCTCAATCCATCACCACCCTTGACCTTATTCAGTTGCAAAAACTCATCCTCAATCTGGATACGGAGCTGCCCGATCAGGACAGCTGGCGCCTGATACCCGCTAACCATACCTTTATCAACCCGGAAAACCCCTGGGCGGAGCCACTGCCCGAAGTGCTAATGGTGGATGACCTGCCAGCGCAAGCGGTGCAGTTGCCAGATATGATCGCTGTAAAAATTGGAGATATTAACGGAAGTGCTTTACCATAACCCTCAAAATATTAACTAAAATGATTAAGATGACTCGTTTTCTCTTCCTCGGACTGACGCTCGCTCTACTCTTGCCCGGTTGTGCAATGCGCCAACTGGACCGGGCTCAAAAAGCGTTCAACGAGGCCGCTACCATTGAGAATCAGCAGCGCTTTACACCCCAGTCGGGTGTGTTTGTATCACCAACCTTGTCCTATGCAGTCGCCTACCGGCACGTGAGCAAGGCCGTGAAAAAGCGCGGCCAGCTTTCGCGAAATAACCTGGAAGGCAACGCCCTTGCCCTCAAAGCCCTCTGCGAATGGAAATTGAATGCCTACGATGTCTCAAAAAAGTCGGCACTGGAAGCGTTGCAAACTTTCAATCGGCTTGAAAGCGAAAAGCGCATCCGCATGTCCCGGGACGAGACGCTGATGAGAGCTCTACCCGATATTCTGGTACTGGATCAGGTACGCAGCGACCTGTTTTCTTTCCATAAAGGCGCTGTCAATTTTGCGGCAGCAAAGCAGCAGTATCAGGAGCAGGTGTACCATAATGCTGAAGATACGGAGGCCGATCTGGAAGAAGCCCTGAACCACCTCCGGGACCGGGAACCTACGGCCGGCATCAGTACCGAAATGGAGACCTATCTGGTATTGGTGCAGCTTGCCGGTCTAAAGACCTGGGCAAAGGGCATCGACTTCCTGCGGGAGAGTATCACTGAAGACCGCAGCCTTTCGGACGAGGGGCGGCGGACCGCAACGGACTTCTTCCTGCAGGAGCGGCAGCAGCACTTGGCTCCACGCAAGGCACTTCTATTGGCTGAACTCTCGGCCCTCCTGCCTGGTGGTACTGGTCATGAGCTTTACCAATTCTGGGACAGCGCGCTTTAGTAACTATTCCAGGCCCGGAAAAAAGGCATCCTCGATGTGCTTCAAGCTGTACGATTGCTCATCGAGGTACAGGATGGCGATGATATCGAAACGAATTTCCCAGTCGTGGTCAATGTGCTCCATATAAGCATGGGCTGCCGCGATCAGCAGATCCTCTTTTTTCCGGGTCACAAAGTCTTCAATTTCTCCAAAGGCGGTGGTGTTGCGGGTTTTGACTTCCACAAAAACCAAGGTTTTCCCATCCATAGCAATGAGGTCGACCTCCGCGCGGCGGTAGCGCCAGTTGGTTTCCAGAATGCGGTAGCTGCGTTCCTCCAGGTAGCGCTTGGCAATGGCTTCCCCGGCATGGCCGATGTCGTTGTGGCGGGCCATGTCTAGGCTTCCTCCAGTTCCTGTAAAGCCAGCCACGCCATAAGGCCAGTGCTCAGCGCCAGGCAGTCCTCGTCCACATCAAAGGTATTGGTATGGATGGGGGAAGTGATGCCTTTTGCCGGATTGCCGGTGCCCAGTCGATAGAAGCAGGCGGGCATTTCCTGAGAATAGTAGGCGAAGTCCTCTGCCGTCATTCGTATGGGGAGCTCTACTACATTTTCTTTGCCCAGATAAGCCTCAGCCCGGGCGCGGGTTTTATGCGTCAGTGCTTCGTGGTTGTGCAGTACGGGGTAGCCGACCCGTATGTCCAGTTCGCAACGGCCGCCCATGCCCTCAGCAATGCTCTCTGCCATCTTCTTCATCCGTTGGTGGGCATCGAAGCGCCACCGCTCATCCATAGTACGGAAAGTGCCTTTGAGCTTGACTTCATTTGGGATCACATTGGTAGCGCCCCCGGTGGAGGCAATCTGCCCGAAGGTGAGCACCGTTGGCGTGCCAGGATTGGCATTGCGGCTTACAATCTGCTGTAAAGCCGTGATGATGTGGGCGGTGATGACGATGGGGTCAATGCAGTCCATCGGCAGGGCACCGTGCCCGCCCTTGCCGGTCACCGTCATGTAGAGCTCATCGGCGGAAGCCATGTACTGCCCGGCTTTGATGCCGATTTTACCTGCTTGCAGGGGGGGGTGTACGTGTTGCCCCAAAATACTTTCGGGCCTGGGGTTCTCCAGCACGCCCTCCTTGATCATAATGGAAGCACCGCCTGGTAGTCGTTCCTCAGCAGGCTGGAAGATGAGCTTGATGGTGCCATCGAATTCATCCCTGAGCGTATTGAGGATGCGGGCTGCGCCCAGCAGGGAAGAGGTGTGCACATCGTGCCCGCAGGCATGCATCACGCCTTCGTTTTTGGATTTATAAGGCACCTCGTTGGCTTCCGTGATGGGCAGCGCGTCAATATCAGCACGCAAAGCCACCACTTTGCTGCTGCCATTACGGCCGTGGATAAGCCCCACTACACCATTGTCAGCTACCCCATGCTCATAGGGGATGCCCATCGCCTCCAGTTGGGCAGCGATGTATTGCCCGGTCTGCACTTCCTCATAGGAAAGCTCCGGGTTTTGGTGGAGGTGCCGGCGGATGGCCACCACATCGGCATGAAAATCATTGGCCAGTTGCTGTATCTTTTCCTTAAGGGTTGTCGCGGTCTTGAGGGCGGTCATATTGATCTGATTTGCGACTAAAATAGGGAATTGGCAGCTGTAAGCCGAACGCCACCCTTATTTATGACGGAAAAATCGGAAAGCAGCCATGCCCAGCCCCAGCATAAACAACCCGGCAAGGGCCTGTACCGGGCGCTGGTAAAGGGTGTTGAGGACAAAAGCCGTACTGATGAACACGAAAATGCCCGGCACCAGCGGATAGCCCCAGCAGCGGTATACCCGATCCCGCTCGGGCTGATTCCGGCGGAAGTAGAAGATGCTGCCGCCTGCCAGCGCCATAAAGGCAATATCCATGAAGGTGACGTAAGTGATGAGGTCGGAAAAGGTGCCCCAGAACAGTAACAACAGTACCGCCCAGGCGGCCTGTACCAACATGGCTGCCGCCGGGGTGTGAAAACGGGGGTGCACCTTAGCCAGTTGCGGGAAGAACACCTTATCCCGCGCCATAGCAAAGTAGATGCGTGGAGCAGACATGGTGTAAATTCCTATCGTGCCGAAGATGGAAATGGCAATAGCGACCGTCATAATTTGCCCGCCTGCAGGGAGTACTACTGCCGCTGCATCCCCGGCTACCCGGGTCGTTTGCGCAATCGCCTCCACCGGAAGGAGCAGCATGTAGCCGATATTGACCAGCACGTAGGTAAGCGTGACAATCAGCGCGCCCAGCACCATCGCCCGGGGTACGGTACGCTGCGGCGCTACGGCTTCCCCCGCCAGATAAGAGGCATGGTGCCAGCCGCCAAAAGACCAGAGAACGCCAACCAGTGCCAGAAGGGAAGCAGAAAGGATGTTATCAGGTAGATTATGGGCAGTGAAAGGATCGAATGTGACTTGCTGCGCATCATAAAACCAAAAGCCCAGCCCAATCAGCCCGGCAATGGCCAGCAGCTTCAGCCCGGTGAAGACATTCGACAGCCACTGACTGGCACTGACGCCGACCAGGTTGAACAGGGTCAGCCCGGCAATCACCCCAATGGCTATCCCGATTTTGGCGGAAGCCGAAAAAGCGTAGAAAAAGGAAAGGTACTCCGCCAGGGCAATGCCCAGTGCCGCCAAAGCGCCGGTGTTGATGACCAGCAGGATGGTCCAGCCGTACAGGAACCCGGCAAAGGGGCCGTAAGCTTCCCGAAGAAAGACATAAACACCGCCTGCAGTGGGGAACATGCCGCCCAGCTCCGCGAATGTCAGCGCACCGGTTAGGGCAATCAGCCCGCCCAGTATCCACACCAACAAGATAATGCCCTGATGGGGCACCGCCGCCGCCACCTCGTAGGGCGTTACAAAGATGCCACTACCGATACAGGAGCCCACCGCAATCATGGTGAGCCCGTAGAGGGTGAGTTTGCGGTCGAGCCCCGGCATGGGTTACTTCGAGCTCAGTTGCTGCTTTAATTGTAGTTCTTCGACCACATATTCGCCCACCTTTTCGCCTTGTGCCACTCCGTAATCAATGGCCGGGCGGTAGTGAATGCCCCCGTACAGGCGGCTCACGGCTGCTTCGTTGGAAGCGTGGTAGAAGGACTTGAATTGACGGGCGGGCAGGCCATATTCTTCTTCGGTGGTGTCATTAAAGGCAAAGTCATCGCCAAAAATCGAAGTCAGGGCTACAGCGGCAGCGCGGGAAATCACGCTATGCCCGCTCGTATGTTCCGGGAATGGTGGCGTTTGGAGCGTTGGCACCCAGTCTTCGTCAATGTATTTGTTGATGACCGTCTCGGGCCGGATTAGATTGCTCCGGTATTTCTCGTCCCAGCAGCTGATGAAACCATCAAACAGGGCGATTGAGGTCAGGGTATACGCCTCCACACTTTTCATAAAGCTGGCCTCATCCTGTTCACAGGCAATCTTGGTGATGCCGATCCAGTGACCGCCCGGGGTGATTTTCTTGGTGGCAAACATAACATGACCAGTGTGGTGGGATACGTAGGGATTGCAATCCCAAAACTTAGCAATTGACCGGCGTTCCGTTTGCTCAGTAGTATCGGCAACAGCGAGGGCGTTGTAGACCTCCATGGTCTCCTGCATAAACTTGCTGTCCTTTTCCGTACTGAATTCCGTGGGCGGCGGTGGTGTAAATTGCTGTGGAGATTCCAGCACCAGCGTCCGGATTTCCCGCCAGTGAGGCTCAATACCGTCCATGTAGTCAGGGGGCGTGGGCTGCCAGCGGGCGGGGTCATCATTGATGGAAAACTTGGGATATGTCCGCGTTTGCTTGTACATATCCTTGTCTGCCCATTTCAGAATATGGTCGGCTACCGCCTCTCCGTACAGCAGGGAACGATCCCAGACATCCTCTGGCACATGTATGCTGTCGAGGCGCTGATAGAGCTCCTGCTGATAGGCATCCATTTTGTCTTCTGAGAATGTCAGGGCTTTGCCGACTTTCAGAAAGGCATGCAGGGACGCAAGCGGGTGGCAGTAGACCTGCCCTTCCTCGGGCTGCGGCAATGCTTCCAGACCATTGATTTGGCCGGCCAGCGTTTGGTATTCCGGATAGTCCGGCTGCAGGGCCTCGTAGCCCGCAATGCTCGCGTAGGCATAGATGCGGCTCGCGACCGGTGGCGAAAAAATATCGTACACAATCACGTCGCTCAGCTTCTTCATGGACTCATGGAAGTAAGCTGCGTCATTGATGTCCTCCTGATAATTGGGGTTTGTCGGTTGGCAGGACCAGGTGATGGCCGCCAGTACAATGAGGTACAATCCAACTTTCCAATGCATAATCAACCGGGTTGTGGTTAAAAGTTCATCAAAAGTAACAACTTAATCCCCAATCTTGATGGGGAAAAGGGGATTCATTTGCAAAGCTTGACTTTGGCAAGGCCTAAACCGCCTGACTAAAGAGCTGCCCCTCGGGCTTCTTACGCCAGTAGCGGGCATCAAGCGCCATGCAAATATTGCGGATGAACGGCTTGCCGATATCGGTCACTTCGAGTTCAAAGGGGCGCCGGATGATAAGCCCGTCGGCTTCCAGCTCGTCCATGCGGTCCAGCCCGGCGTAGAGCGCCTCGCACTGCAGCCCGGCATCGGCCCAGTTCGTCCGGTAGCGGCACATGATGTTGAGGATGTGCTGCCGCAGGGTGCGGTCTTCTTCCGTCAGCAGGTGCCCCTTTACGATGGGCAGCTCCCCGGCATTGACCAGCTCCTGATAGCGCTCGATCTTTTTCTCATTCTGCACAAAAGCGCCCCAGCTGTCGCTAATGGAGGAAGCGCCCAGTGCCAGGTTGAGGTGGGTCGTGAATGGGGTGTAGCCCATGAAACTCCGGTGCAGGGCGCCCTCCTGCATAGCCTGATAGAGGCTGTCTTTGGGCAGTGCGAAGTGGTCCATGCCGATTTCCACGTAGCCCGCTTCTTCCAGCAGTTCCCGCCCCAGCTCGTAGAGCGCTCGTTTGTCTTTACCTTTCGGCAAATCATCCTCGGAGTAGGCTCTTTGGGCAGGGCTGATCCAGGGCACATGGGCGTAGCTGTAAAAGGCAATGCGCTCCGGTGCCAGGGCTTTGGTCTTGCGGATGGTCTCCATGATGTGGGCCGGGGTTTGCAGGGGCAGCCCGAAGATGAGGTCGTAGTTGATGGATTCATAGCCCAGTTCCCGTGCCTTTTCGGTTACGAAGCGTACATCCTCAAAAGTCTGTTTGCGGTTGATAATTTCCAGGATCTCCGGTGCGAAGTCCTGAATACCGATGCTCAGGCGGGTGAAGCCGAGATCGCGCAGGGTGGACAAGTGTTCGGCAGAGGTCGTGCCCGGGTGAGCTTCGAAGCCAAACTCATAGTCCTCTGCCAGGTCCACATCCTTCAGGATATTGGACAGCAGGTGGTGCAGGTTCTCCGGCGCAAAGAACGTCGGCGTGCCCCCGCCAAGGTGCAGCTCCCGGAGGATAGGGCGGCCCGGCAGCAAGTCGCGGTACAGGGCCCACTCTTTGAGTACTGCCTCGATGTAAGGCGACTCCACAGCGTGGTTTTTGGTGATGCGTTTATTGCAGCCACAGTAGGTGCAAAGCGCTTCGCAAAACGGCAGGTGGAGGTAAAGGCTGATTTCGCGGCTTTCGCCAAAAGCCTGCAGTACACTCCCTTTCCAATCTCCGGTGGAAGGGCAGGAAGCATCCCAGTAAGGTACAGTAGGGTAAGACGTGTAGCGGGGAACGGCGACATTGTATTTGTCGAGCAATTGCTGCGCGGTCATGTGTGTCTTGTTTGTGAGGTCAATTCAATGGGGCAAATTTAGGGCAGGCTCACCTCGTTTTGGGTGATGGAGGTCATTGGGGGCGGGTGATTAAAGTCAGGTTTTGCGAGACCACCTCACCGGGTGTACTAAGCCGAGACACTGCCGGGGCATTCACCCGGTGCGCTTTTGGTCAGTACGCCCGGCGAAGGGAGTGCGCCGGGCGAGACAGCCTCACCGGGTGCACTAAGCCAAGCCATTGCCGGGGGATTCACCCGGTGCGCTGTGCCAGGTTATTGAACCAGCAACAAGCCCTCACAATGTTGAAGTTTTGATTTGGTAATCGAGCTTTGAGCTAAAATGTTATCTTGCAGTATGCGCTTGATGAAAAATGTACTGCGATCATCTGTGGCTAACCATGTTACTATTGATATAGAGTACATAAACTTTCAGCCGCTGTCTATCTGTATTCTAAATCTTTTAAAATAGCTTAACATGTTCTATATACATTCAGCCCCGGAAAGCAGTTACGCCAGGGCTTTGCTGGGGCTGTTACTAGACCGTCAATTTTGGCCGGACTATCAATTACCGCTTGGGGTTGAGCTTCCGGGAACAGAAGCAAATAATACGGTTCCTGGCCTAAGTATCGCACCCAACCCATCTTCCGGGGCATTCACTTTAGACCTTGGCCAGTATTACGCTGAGCCCATCCTGATTGAAATCAGAGACTTGGCAGGACGTAGTATCTATAGCCTGGAATTCCCGGAAGGACAGCGTTTTGAGATTGATTTGAGCAGGCAGCCTACAGGCTTGTACTTCTTTGAAGCGGTATCAGAAGGGGAACGAATTGGTACGCTGAAAGGAATTGTCAAGTAATTATTTTAATCTATCTACAGCGGTGGGGGAATGCCCTCACTGCTGTTTTACAATACGGAATCATGAAAAACCTTTGGTTCATACCCTTTTGCTTATCCTTAATGCAAGGCACTCTGTTCGGACAGGCTCCGTTTTCAAAAGCACTCTACCTTGATCCTCCAGAGCAGATTGCCTCAATTGCCACAGAGGATTCTGTATACTATTTAGATGTACTCAGCTCTCCTCCTCCTCTGTATGAGTATGTTCATAAAATGGCAATAACTGATTTGGAAGCAGCATTCATCTCAGAGTCTGTTGTAAGCAATGGAGCCAGGGTCTCAGTTAGTATAGGCTCCGGAAATCAATCAATGGCAATCTCAGATGATGCTGTGTTTTTTGTAGGAAATATCGATAATGGGCAGGTTAACGATATTGATGGTTATTTTTTAAAAAAAAGTAAGCAAGGTGATAGTTTATGGTTGAAATCATTTGGCGGTATTTATAATGATAGATTTTATGGAATCGATTTTTTAAATGATAGCACGCTCATTGTTCATGGAGATCACGGCACCCTTTCCCCAGGTGAAGAGAAAGTGTGGGTAATGGCATTAGACCTGGAGGGCAACATCCTGTGGGAGCGCTTTTACGCAGGGGAATATGGATTGATCAGGAGCCGGGATTTAGCCGTATTAGAAAATGGCAATGTGGTGATCGTCTATAGAGAGTGTCTTTCCTATCAGTCCTGCGGCTCAGGAGTAGACAAACGGCTGCGGCTGCTGTGTATAGACCCGGATGGCAATGAGCTTTGGACCTCTACCATCGGGGAGTATTATTTATCGGGTGCTCAAACCGAGAATGTAATTGAGCTGGACAATAGTCAATTGCTCGTTTCTTTTTTCCGGGAAATCGGACAGGGGGTTAGACGAGCCCCCGTTCTATTGTGGGTCAGCCCAGAGGGTGAAGTCTTGCAGCAGTACGACTTTGAGTTTGTCAGCCTTGGCAATTATATATCTGATTTGTTCTTAACTGAAGCCGGGAATATAATCGGTGTAGGAGCCTCAAATACTTACTTGGGAGAAGATTTCTACGGTGGTGTAGGCTGGGTATTTTCCATGACACAGTCAGGTGAGCTCAATTGGGAGCGTATGTATCTAGATAACAGTGGAGGGCTGCATCTAGGGGTGCTTAATTGTGGGATAGAAACTGAAGATGGAGGATTGATCCTCGGAGGTTTTCTGGAAGATACTATCCTATTACAGCAGACCGCCTGGCTCCTAAAACTAGACAGCGCCGGCTGCTACCACCCCAACTGTGAGGAGGGACTACAGTTTGTAGATATGGAGGAGATTGCGGCACCGCCATACAGCGTAAGCACTTACCGGGTCTATCCCAATCCGATTTCCGGAGGGGCAGTCCTTCAGTTGGAGGCTTTAACAGACAACCCTCAGGCTGCGCGGGCACAATGGCTGGATGCGTACGGCCGTCACCTGGCGGAGCACGCGCTTGATTCTTTGCCGCTTCAAAATATCCCGGTTGGGGACTGGCCGCCGGGCGTCTACTTCTTGCGGCTTATGGAGGAGTCGGGGCGGGCTTTGCAGGTGTTGCGGGTGTTGGTGGAGTGAGGGGGGATAAGGTTAAAGGGGCAAAGTGGTAGGAAGCTCACGGGGTGCACTCATCTAAGCCCTTGCCAGGGCATTCACCCTGTGTTCTCTTGGTTTGCTCCTGGTCAGCACGCCGGGCGAAAGGAGAGCGCCCGGCGAGACAGCTTCACCTATAGTTCTGGCAGCCTGCCCGGCAACGCCTCCCAAAACAAACCGCCCGCCCCGCTGTTGAACATTCCAAAAAGCACGATGGATAAGCTGTGGTCATATTTCAAGAATCTATTTCAGCAAGCGGAGGAAAGCTCGCCTTCCCAGCCGCTTATCCATGAGATGATTGAGCGCAGTGCGGAAGAACGGGAAGACTACCAGTTCTGGAAGAAAACGCTGGTGCTGCGCCGCCTGCTCAACTGGCTCAACGAACAGTATGCCATTTACCGTATCCGGCCGGATGATATCGACGAGGCGCTGGACTTCCTCAATACGCCTTCCTCCAAGGGTTTTGTGGTCCACTTCAGTCAGACGGGCTACAGTCAGCGGGATGTGCAGCACTTTTTTGATTTCCTCAAAGAGCAGGTACTGGCGCTGAAGTACCGTACGCAGATTTCCGACCGCCGCAGCTATCAGCGCGCCAACTGGGTGGAAACCATCGAGCGCCACTACCTGAAGCCGGGGCTGAGCATCCGAAGCAATCAGGAGGAGGATGGGCGATTCGTGCAGCACTTTGGCAACATCATGATCGAGCTGGAGCACCGCAACGACCGGGTGCACAACCTGCGCTTCCGGGCGACCACTTACAACGATAGCCTCTTTAAAGCTCCTGCCGAGTTTGGAGAGCTGATGCAGGGGGTGCTGAGCTAGGGGAGCCATGCTGAGGTTGAGGCTGAGGCTAAGGTTGAGTGGCTTTGCGATGGCTTCCAGGCGGGAATAGCTTGCTATTCCTCTCCCCTGCAGCCCAAACCTGGTCTCAACCTCAACCTTATCCTCTACCTCCCTTGGGATCCCTCCCGGAACCCCCTACTTATTAATCCAGTTTTTCTTCTCCTGCTCAATGTGCTCCAATTCCAGCGCTACACCGTACTTTTCTTTCAGGTGCTTAGCCAGGGCATCGGCTGCGTAGACAGAACGGTGCTGCCCGCCGGTGCACCCAAAGCTGACCATTAGGTTGGTGAAACTGCGCTCTATGTAGTTCTCCACAGCTTCGTCCACAATTCGGAAGACATCGTTCAGAAATTCCCCCATCTTGCTATGGTGCTGCAGGAAGTTGATTACCGGCTCGTCCCGGCCCGTGAGCTGTTTGTAAGGCTCATAGCGCCCGGGATTATGCAGAAAGCGGCAGTCGAAAGTGAATCCACCGCCGTTGCCGGAAGGGTCAGGAGGGATGCCGCCTTTTTTGTAGGAAAAGCTGTGAATACGCACCGTGAGCAGGCTCTGCGCGCCCCGCTCCGTATCGAAGGGCTCAAACTGACCGGAAGCCACCACCTGTTCGATGGCTTTTTTCAATTCCGGCAGTTCCACCGCTATGCGGCCCTGACTGAAGAGTTCCTGTACGTTGTCGAGGGCGAAGGGAATGCTTTTGAGAAAATGCTCTTTGCGCTCGTACAGCCCGCGCAGGCCGTAGGCGCCCAGCACCTGCACACTGCGCATCAGCACAAAGCCGTAGTAGTAGCGCCGGAATGCCGCCCGGTCGATCTTCGTAAGCTGTGTGGCGGTGTCGAGGTAGTGGTCGAGCAGGGCTTCGCGGTGCTCATCCGGGATATTGGCTTTGGCCTGATACAGGAGGGAAGCCAGGTCGTACTGCAACGCACCCTGGCGCCCGCCCTGATAGTCGATAAAGAATGGCTTGCCACCCCGCACCATAATGTTGCGGGACTGAAAATCGCGGTACATGAAGTGATCGGTGCCGGCTTCCAGCAGGAAATTTGCCAGGCGATGGGCATCTTCTTCCAGCCGCTGCTCATTAAAATCGGTACCCGCCAGCCGCAGAAACTGATATTTGAAGGCATTGAAATCCCAGAGCATCGACTGTTGGTCAAACGCAGCGCGGGGGAAGCACTTGCTGTAGTCCAGCCCCTGCCCGCCCCTGATCTGCACCCGCGCCAGGTCTTCCACCACCCGCTTGTAGATGGTCATCAGGTGATTGGGGAAAGGGCCATCGTCGCGCTGAAGCAGGTAGCTGTAGAGGGTCGTCGCCCCAAGGTCTTCCTGCAGGTAAACGTTGTTGTCCAGCTGTTCCACGTAAATCTCCGGTACCGGTAGCCCCTTGGCATGAAAGTGGCGGGAGAAGCCCACAAAAGCCTCATTCTCCTGCCGGTTGGGGCTGTAGGTGCCTATCGCACTTTTGCCATCGTGCTGCAGGCGGTAGTAAATGCGCGCCGAACCGGAAGGCGCAAGGGGCAGCATCAGCTCCGGGCTGACGCCTGCCCATTCTTCAAAAAGGTCGGATAAGTGCTTCTCGAGCAGGGATGTCTTCATGCTGCGAAGTTGCGAAAAATGCGGGAGATTCTTATCGTTTCAACCGCCCCCAAAAGGGCACTTTCAGGCTGATATTGACGTTGCGGCCCTGCTCCGGCACATTGATCAGGCGATAGCGGCTCAGGTGGTTGAGGTAGAAGACATCGAGGGCATTCTGCAACTGCACATTAAACTGCAGCGGCTGCGGCCCAAACCAGTGCAACTTCAGCCCCAGTGCTGCCCCGAATAGTTGATAAGCAGGCGTGGAGCGTTCCGACCGGTCTACACGGTAGGGGCCTTTCGCAGCAAAGGCGTATTGATGGCTGACCTCAGCGTAGAAGGAAGCGACCCGGCTGTTCTGGGGCTCCACCGTATAGCGTAGGCTACTTTGTACCGTGGGCTGAGGCGTAAAGGGCAGCGCCAGTTGGGTGCGAATATTGTAGCTCTGCACGAAGTCGGCGGTTTGCGAAAAGCGCCAGCGGGGGAAAAAATCCCAGTCGTACTGCACCTCAAAACCGGTATAAATGGCATCATCCTGCCGGTACTGGAAAATCTGCCCGGACTCTGGCAGGGGCGAAAAACGGGCCGGGAAAGTCGGTCCCAGGTAGATGTAATTATCGAAGTAATTGAAGTAGGTCGCGACCATACCGGAAAAGCGGGGGCGTTCCCACTCCAGGCTGAGGTCAAGCTGATACCCATGCTCGGAGTCCAGCCCGGGCGTGCCCATCTCGTGGCGGAAGGTGCCGTGGTGGATGCCATTGGAAACCGTCTCTGCCGGGTAAGGTACCCGGAAACTTTTGCCAATATTGGCTTTGAACTGAGCGCGGTCTTCCCAAAGCACAGCTGAAAGCCCAGCTGAGGCGGACCAGTTGAAAAACTCCGGCGTCGTGACCGGCGCAACCAGGGAATCGGTGATATTCTCATTGCTGTCCCACACCCACTGCCGGTAGAACTCCGTATCGTTGGTGGCATAGTCGAGGCGCAGCCCGCCGTTGACAAGCAGGTCCTCCGAAAGCTGCTTTTCCACCAGCCCGAATACTCCCGCCCGGAAGGTGCGGAAGTCAGGCAACAGGAACTCGAAGCCTGCCCGTTCATTGAACTGCCACTGCGCGTTGCCGCCGTAGACTTCCCGCCAGCCGTTGGTGCCTTCGCGCTCGTAGTGGAGGTCAGCACTGAACGTTTCCAGCAAAAACTGCAGCCCGAGCGTATTGCCGGGGTCAATCTGCGAACTGGGAATACTGTGGAATTCCGGAAAGGAAAACTCCTGCCGCAGATTCCGTTGATAGCCGATGTTGAAATTGATGTGCCCCTGCGGCAGCACCAGGTCCTGATGCAGGCTCAGGCGCGTATGCTCCACTTCCTGTTTGGGAATGTCGATATCCCGGCGGTTGCCATCATCGGTGAGGGCGTAGGAACGGGGGATACCCACGGCGCCCGAGAACAGCCCGGCTTCCAGCTGATAGCGGCTGAAGGTCAGGCGGGTGATGCCCCAGTCGCGGTTGAGCCCAGTGGTGACGCTGATGGTGCGCTCATTGCCTGCCGTGTTTTTGAGCCGTTCATCGATGATGGGCAGCCTAAAGGTGTTGTAGTCGAAGGTCTCTGCCGGCACGCGGTAGTCGGCAAAGTCCTGATGGCTGTACTGGGCCTGAGTAAAAAAGCCGTTGAGGTTGAAGCCAAGCTTGGCAGAGCCGCCCCAGTGGGCGTTGTTGGTGCGGTGCAGGCCCATTATGCTGCCCAGTATAACGCCTTCCGGGGGCACTTTTCCGGGCATAATGTTGATCACGCCGCCCAGCCCGTCTGATCCGTACTGCAGGGAAGCGGGCCCCTTGATGATTTCCACCCGTTCCACCCCAAACTGATCGATCTCCAGGCCGTGGTCTGCTCCCCATTGATGCCCCTCCTGCTTGATCCCCTGATGGTTGACGATGATGCGGTTGGAGGACAAGCCCCGGATCACCGGTTTGGCGATGCCCGTGCCTATGTTGATGGCGCTGAGCCCGGGGAGCTTGTCGATAGATTGGGCGAAGGTACCCTGCAGGTTTTCTTCGATCACGGCCCCGGTAAAGTGCTCGGTGGCTAGGGTTTCTTCCTGCTTGGCGTGCTCTTCGGTGACGACCACAGTTTCCAGTAGCTCCTGCGCATCCTGCAGCGTGACGGGGGGGAGCTGAATGGGAACACCTTCGTAGCGGATGGGCTGTTCTGTCGTCTCATAGCCTACAAAAGACACCCGGAGGAGATGCGCCCCGTTGGGCAATGTGCTGAACCGGAACCGCCCTTCTTCATCTGCAATCCGGACCAGGCTGTCCGGCAACAGCAATACGGTGGCTCCGGTCAGTGGGGCAGCCTGTGGGTCAACCACCCGGCCGGAAACCTGCGCGGCTGCGGTCTGTAGCAGCAGAAATGATAGCACGGCAAGTGTGTATTTTAAAAAGGCTCTTTTTCTCATATGCAGCTTGTAAGGACCTATGTTCGCCCATTTTGCTATTGGGCTTGCAAAATAACGCACTTGATGCAACATAGTTGCATTTTAGGAGGTTATCTTTGTGAAGTAACTGACGCTTTTGACTTATGAATTCAATTCAAACTATTTTTACCGGAACTGTCCTCTTCGTATTGCTTGCCATGAGCTGTGGCGGATCTGATGAAGTGGATATATCTGCTCCATCTATGCAGATACTCTCCCTGACTCCTGCTCCTGAGGCCGGCCTTGTTTGCGGAAGTATTGAAGACACGGTCTTTACAGTTCTTGGTGGAGAGACCCTGGTGGCATCTTTGCGCTTTGCTGACGACCGTTCGCTATCGCAGTACAAAGTGGATATCCATAATAATTTTGACTGCCACGGGCACGGGGGGAGTGCCGTACCAGGCGTCGCCGTACCGAATGTGAGCAATCAGACGGAGGACTGGACCGTGCTCGATATTAAAGGGCTTTCGGGTGAAGCTGCCGAAGAGCAGTTGCAGTTGCAGGTGCCTACAGACGTTACTTCGGGCATTTATCATTTTCAGATACAAGTCATTGATGAAGCCGGTAATGACAACCCTTTGGCCAATTTTTACAGCATCCGTGCGATCAATCCTACAGACGGAGAAGCGCCAACCCTGACGCTCAGCTCTCCTTCGGAAGCCAGCTTTACTGCTGCCAAGGGTAGTACCGTTACCTTTTCCGGGACGGTCACCGACAACTACTCCCTGAGCGAAGGGGGGAATGGCATTGTCTTTCTGAGCTACACGGACCTAAGCTCAGGCAATACCTTTAGCACAGGCGCTTATGTCGCCTTTGATTCAGGAGTGGAAAAAGATTACAATTTCGATTTTGAATATACCATTCCACAGACACTGAAAGCCGGCAACTTTCGCTTTAGGGTGGACGCACACGATGGGGTGCGGAATATAGCTGAACCGGTTACTTTTGAAGTGGTCGTTACGGACTAGTGCCTCAAGTCATAGATTTCTGATACTTAGGTTGAAGTTATTTTTCGACTAATCAAGGCGAAGGTTCGCGACTTTAGCCCGAGCTAAAGGAGCGGTTCTTCAACGAAGAGTAGGCGGAAAAGAACGAAACTTGGGGTGTCAAGAATTTATAGGCTTGAGGCACTAAAGACATTCATTGCAGAGCCCCTCAAGGGTGAGGTTTTCCCGCTCGACTTTATAGCCCTTGGGGGCTTGGGCTCGGATGACGACTTCGCCTTCGAGGCAGATGGTTTTGCCGCAGGTCCGGCACTGAAAATGCGCATGCTGATCATGGTGGGCGTGGGTAGTGCAATCGGCAAGGCACAGGGCATACCGGCTAATGCCCCCACTGTCTGCCGCCAGGTGGATCAGCCCTTTGTCCTCAAAGGCTTTGAGGGTGCGGTAAAGGGTGATGCGGTCCGGGTTGTCGAGTTGAGACTCGAGTTCCTGATTAGAAAGTGCTTCCCCTTCAGAAGCCATGAAAAGCTCAAGGACCTCCTTTCGAAAAGCGGTCTTCCGTAGTTGGTGCGATTCCAGTTTCTGGAGAATGTCTTCTTCCCGGACCATACTGCGCAGTTTATAAATTAATTGCCTTTCAAATGTACAAAATTGAGGGGGATTCGGTTGAATGGGAGGCGTGCACAATAAGAATTATTGCAACGACGTTGCATTTAAAAGGTTTATTTTTTCATACTAATTCAATATACAGCAGCCTGGGATGGAAATTCCGGGCTTTTTTGCTTCTAGAAGTCAGAGAGACGAGCTTCGGTCAAAAAAAAGCCCCGCCTGATGTTGCAGGCGGGGCTTTTCGAGGATCACTGTAGAGGGTTATCCACAGGCAATTTTGCCTACTCTCCGAGCGTGCCGCCCTCCCTCAAAGGAAGCGGCCAAAAAGGCCCGGGTAATCTCAACAGCGGTTTCTTCCTCAATGAAACGGACCGGCAAAGCGAGCATATTGGCGTTGTTGTGCTCCCGTGCCAGGCTCGCCAGCTCCGGAAGCCAGCAAAGTGCCGCTCTGATGCCCTGATGTTTATTGGCGGTTATCGCCACGCCATTGCCACTGCCGCAGAGGACAATCCCCAGTTGTGCCTCGCCCGATTCCACCATCTCGGCGGTTGGGTGCACAAAGTCAGGATAGTCAACGGAATCCGGTGAATCCGTGCCAAAGTTCCGGACCGCCCAGCCTTCCGATTCAAGGAAAGCAATAATCCAGTCTTTGTAAGGGTAGCCGGCATGGTCGCACCCGATGGCGATGGTTTTTTTAGCGTCCTCCATTGCGTTGTTGCATCATGTTTTCCGGCATTTCCATTTGGAATGGCTCGAACAGGCGCTGTAGCTCCTGCGCAAATGCCTCGTCATTGTTTTGCCGGGCGGCCTGAACGATATCGTCCATAGTGCGCATCGCCAGCATGTATTCAGTTTGGAAGCTGGTCTCCAGAATTTCCGGATCGAGGGAGTTGTAGTAGTCCAGCTCGTCAGCAGTGCGTTCCGCCAGAATCTGAAGGTGCGGTTTCGCTTTTTCATACGCTCCGGCTTCGAGGTATACACTAATCATGTAGTAGGCCCGGTAATCGTATGGGAAGTTCATATCCGGGAAGACTTCAAAGTACTTATCGATGAGCTCAACCGCTTTTTCTGTTTCCCCGTCACGCTGCAGCTGTAGGGCGGCGCGGCGCATACTCAGCTGATGGCTCTGTACACTTGGTGCGTAGCTGCGGTCCACGAAGAGCTCTTTCTGATCGAAGTTGCCCCACATGAATTCGTTCATGACATTATCGTAGACCTTCTCACCGTCCACCCGGCCACTGCCAATGATGCCGTATTGCTGCTCGCTACTCGACTTTACGGGGACGATGCGCAGTGCCAGGCCTTCCAGTTGCATGTAGTCGTCCAGGCCGAAGAGCTTTTCCTGTCTGGCCGTTACTGCAAAATAAATGGGGCGGTCCCAAAGGTTGCTGCCAATCACGTCCAGTATCGCCAATTCATCCTTGATCATGTATTCTTTGGACTGCAGGTTGAGCGGTATGGCGTCTACAATATTGGCGGTATCCTTTTCACTGACCACGCCTTTGGCAAGGACTTCCTGCTTATTGACCGGAATGTAGACCTGCTTGGTGTCGTAGTAGCTTTCCACCTCGCGTGCACCGGAGGAGAACGGCAGGGTGATCGGATGGTCACTGCCAATAAACTCCAGGAAGTTCTGAAGCGTCTTAGGGCGATCCTGCCCTGATGTGTTGTAGTAGAAGACTTGATTCCGCATATTGCCGCGCAGAGCTTCGCTAGGGATCGTCATCTTGATCGGAGGAGAGTCATTGACCTTCCGGCGTAACAGATCGATGTACCAGTCTACCGCAATCAGGCTAAGGTTAACGACCCGTACATCGGTACGAATGCCTTCCACTTCCTGTGCATACCAAAGCGGGTAGGTATCGTTGTCACCATAAGTGAAGATGATGGCATTCTCCTCCACACTCTGCAGGAAGTTGTTGGCATAGTCCCGTGCACCGGTGTGGTGGATCCGGCTATGATCATCGAAGTTTTGCGTGCCCATGAGTGCAGGTGCAATGAGTATAACGGCGGCGGCTGCTGCGGCAGATACCGGGCCAGCCAGTTTGACGCGTTCCCTGAGCAGCTCGAACAGTGCCAGCACTGCCATTCCAATCCAAATCGCATAAGTGAAGAAGGACCCTACAAGTACGTAATCCCGCTCACGAGGCTCATTTGGAGGCTGATTGGAATAGATAATGATGCCAATACCAGTGATGATAAACAAGGCCAGGAGCCCCGTAGCCTCATTAGGCCGTTTCCAGAAGTGGAAAATCAGCCCCAACAGTCCGAACAAGAACGGCAGCATATAGTAGACGTTGCGGCCCTCCGCATTTTTCTCGGCTTCCGGGATTTTATCCTGATTGCCCAGACGGGCTTCATCCAGGAATTTGATGCCGGATATCCAATGGCCGGCAGATTTATCCCAGGGATAGAAACCCTGTTCTCCATTTTGCCGGCCGGAGAAGTTCCACATAAAGTAGCGCCAGTACATCCATCCCAGCTGATAATTCACCAGGAAACTTATGTTGTCCGCCTGATTAGGCCGGCCCGGGGGGAGCGGCTTGCTTGGGTCCATACCGACCCACTGTTTGTAAAGTCGCGGACGTCCCTGACTGTAATCGCCCATACGCGGGAACAGCATTTTATCCTGATCCCGGTAGACGTAGGAGATTTTTTGGTCCACGATCTCATAGCGGTCGCCTTTACGGCCGTAGCGGTCTTCGATCTCTGTCTTCATGGGGCGCGCATCAAAGTGCGGACCTTTCAGCAGTGCCCGCTCACCGTACTGCTCACGGTTGAGATAGGGCAACAGGCGCATGGCATCAGTTGGTGCGTTCATGTTGATGGGCGGGCTTGCATTGGCCCGGATCACCACCAGCCCGATGGTAGAGAAGGCAACGATGACCAGTGCAGCGCCGATGGCAAACAGTTGCATCTCCCGCCGATAACGGTTAAGCAGCGAACTCATGAAGAAGCCTAAAGCGCCGATAACTGCCGCACGAGCCACCATACGGATAAACCGGCCACCGCCCATGCTGTTTTCAGCATACAGCCCGATCAGCAGGAACACGCCCGCCAGCACGTACATCGGGACGGGAGAAGTGATCTTTCCGTGCACATACATCAACAGGAGCACGATGATGGCAGCTACCACGATGAAGGTCGGGATAATGCCGGAGTGGAAAGGCAGCCCCAGCCCATTGACCATCATGAGGTCGAAGGTGGACCAAAGCCCCGGAATGCCAACGATCACAAAGTTTTGGACCGCCACGATGATCGCCACGCCTACCGCAGCAGCGATAGCGATGCCCTTCCAGGAGTATTCATTGTATTTTTTGAAGTAGTAGAATAGGGCCAGTGCCGGGAACGTCAGCAAGCTGAGCAGGTGGACACCGGTAGAAAGCCCGGCAGCATATACGGTAAACAGCAGCCAGCGGTCGGCTGAAGGCGTGTCCGGCAGATTGTACCACTTCATCATCGCCCATAGCGTAAGGGTGGTGAAGAAGGTGGACATGGCGTAGACTTCACCTTCTACGGCAGAGAACCAGATAGAGGTGGCAAATGCAGTGGTCAGACCGGCGACAATTCCTGCGCCGGCAAGTGCGATATTCTGCCCGCTGTCCGGTGTACCTTCCCGGCCTACAAGCGCCATCTTGCCCAGGATGATGGTTGTCCAGGCAACAAAGGCGGCAGCAAAAGCCGTAGAAATACTCGACATCAGGTTGACCGCAAAGGCAATATCCTCCGGGGCGTCAGAAAAGAGCTCTGCGAACCAGGTGAACAACCGGCCCACAAGAATGAAGAAGGGGGCACCCGGTGGGTGGACCACCTGTAGTTTGTAGGCGCCAAGGATAAATTCTCCACAGTCCCATAGGCTGCCGGTGCGCTCGGCGGAGAAAAAGTAGACCGTCAGCGCGATAGCAAATACCAGCCAGCCAGCGATAGTGTGTAAGCGGTTTGTTGATCCCATTTATATTTTTCTTTTTTCGCCGGCTACTAATAGGCAACGGTAACTTTAGCCCAGGCTCCGGCAGTAAGAATTGCAAAAGTAAAAAAATCTTGGCAGTGGAGGGCAGCAATGCCTGCTGAATACTTGGGGCTACCTTCCCTGATTTAAGCCTTCTTTTTCGGGGGAGTCCGAACTAAGGCTTATTTTCGCTTCTTCATAAACCCGAAAACCGGCAGGGTTCAATTCCTTTCCGGAAATTCATGCCTAATCTGTTTTGATATGCTCAAGCTTCTTGTCACCGGACTGATCCTCTATGCTGCCTACAAATTCTTTTTTGGCCCCAATGCTATTGGCAGGGGACAGAAGGAGGAGCGGGACCAAATCCGTTACGATGACCAGCGGAAGGCGTCACGCCGCGAGGATAACGATGAGGACTACATTGACTACGAAGAGGTGGATTAGCCCTGACTGTGCCCGGGCGTGAAAATCTTGCACGTGAGCACCGTGAAGTCATCCGGGTAAATATTTTCCCCTTTGAAGGCCTCGAGATAGCCCATAAGCTTTTGGTTGAAGTCTGTTGCCGTAAGCTTGTAGTTGGAGCGGACGAAGCTGTACAGCTGTTGTTCGTTCAGGTATTCTTCCTTCTCGTTTTGCAGGTCGGTCAGCCCATCGGTAAAAGTGAGAATGATGGCTTCGCCGTCCAGGTTAACTGCGCCTACTTCCAGTTCCGGCAGTTCCGGGAAGGACCCCAGGATGGTGCACCCCCGGTCCAGCAATTGTACCTGACCATCGTTGACCAGCACAGGCGGGTTGTGGCCGGCGTTGACGTAGCTCAGCGTCTGCGTCTTCATATCGTAGGCTGCAATGAAGAAGGTGATGAACCGCTCGCCTTTGGTGATGAGGTTGACGGAATGATTGAGGTCGCGGACGAACTCGCCCAGGTCGGCTTGCTTCTTGATCAGCGTATGGAAGTTGGCCTGAAAGTTAGCCATGAGCAGTGCGGCAGCCACTCCTTTACCGGAAATATCACCGATGCAGAAAATGATTCGCCCATTGTCAAACTCCATGAAGTCGAAGTAGTCGCCGCCCACCCCGTAGTGCGGCTTGTAGATGCTGTCGAGCTGATAGCAGCTGGTATAAGGCAGTTGTTTGGGAATGAGCATGCGCTGCATTTCGCCCGCCAGTTCCATTTCCCGCTTGAGGCGCTCCTGCTCCAGTTGACGCTTGAAGAGGCGCTTGTTCTCAATAGCCACAGCCACGATATTGGTGATGGTAGTGATGAACTGCACCTTGTTGTACATGTCATCTTCCTCGTTAAAGCCACCGATAAAGACGTAGGCAATGGATTTTTCCTTGTGCCGCACCGGGATGACCACATCAAAACGTCGAATGAAGGGGTGCTCCTCCTCGTCTACACTGATCAGGCGGGTGTATTTGTGGAATTGCTTGCTGACGTCAGGGGTAGGGATATCCTCCTCAATGCCGATGCTTGCCGTACATTTCCACTTTCCGCTCTCCTCATCCTGAACGAAGAGCGCCATTTTCTTTACGCCGATTTCCCAGCTCAGGAAAGACCGGTACATATTGAACAGCCCCTCAGCCGACACATTATTGTTGATGGCTTGGGTGATGTTCAGCAATCGATTGATTTGGAGCTGTTTGAGGTTTAGCTCACGCTCCAGGGATTCGATGCTCGACAGTCCTTTTTTTAAATCTGAGAAACCAGGCATGGTTAATTTTGTAGTTTTCCGGAGGTATTCCCGGTCAGTATGCAGTAAATATAGTAAACTCCGCTTCGGCACCTAAAGTCAAGGCCAGATTGTGTGTATAACAAATTGCACAAGTTAGCTATCTTTAAAGTATGAAGAAGCCAACCCCCACCCCGAGCGAGCTAGAACAAGTTGCCGACGAGATA
>NZ_JALEGS010000106.1 GCF_022763345.1 Phaeodactylibacter sp.
GGGCCGATGTCGCAAATCCAAGATTCCAGACGATGAATGTCTGGATCAACGACCCAGACGATGAATGTCTGGACTGTAAGCCCGACATTTATCGTTCTCCGTGCTGGCCGTTAGCGCCAGTAGGTGACCACTTCGTATTGCGTATACTGTTGGAGGGTGCTAGAACAAAAACCGTCCGTGAGCACCAATGCACCCACGGACGGTCGTCGTGTGGTTAAGAAAAATGTGGTTTAGCCTTTATTATGGCTGCCGTTGGCTACGTTCTTCTGTTTCATCTCCTCGCCCATCTGCTGAGCAGTAACGAAAGAAGCGGTCATTTGAGACAGCATATCGGCGCCGGCGCTAGGTGCATTCGGCATCATAATCAGATTGCTGTTGGCATTCTCACCCATTGACTGTAAGGTGTCGTAGTGCTGCGTGACCACGATAAGGGCAGAAGCCTCCTGCGAGTTGATGCCTACTTTGTTCAGCACTTCCACAGACTCTTCCAGACCGCGGGCGATTTCCCGGCGCTGATCAGCAATACCCTGTCCCTGCAGGCGCTTGCTCTCGGCTTCGGCACGGGCTTTGGCCACAATGCGGATACGCTCAGCCTCCCCATCGTACTCGGCAGCGAGTTTAGTACGTTCGGCAGCGTTAATGCGGTTCATGGCATTTTTAACCTCAATGTCCGGATCAATGTCGGTCACCAGGGCTTTCACGATGCCATAGCCATATTCATTCATAGACTCTTCAAGCTCGCGGCGGATCGCCAGGGCGATGTCATCCTTGCGCTCAAAAACGTCGTCCAGCTTCATTTTTGGCACTTCGGCACGGACCGTATCAAATACGTATGCCGTAATCTGTTCGTGTGAATTCTCAAGCCGGTAAAAGGCATCGTAAATTTTCTCCGGAAGGATGTAGTACTGTACAGATACCCGGAGTTTGACGAAAACGTTATCGCGGGTCTTGGTTTCGACATTCACATCCAGCTGCTGTACCTTCAGGCTCACCCGTCCGGCGATACGGTCAATAATCGGAATTTTGAACTGAAGGCCAGACCGGCGGATACCGTAAAACCGGCCCAGGCGTTCTACCAATGCCGCAGATTGCTGACGCACGGTGAAGATGCCGGAAAAGAGAATAATGATGCCGAAGAAAATCAAGGCAATCAAAACAGGTGAAAATCCCATAGTCTATCAGTTTTATTGCGCGTGGTTTCGGGGCTGCGCGGTTTTTAAATACACCTTCAAAGTACGAATTTCTTCGCGGAATTGCGCGGAAATGCGATGAATCTGGATGGAAATTCGAGGAACGGTCACCAAGACCAGTTGGTCCGCAGCACCCAGCGCTGCCCGTAGCGCCTGTTGGAGGCTTCTCTTGGGAAACGAGCTTCAATCCCAATCTCCAATCGGCTACCAGTTGGCAGTAAGGTGCCGGTGCCAGTGTAGAGGCGGTGCTCGCGCCCTGTCCAGGCATCGGTCTCAAAGGGTTCTGACAACAATTCGGTCTGATGGTTAAGATACCATTCTCCGGGGTCCAGCTTTTCGCCATTGAGCGGATAGTCCAGTGCCACCCGAAAGCGCCAGCGGTGGCGTGTGGCCTGCCGGAAGACCCGCTGCTCCAATAACAGGCGTTCCCGGAGGCGGTATTTGCGCAAGCGCTGACTGGTGGTGATTTGTTGGGCGAAGCGGTTTTCAACATCGGGCGCTTCATCCAAACTACCCCGCCGGGACAAACGGTAAGTGGCACCTGCTTTCCAGTTGCTAGCCAGGTCATAGGCCAGGCCGCCCTGCACATAAAACTGGGACCAGGCGGGCTGAAATTCATCACCGTCCTCCCAATGGGTCAGGCGGAGCTCCGTCCGCACATCCGCTGACCAACGCTCAGATAGTTCGAAGCCTTTGGCAAACTGGAAGAAAGACTCGACGGTATTCGATTGGGCGTAAGGTAGTTGGGCTATGCTGAGGCATAGCAGTCCGGTTAAAAGTCGCTTCATGTATTGAATTTAAAAGAAAAAGAACGGATTGGGGTCCGATTCGATAGGCTCCAGCGATTGGCGTGTGCCATCAGGCGAATATTGTAGCTCAAATTGGCCTACCGTATTATTCCGCTTGCCCCGAATTTCTATTTCGTAACCTATCAATTGTCCGGAGGGGGCATAGCGCTCCTGTATTTTTTCGATGCGGAAATGCCGGAAGGTATTGCCCAAATCTTCCTCGATGACCTGCCGGGCAGGGGAGGGCAGCTGTTCGAATGCTACGATCCGTTCTACATCATACAATGCCCCCAGGCTGTCGAACTTCACGCTGTAGCGGTACCCGTCCATCTTGAATTTGGACTCGAAAAAGCGCTGTAGATTTTCTTCTTTTCCCTGTCGGCTATGTTCCTCGTAGTGGCGGGTACGGCTGCGCTCAGGATAGGTTTTTGCCAGGTATGTTAATGCAGGAGCAGGCATTTCAGCGGCTTTGATGCGGGCTTCGCGCTCGTACTTTTGAGCGTGGGCGGAGACTGCAAAGCAGATGCAAGCAAATAGTGCTATCCATTTGTTTTTTGTCATAAGGTACTTGATACGTTCTCTTTTACAACGGGGTAAGGTGGTGTTTGGGTCGCGAAAAGCCGCCTTTTTGGATGGTGTTGCTTTACAGGAGGCTTGTACATTCCGCACCTACGGCGCGGGGCTGCTCCGGTGCTTCGAGTGTTACCGACATATTGCTCCTAACGGAGCAGCCTGCTAAGCTGGCATATCTGTTTAGTGAGGCTTGTACGGGTATAAAGAGGGGGGAGTCGAATGAGGCCCGGGGCAAGGATTGTACATCCCGCACCTACGGCCCGGGGCTGCTGCCAGAGCTTTGTGGGTAACTTGGATGCTTTTACCGCTAGAGGACCACAGACCAACCCGCCCGTACGGGCACAGAATATACAGACGATGTTTCTTGCCCCCAAAGCGCCACAATAAAGCCGCTACCCCGCGCCGTAGGTGCGGGGTGTGACCAACTGAAGCAGGTTGAGGTACCGTTGCCAAAGGGGCATGATTCAGAGTGGTTTTTTAGTCTTATCTTTTACTCATCCAGAATTTTCTGACCGTTGAAAACTAACAATAACGACCAAAAAAGCAAAATACAGCCTTCACGGTCCCGAACAGGTTCAAAACAAAGCGTTTGAGCAAAGAAGGGTAGTAGGGGCGTAGCAACTGCACAGCCACCTTATTATTCACTTTTCTGGCTATGGCGATCGGGGAGTCGGAGCTGAACCCCGCATTCAGTTTTGGATCGGCTCCATTGGCAAGGAGGTAAGTAGTGATCTCAAAATGATGGTGTTCTATACTCTCGATAAGGGGAGTGGTCAACAGCTCAGGGTGCTGATAATTAGGATCGACACCATTATCGAGGTGGTACATGAGGAGGCTGAGATTCCCGTTCCGGGCAGCCAGTAAGAGGTCTTTCCAGTCGCCTGCCGCCATGCAAAAGCAGTTTTAAATAAGAATAGAGGAAACCGCAGTCTACACCCATAATGAGATAAAAGCAGCCTGCGGTTTTTCGATTTACAAACTTTTTATCTCAGAAGCCAGGTTGCTCAGGGTGTCTTTTGCATCCCCGAACAGCATGCGGGTCTTTTCGTGGAAGAACAGCGGGTTCTCAATACCTGCATAGCCCGGGCGCATACTGCGCTTTAGGACAATGACATTCTTCGCCTCCCATACCTTGAGCACGGGCATACCGTAGATTGGGCTGCCAGGGTCGTCCTCTGCGGCAGGGTTGACTACATCGTTGGCGCCCACGATGACGACCATATCTGTATTTTTCAGGGCATCATTGGCTTCTTCCAGGTCAAGCAGCTTGGGATAGGGAACATCGGCTTCCGCCAAAAGGACATTCATGTGTCCAGGCATACGGCCGGCTACCGGGTGGATAGCGTAGCGGACTTCCACGCCGTTTTTCTCCAGTAGTTCATCTACTTCCTTGCAGACTTTTTGGGCCTGGGCTACTGCCAGCCCATAGCCGGGTACAATAATCGCGCTTTGGGAGTAAAACAGCTGAATGGCCGCATCATTGAGGGTGACTTCCTTTGCCACCTGTTCGCCATCGGCTCCTTTTGCGGAAGCACCACCGCCTCCAAAGCCGCCGATGAGGACGTTCATCAGAGAGCGGTTCATGGCCTCACACATGAGTACAGTGAGAATCGTACCGGAAGCGCCAACCAGGATACCGCCCACGAGCATAAACTGAGAGCCGTAGATCAGGCCGGTCACCGCAGCAGAAAGCCCGGTGAAAGAGTTGAGCAGAGAAATGACCACCGGCATATCCGCACCACCAATGGGCGCTACAAAGGAAAAGCCATAAATCAAGGCCAGCACCATAAAGACAGAGCCCATCAAGAGCCCGCCTTCCACGCCGCTCGCCACAAGGTAGCCCCCCATACCCAGCGTGATCAAAAGCAGTACCATATTGACGATGTCGTGCCGGGGCAAGGTGATGGTGCTGTCCCAGACCAGCCCCTGTAATTTGGCGAAAGCCAGCATACTGCCGGTAAAGGAAATGCCGCCAATCAGCAAAGCCAGCAAAATGATGATGAGCCCGGCCATGTCCAATTCTTTGATGCCACTGTAGTAAGGCACCAATTCGGCGTAAGCCAGCACCACGGCACAGGCACCGCCCAGACCATTAAAGATGGAGACCATTTGGGGCATTGCGGTCATCTGCACCTTTTTGGCAGAAACCAGCCCCACGATAGCGCCAATAACGATGGCACCGATGATCCACAGGTAATTATTGGAAGCCCCCTCGATCGGTTGACCGATAGCAGCAATGATAGCGATAACCATGCCTACACCGGCAACGATATTCCCCCTGCGGGCGGTATCCGGTGAACTGAGCAGCCGCAGGCCCCATACGAAAGCCAAAGCGCCGATCAGGTAGGCTATATTGATGATGAAGTCGATAATCATGATGGGTTACTTTTTCTTTTTGAACATTTCCAGCATACGGTCGGTAACGGCAAAACCACCGGCTACATTAACCATTCCAAGAATAACGCCCAGGAAGCCAAGCCCCAGGGTCAGGTAGTCATCAGGATCTGCCTGACGGATGAGCAAAATGGCACCAATGATGACCACGCCGGAAATGGCGTTTGCACCTGACATCAAGGGCGTATGGAGTACGGTAGGCACTTTGGAAATGACCTCAAAGCCCAGGATAATGGTGAAGAGTAGCAGATAGATGAGCAGCAGATTGCTCTCATCGTTGAAAAACTGAATGAAGGTATCCATGATTATTCGTTTTCGTTGGCCTCCGGTGCAGGCGTGATGTAGGCTCCCCGGATGATCTCATTGCTGAGGTCGAGGTTGAGCGCACCGTCTTTGACCAGAATTTTCAGGAAATTGACCACGTTATTGGCGTACAGCTGACTGGCATTCTGCGGCATCAGGGCAGCCAGGTTGGAGTTGCCCAGAATGCTGACTTTGTTGTGCACGATGGTCTGATCGTCTTGCGTAAGCTCGCAGTTGCCACCGGTGGAGGCGGCCAGGTCCACGATAACCGAGCCGGGTTTCATTTGCTCCACCGTGCTTTTAGGCACAAGCAGCGGAGCTTTGCGCCCGCGCACCTGAGCGGTGGTGATGATGACATCCGCCTTCATGGCCCGGTTTTGGACTTCCTCCCGTTGCCGCTTCAGGAATTCTTCGGACTGCTCCACGGCGTACCCTCCTGCCCCCGTATCTTCCTTTGCGCCTTCGATCTCGATGAACTTCGCACCGAGGCTTTTCACCTCTTCCTTAGCAGCAGAGCGGGTATCGAAAGCTTCTACCTGAGCACCCAGCCGCCGGGCCGTGGCAATGGCCTGCAAACCCGCTACTCCGGCGCCAAGCACCAGTACCGTAGCCGGTCGTATACTGCCCGCAGCGGTGATCATCATTGGGAAATAGCGGGGAAGGAGGCGGCTGGCTTCGAGCACCGCCTTGTAGCCTGCGATGGAGGCCATGGAGGAAAGCACGTCCATGGATTGCGCCAGGGTTGTCCGCGGGATCATGTCAAGGCTGAAGGCTTTGAGTTTGTACCCTCTGAGCCTGTCTGTGATTTCCGCGTCTGCAAAAGGCTTGAATTCCGCAATGACGACGGTTTCGGGAAGAAGCTTAGCCAGGTCTTCATCTGGTAGCGGATGGATGCTCAGCACCATATCAGCACTTTTGAGCAATGCCTCCCGGCCCAGGACCGTTGCGCCATCGTAGTCGTCATCTGCATAGAAGGCACCTAGGCCGGCACCTTTTTCCACGCACACTTCAACGCCCAATTCTGACAGCTTGGCCACAGCATCGGGCGTAAGCGCTACACGAGGGTCGTTGCCCTCTCTGGGGATCGCTAGTTTCATAAGTTAAAAGTCGGTTTCTACGGAAAGGTAACACCAAATCTGACAACCGCCAAAGTTTGGGGTTCACGAAAAAGTCACACCTTCACGATCGGGGAAATGTGAAAATGCAATTTATACAGAAATAAACCGGAGCATTAGGTACTGGTTTTCAATGCATTTAGAAGTAAATTCCTAATTGCGCAGCTCAGCAAAACGCTCCCGGAATTTTTTCACCTTAGGTGTAATGATGAAGGTACAGTATGGGTTTCGGTTTCCAACTTTCCGGTAGTAATCCTGATGGCTGACTTCGGCAGGGTAGAAGGCTTCTAGCGGAGCGAGCTGCGTAACGACCGGATCGTCCCAAAGCTGTGGGGCGGTTTCGGCAATTGATTTTTCCGCTACGGCTTTCTGCGTATCATCGTGGTAGAAGATAACAGAGCGGTACTGCGGTCCCCGGTCGTTGCCCTGCCGGTTGAGCGTAGTTGGGTCGTGGATAGTCCAGAAAATGTCGAGTATCTGAGCATAGGAAATGACTTGCGGGTCAAATTGAACTTGTACTACTTCGGCATGTTGTGTGGTGCCCGAGCAGACAGCGTTGTAATTTGCATTTTCCTTAGTCCCCCCGGAGTAGCCAGAGGTCACTTTCTGCACACCTTTGACTTCCTGGTAAACGGCTTCGAGGCACCAGAAACAGCCTCCGCCGAGGATGGCGTATTCAAAATCAGAGCTCATGTAATTCGGTTTTGTATTCTACAATCCCGCTACACTTATCGCGGGCGTTTTTTCGGCAATCGCTGCCAGGAAATGTTTTAAAGCCTGACGCTTGGCGGCATCAAATTCGTAACTGATATATTTGGTGAAGTATTCTTCCACGCTGAAATCAGGGTGGGGGGAAGACAGCAAATATTTTAGTTTCTCGATCTGCGCTACTCCGGAAGCCAGGGCTTTATTAAACCGTCTGACAAAAGCAGCAGGCAGCGGCCGGTTACTGATCCATGCCGCGAAAACGAAAGGGAGCCCGGTATGCTCCATCCACACGGCGCCGAGATCGTACACGTATTTGAATTGTTGCTCCAGTCCGATAGTGCGGTCACCAATAACAAGCCCGGCGGTGCGCCCGCCAATTTTTTTAATATAGCCTTCTTTAGCCGGCAGGAGGGCGGGGGAGAAGCCCCAGTAATCCCTCAGCAGTACTTTGGTGAGCTGAACGGAAGTACGGGAGTGATGGTCCAGATAGACGGTTTCCACTTGTTCAATGGGCACATCGCTGTAAATACAAACTGTTTTGACAGCACCAACGGTGCCAATGCAGTAGTCCGAAATTACGTGTGGACGGTCAAGCTCAGGCAGCACGGCAACCGGGACGAGTGCCAGGTCAGCTTCTCCCCGCGTCAGCTTCTCAGCGCATACAGAAGGGATGTTCAGCTCCAGATCCAGCTGAGGAGCCAGCGTGCTGTTGAGCAAGCCATACAGCAGAGGCTTCGTGTTGAGGTAAGAAACTGCGGTAAGGCGTATTTTATCCATCAATCTTGATTGATATTCAGGTGCTGCAGGTGAGCGATGTCATTTTCGAGCAGGAACGTATACTGCTGCGACTCGTAAGCTGCTTTATATAAGCCGGTATTGTGGTGCTTGAAGGTGTCCATTTCCCGCAGGGATTTCCCACTCAGAATACACATCAGGGCGCGCATTGCACGGCCGTGGCTGCAAACGAGAATCCTTTTTTCCGGGCGCTGACTGAGCATATGCACAAATTGAGCCAGCCGGTCGCCCATTTCCCGGGCGCTTTCGGCTTCTTCCAGGCGGGCGTCAAAGTCTCCGGATGCCCAGGCTTCTGTGACCGCTTTGTACTGCAAGTGCATGTCCGGTGTGCTTTTCTGACCCTCATGCGTGCCCCAGCAGATTTCGTTGATCTCTGAGTGCTGTTCCCATGGTAGTCCGGCTCCAATGAAGGGCGCCATCGTCTCATGCGTACGCTTCAAGGAAGACGTCAGGACGGTATCAAATCCGGTGGAATGGTAGTGGTCGTAAAAGGCCTGTGCCTGCAGCTTCCCCACCTCATTGAGCGAGGAATCCACACCGGAGCCCTGCACAATACCCAGCCGGTTATATTCGGTTTGCCCATGCCGGACGATATAAACGTGTTTGTCCATGTTATCGGTTTACAACGGGTAAAGCGGTGTACCCTTTGAATTGTTCATCTTCTTCAAAAACGTGGTCGGTATAGTCCTGAATCACGTTGTAGAGCGTATCTCTTTCGATGGGCGCTCTACCTACGCGGCGGATGAGGTTGACCAAGTCCCGAGTGCTCATGGCCGGTGTCTGTTCCTCTGAGCCAGCCATGCTGTAGATTTTAGTCGTGTCGTCAATGGTGCCATCGATATCGTCAACGCCAAAACTGAGCAGCATTTGGGCAACGTTCCGGCCGATCATCGGCCAGTAAGCCTTAATGTGGTCGAAATTGTCAAGGTATAAGCGGCTGATGGCGTAGTTGCGCATATCCTCCACAACCGTAGACTCCGGTACATGGCTCATTTGGTTGTCCTGATTGCGGAACTTCAGCGGGATAAAGGTTTGGAACCCTCCGGTTTTGTCCTGTAATTGGCGGAGCTTCTCGAGGTGGTCAATGCGGTGCTCAAACTTTTCAATATGCCCGTACAGCATCGTTGCGTTGGAGCGCATGCCCAGTTCGTGCCAAATCTCATGAATGCGCAGCCACTGCTCGCCCGAGCATTTGCCGCCCGCGATCTGGTCCCGGATTTCAGGGTGGAAAATCTCTGCACCTCCGCCAGGCATACTGTCCAGCCCTGCTTCTTTCATGATGCGCATGCCTTCTTCGTAAGTCACCTTGTCTTTTTTGAAGATGTAGTGGTACTCAACGGGCGTGAGGGCTTTGACGTGCAGGTCCGGGCGGTGCTTCTTGATGGCTTTGAAAAGCTCGGTGTAGAACTTCACATCGTATTGTGGCAATACGCCCCCTACAATATGCACTTCGGTCACTGGTTCGCCATCGTACTTCTTGACGATGTCCATGATGTCCTCCAGGCTGTACTCCCAGCCCTCTTCCCGCTTTTTGATCAGACGGGAGTAAGAACAAAAAGTGCAGGTATACAGGCAGACATTCGTAGGCTCTACATGGAAGTTGCGGTTGAAATAGGTGCGGTTGCCATGCCGCTTTTCCCGCTGATAGTTGGCCAAAGCACCTAGGTAGCCCAGCTCGCCTTCCTCAAACAGCAGCTGCCCTTCCTCGGGCGTGATCCGCTCGTCGTTGAGGACCTTCTCAGCGATGGCCCGCAGAGGGGCGGACAGCGTTTTGTCCTGTAGGATGTGGTCGTTTCTTCTTGCAGTGAGGGTCATATTATTCAGTTCTTATTCAAGGGAACAGTCTTTCTAAACTTTCAGTTTTATTTGAAAGTGTTAAAATTAAGTAACAAAGGTAAAGGATTGTATGCTATTCCTGCCTACGTGTTTTCGTAATCTTTTGTCGGAACTACAGGTGTTTTTTTGGAGGGCCTGCTACACAAAAAGGTAGTGTTATGAAAAAACAAGAAACAGGGAGCAGTGTTTTTTGTCCAGCTAATACAGTGAAGATTTTTTCGTCATATCAAATAAAATTGGCACTTTTGGAAAGAGAAACCCCTTAAAACCCTAAAAATAATGGCAAACACTACAAAGTTGTGGGCGCTGCTAATCGGTATCAACGATTATCCGACCAGCCCACTGTCCGGTTGTGTGCCGGATGCCCGTGCCCTTCAATCCTATCTCGAAAGCGATCCCCGCCTTGATACTGATGGAAGCCTGAAAATCCTATTCGACAAAGCCGCTACCAAGTCCGCAATCGCCAACGGTATTCTGAAGCATTTAAGCCAGGCTGGGCCCGACGATGTTGCCCTGCTCTACTTTTCCGGGCATGGTGCCCAGGAAAAAGCCGATGCTTCTATCTGGACCGAGGAGCGGGATGGCTGCCTGGAATCCATTGCCTGTTACGCGCCTCCTGGAGCACCTTTGTCCCTAATGGCGGACAAGGAACTGCGCTACCTGCTCAACCAGGCTTTTTTCCGGTCGGGAGCAGACTCGCCTCACCTGCTAACCATTTTTGACTGCTGCCATTCGGGAGACAATGTCCGGTCATTGGGGCTGGAAGCGGAAGATGTCCGAGAGCGGCGCTTCACGCATGTCTTCCCACAGCGGCAGTGGAGCGATTTCCTTTTTGCGGATGCTTTTCAGCCGGAGCAGCTGTCCGGGCCCGGATTAAGTGCACTGCTGCCCAGCCCGCCAATCATTCAACTGGCTGCTGCTAAAGACGATCAGGCGGCCCTTGAAGTTGGAGGTCGTGGCGTTTTCACTTCTTACCTGATTCAGGTGCTGGAGCAAACGGGCGGTGCTATCGATTACACCACCCTGCATCAGCTCTTGTCCAACTATATCCGCTTCAAACATGCGCAAAACCCACAGATACTGACGCTGGGCGCCGGCATGGACCTCGTCTACCGGGGCTTTCTAAACCAGCAAGTAGATTCGGAAGGAAAACGCTATGGCCGGGCCAACTACAGCACGACTGAAGGCTGGCTCCTCAATATGGGCATGATGCATGGTTTGACAGACGGAGCAGAAGCCCGGCTACATCTGAAGGATGGCACCACAGTAGACTGTACAATTGGTGAAGCCATGGACGTTAGCAGCACGCTGGATATCGATTTTGAGCAGCGCAGCGTGCTGGACAAAAAGAATAGCTATCAGGTGTCGGTGGCGTCCATGCAAAACTATCCTATCCATATTTTTGTGGAAGACACTATGGGAGAAGAGCAGCTGCGTAAGCGAGCCATTACCGCCCTTAAAGCCCTGCCTGATCCGGTGCTCGTCACTTCATCTGAGATAAATGCGGACTTTGTGGTCCACTTCCGGGATGGCTTGGCTTACATCACCCGAAAGTTTGACCCCTACCGGCCGGTATTTGGAGAGGTTTTCTCTTTTGATTCTCTGGAAGAAGACGTTATCCTGGAGAAGCTGATTGGGCAGGTGCAAATGGCGGCCCGCTGGACCTTTGTGTACAGCCTTCACAACCCTAAGCTCAAAGTACTGGACCGGCCGCCAATCGGGGTGGAGGTCCTTCAGGAAAAAGCTGGGGGGTGGACTGCCATACAGGCTAAGGGAGAGGACTTTACCATTGATGCATTTGAAGAAAATAAGAGCAATGGTAAGCTACAAGCTCGTATTAAAGTCAAACTAACGAATCAGTTTGACCGCCCACTATACTTTTGTCTGCTCGTCCTAAGCGATCAATGCAAAAGTAACCTTTCGGTAGACCGCAAATACACCCCCGGGCTGGTGGAACAACCGGTCACCCGCCTGGAGCCTGGCCAAAGCATGTGGCTGTTCGGGCACAGAGGGGGCGTCATTCCTTATACGATAGGGGAGGAAGAACAATTTCAGAACCGTCCTTATGGGCAAGGTTGGTTTAAGCTGATTGTAAGTACGGAATCAGAGATTGCCTATGACCACCTGATCGTGCCCCGCAGCCGGATGATGCCAGACCTCGGCGGGGAGCCTGTGAAGGATTGGACGCCCCAGCGCATTGGGATCCGCTTGCAGAACCCCAATTACAATACAGTTCGGGAGGAAGCTCTGAAATCCTGGCTGGCAGACCCGGAGCGTGCTCCACTGGCAGCCGGGCTTTACCTGGATACCGACGCTCTGGAAGCCAAGCTCGTACTTAATCCGGAAGTCCAGCTCATCACAGCTGATCAGGAGCGTACCCGCAGCAAAAGCCTGTTTTGGAATACCCTGTTGGGCGCTGCCAATACCTGGGCGCGGCATCAGCGTAGCCGTAACTTCAAACGGCGGCTCCGAAAGTACTACCACCGCCCCCTCATGGTTTCGGAAGGGGATTCCTGGTTTCAGCACCCGACCATCATGGAAATTATCGACCATCTGAGCCTGAGCTATAATATTTTTAGCCGGGGCGCCGCCGGTGATGAAATGCGCAATTATCTAATGTCAGGCGAATATCTCGATGCCTTTACCGACCTGGAGGAAATCGTCAGGGAAGTGGCAGGAGCGCTGGGCGAAATGCCAAAGGCGCCTGCTTTTTTCCTCATCAGTGGAGGCGGCAATGATATTCTGGGCGATCAATTTAAAGACTTTTTGCTACCTTTCGCAGCAGTAGCCACAGCGCCTCCGGGTGAACAGCCGGAACGCTTTCTGAATCAACGTCTTCAGGATGAGCTTGATGCCATCATGGCGCTTTATCAACAGGTCTTTCAGCGTTTGAAAATCGAGCAGCCGGAAGTCCGAATCATAACGCACGGGTACGATTATGTCATTCCTAAGGGGGTAAATGAAGAAGGCATGAGCTGGCTGGGCAAGCCAATGACGGCGCAGGGTATTACTATACCGGAAGACCGACAGGCCATCGTCCGCTACCTTATCGACACCTTCAATGCGCGGCTGATGGAGGTTGGAAGTGCTTTTGAGCAAGTCACGCACGTGGATCTCCGGGGAGCTGTCAAACCTTATCAATGGGCCGATGAGATCCACCCGGACCAGGAAGGCTATCAGAATGTAGCATTGCGCTTTAGCGCGGCAATCGATCAACTTTTGTAAAAAACTTAACCATGGGCTTTTTCAGAATTTGCAAAAACGATATCACCGACCTCCTGCGGGAAACCTTTAATGCTTTCCCACTTAGAATTCCCGAAACCCGAATGCAACCACTGGTCGTGATGGGGCAGAAAGGCAGCAAGATGGACTATCGGGGTGAATTGCAATACCTTTTATCCGATGGGCAGCCCATTGAAATCGATATCCGGGAATCTGCGATGGCGAATGCAGCATTAGACCGTTCGAAATCCATCAGCCTCAATTTTGGATTGAAAATCCTGGAAGGGTTTCTTTCCGGGTTTGGTATGTCGCCCGCGCCCATTGGTGCCAGCCTGAAAGGCGTAAAAGAGATCAGCTTTAGCTTTACCAACTGCAAGCGGCGGTTTATTGACCCCGCGCAGTTAGGCAGTGTGCTCCGGGGCCGGAATATTGACCTTGGGCATGGCTCACTAGGGGTTTTCAAAGGCGAGGACCCTTACCGCATGTTGCTGGTTTCCGATGCTATTGTCAGCAAAAGTTTCACCATCAATATAGAGAAGACCAACGACAACGAGTTTGACGCTTCGCTGCCCGAGCTGCAGCCTTATCTGGCGGATGTCGACGCCAAAGTAAAGGTCAACACTCAAAGCGGGAAATCCATCACCTTTGAGGGAGAGGAATACCTGACCTTCGCTTTTTCCTGCCTGCTTTTGGAAATGGATCAGCAAAGCGGTGCATTGGCAATAGGGGAGACCGTACGCAGCAGAGGCGCCGGCGGACAGGAAGAAGCCACACCCTATGCCACGATTGATGAGGATGTATTTGAGCCGGGGATGGTGGAGATTGAATAGGTCTTTTTTTAATTTCGATAGGTCCCTGCGATTCAGTTGTGGAGGCACGAAGTCCTACCTGTCATCTAGTAGGCAATGCAGGGCCAATTTATTGTTTGGTTGCTCAAACGCCAGTAAAATAAGGCACTTCCACTTGGAAAATAAGCTAAAAAGCCTTAAATTAGCAATGAATCAATTAAGCCAGAGGCTGAATTAGTCTGTCCTATCCTTTCTATTTTATCCTTCCTTAGTTTTTTCTTTTCATTTTATTTTTGACTTTTCCGCTCATGCGGAGTACTAATTTTTTGTTATGAATATTTTTGTTGCCAGACTGAACTACGACACCCGCGAATCTGACCTGCAGTATGCATTTGAAGAATTCGGAGCTGTCGATTCAGCCAAAATCATCATGGACCGTGACACCGGTCGTTCCAAGGGCTTCGGTTTCGTAGAAATGCCTAGTGATGATGATGCCCGCGAGGCCATTAACGCACTGAATGAACAAGACCTCGATGGTCGTACTATTGTAGTTAAAGAAGCTGAACCACGTGGAAACCGCGGTGGCGGTGGTGGTTACAACCGCGGAGGAAGATATTAACCGATTGAGGCGTTGCCTCACCGTATGATATATTCTGTTTTAGAAAGCCCTGAGCGCCCCTTAGGGCTTTCTGATGCCCGAAAAGCGGCTACCACTACAGCTGAGTGGGCTTTTTCAGAAAAATTTAAGCCGTTTATGAAATATTTTTTCGAAAAAACAAGCATCCTAACAAAATATATTGCACCTTTGTGACGGAATTAATTAAGAAACAGATCTAGTGTTCAGGTATTCTTCCTCTCTACTTTGTTCTTTCCTTAGTTTTTTTCATTTTTCACCTTATTTTTAGTTTGCTGTGCCAGTCACAGTACCAATTTTGTTTTATGAATATTTTTGTTGCTAAGCTCAACTACGACACGCAGGAGTCTGACCTGCAGTACGCATTCGAAGAATTCGGCGCTGTCGATTCTGCCAAGATCATCATGGACCGCGACACAGGCCGTTCTAAAGGCTTTGGTTTTGTAGAAATGCCAAATGACGACGAAGCCCGTGAAGCAATCCGTCAACTGAACGATCAGGAGCTGGATGGTCGTACCATTGTTGTTAAAGAAGCTGAACCACGCGAAAATCGTCGTGGCGGTGGTGGCGGTGGCTACAACCGCGGCGGTGGTGGCGGCGGTGGCTACAACCGTGGAGGAAGATATTAATCGATTGAGGCGTTGCCTCACCGTATGATATATTCTGTTTTGAAAAGCCCTGAGCAACCCTCAGGGCTTTTCTTATGCCCTGTGGTGACTTTCTCCTGCCTCAATAGATGATACACGCTTGAAATATAGCGCTACGACCCTGAAGTTTTCCCAATGGCCAAAAGCATGCCGTTCTCATAAAATACCAACCTCAGCGATTTTCAAAATAAACCAGCCCCTGTTGTAAATCGTAGATGGTATTGAAATCCAGCAAAAGTGCCTGACCAATCAAACCGTCTGCCTGCCGTTCTGAAATTCGGTTTGTGGGGTCTACTTCGAATACGACAGGGACGCGCCTCCATTGCTTCCCGTTGAAGGTTGCGGAGTACAGCTTGCTGCTCAGGTTGTTGGTCAGCGTTGAGTCCACTCCGAACCCCTGCTTGGATTTTATCCTTTTGGCTACAGATTCGGGCAGTTGATATTGGGTGACAGCTGCATTATGGAACGTCAGGGCGTTGTCTGCCCCGGTATCTATCTTAACGACCATTGAAACAGGCTTGGCATTTCGTTTGGTAACGACCTCCACCGGGATGCCAAAGTGCCCGGCTTCTAAACCAATAATATTGTAAGCCGTGGCGCTTTTCCCGGGCTTCCAGGTGTTGAAAGGGTAGAGCCGAAGCTCACCGGCATCGTTATTGGCCTCGGTGACAAAGTTAAAAAGGATATCTGTACCAATGATTCCGTCAATTTGTGTTTTGAAGTAGGTGCTTAGGTGAGATAGGTCTAAAATGGCAATTTCTATACTGTCAAGCACCAACTGTTGCCCAAAATGGACTTGGTTACTTACTGATATTCCGGAACGAATGGTCTTGCCTGCCGTACCGATCTTCGCTTCTTCCGTGATTTCCAGGTTGACTTTTTTTGAGACTTCTCTATCCAATACAGTAATGCCTGCCCCGGTGTCGAACATAAAAAACAGCGGTTCGGCATGGTCATTCAAGCCCAATTCAATAAACATTAGCCCGTCAATATATTGGATTGGGATTACCTCTAGTGGCTTCTGGCATTTCCCGGATAGTTGTAGCAGGGTAATCAGGCCAAGTAGTAATCGGGCTTTCATAAAGGCTAAATTATTGATGAAGGTTAGATTCACCTCAATGTTGTGCTGTTCTACCAGACAATTTAGGTGAAAATATAGAGGGCAATACCTAAAGTTTTCTTAAAGCCTACATTTATCATTAATTCAGGGCTGTGGAAACGCTTAGAGATGCTAACATAGCATTTCTAAGATTTGACGGGTGTAGGTGATGGTCGTTACGGACTCGTTTCCGGGGGGGCAAATAAGCACCATAAATCCGTAAAACTAGGCTTTTGCAATAAAAATCCCTGGTTAATCCGGCCGGTAACTAGCAGAAAAAAGACTTTACTGGTATTATTTAAGTACCTTTAATTATTACTTACTTAGAAGCTACTTAAACTATTGTCTTACAGACGAGATCAAGACATTATAGGGTATGGCGAAGTGCTTTTTAGAGTGCGTGCATAGAGAGTACGGATGAGATAAAGCTAAAATCTATACTATTAAAGCTAAGATCGCAGGTTAAGGGGATATGTTCGAATAACTTCTTATTATAAAAACAATTATGAAAATAGTATTAACGCTTATTCTTGCCGTTTTTTCTTACGCTTTAATTACTGCTCAGAACATCCCCATCGATTTCGAAGAAAATGGCAATGGAGCGGATTGGACATGGACCACTTTTGAGAATGGTGAAAACCCACCGGCTCTTGAAATTATACCAAACCCGGATCCTTCAGGTATCAATACATCTTCAACCGTTGCCAAATTTACAGCCCTGCAGGAAGGCCAGCCCTTTGCTGGCTGCGAGACTATGCACGGAGCAGGGATTGGCACTTTCAACATCGAAGAGTCCAATTCGATCATCCGGATCATGGTCTGGAAGCCTGTGATTAGTGACGTAGGCATCAAACTGGTAACTGAAACGGGATGGTCTAAAGGGGAACTTAAAGTGGCTAACACTAAGGTTAATGAATGGGAACAACTCACCTTTGATTTTTCCACTGTGGATCATGAGAATATGACCTATGATCAAATTGTAATTTTTCCGGACTTCGGTGAAAGGGCGTCTGATAATATCATATACTTTGATAGCGTATACGGAGATCTTGCAATGCCTAGCAGTACTAAAGATCTGGAAAAGATTGAAGTTCGGCTTTTTCCTAACCCGGCCACTGATGCAATTACAGTTGATTCGCCAAATAGGATAGAAAGGTACGAGGTATATTCTGCAACCGGTAAATTAGTGGCATCTAAGGGAAGCATCGAAAATCCAACAATCGATATCTCTGATCTACCTAATGGTATCTATTTATTCAGAGCATTTAGTTCCAATGGGACAACCACTAAGAAGTTTATTAAAGAGTAACTCATCTTTAAGCCATGGTTTTCTGGTAAAAAGGGAGCTTCCGCTAACATGAATTTATCTGGATTAATCCCTATGATTTGAATTAGTGCGCAGTAACGCTTTTACCAATCTTTTCAATTGTAAACCGGACGCTGTCTATTTAGGATAGTGTTTATTCACCTTATAACAAGTGCAAAATGCATGTGGTCATCTCGTTTGAGATGGCCTTTTTTTGTTTAATATCTATCAGCTCTAGGGGGGCAATGTAAGTCAGCAGGCCTGGGACTATACGCAACACGAAGTGGCTTGCTCCGATGTCACAAACCACTTCTCAGCGTAAATGCTGACCCTCCTGCCTTTAAGGTGGTCAAAGCCCAAAGGCGACGGGACACGGGCAAGGATTGAGTAGGTTTGCTGTGGCAAACCACTTAATCGTCAGTATACTTGACGATGGGGCTTAGAATCAGCCTAGCCAATAAGGAGCCTGACTACGCTTGGACAGCAAGTAAACAATGCATGGCATGCGCGGATGGAATGGCTTTTGAGGAATTAAATCCTTCTCTGCAATGAATAATGGCAAGAGATGAAGATACGACACGACTGCTAAGGTAGTCCCTCTGTATGGATGCACCGTAAACACCCGGCGGCGAAGCGTATAGCAATGGGTAAGGGACTTAGAGGCAGAAAACTCTAGCGGATCTAATCACAATAAGCAACTAATTTTCAGTCCTGTACAGATGTGGAAGAGCGTAGAATTAAAACCAGAAAGGCCGGGCGCCCTTTCGGATGCCCGGCCTCCCGGTCTGCCCACTGCGGGCGCCGCCTGTGCAGCGCCCGCCGGGCTATATCTCAAAGAGACGGCTTACTTGATGATAACCATCTTCTTCGTTGCTGTGTAGTCAC
>NZ_JALEGS010000107.1 GCF_022763345.1 Phaeodactylibacter sp.
GGCAGTGGGCAGTCTGGGAGTGGGGGAGTCTTGCAGTCGGCAGTGGGCAGTCTGGGAGTGGGCAGTCTGGGAGTGGGCAGTCTTGGAGTGGGTAGTGGGCAGTTTGGGAGTGGGCAGTGGGTAGTCTGGGAGTGGGGGGAGAGCGAAGGGGGCCTGATGTGGGCTGGTTTTGGGCGGGTGCCGGGTTACAGTCAACAGGCTGCCTTCGCTCTGAGGTGTTGTTAGCTCATTGCTTTGAGGGTTTGCCGGAGGTAGCGCTTGTACTTGATGCGGTACGCCCGGTAGATTTTGCGGTAGCGGGTGTAGGAGTCTTCGTGGTGCATGACGGGGTGAGGGTGCTCGCCATTTACAGGGGCAGGTTGTTGCATAAAGCCCTGCTGTTTCATCCACTCGTCGTTGTAAATTTTGCCGAGGTAGCGGGTGCCGTGGTCGGGGAAGAGGGCAACAACTACATCCGTTGGCTTGAGCTGCTCCTTGAGGCGGAATACGGCTTGCATGGCAGAGCCACTGGAGTAGCCTACGAGGAGGCCTTCCTGGCGGGCCAACTGACGGGCGCGGTGTGCGCTGCTGCGGTCGGTAACTTTGATAAAGTCGTCGATCAGATCGAATGCTACGTTGCCGGGGATGATGGTTTTGCCCAGGCCTTCTACTTTGTAGGGATAGATTTCACTTTGGTCAAACTCGCCGGTTTCCCAGTACTTTTTGAGTACGGAGCCATAAGCATCTACGGCGATGATTTTGATGTCCGGATTTTTCTCTTTGAGGTAGCGGGCGGTGCCGGATAGGGTGCCACCTGTACCTGCACAACAGACGTAGTGCGTGATTTTGCCCTCGGTCTGCTCCCAGATTTCCGGACCGGTAGAGCTGTAGTGGGCCTGCGAGTTGTTGAGGTTGAAGTTTTGAGCCAGGTAGTAGGCCCCGGGGATGTCCTCAGACAACTGCTTGGCGCGGGAGTAGTAGGAGCGGGGATCTTCGGGCGCGGCATCTGCAGGGCAGACGACTACTTCGGCGCCCATAGCTTTCAGCAGGGACAGCTTCTCCTGAGAGGCTTTGCTGGAAACCGTGAGGACACAACGGTAGCCCTTGAGGCTGCAGATCATCGCCAGGCTGTAGCCGGTGTTGCCGGAGGTGGCCTCCACGATGGTATCGCCGGGCTTGATAAGCCCTTCGCGTTCTGCCTGTTCGACCATAAACAACGCCGTCCGGTCTTTTGCCGATTGCCCGGGGTTGTAAGCTTCTACTTTTCCGTAAATTTTCGCCGGCAGGTCTTTGGTGATCCGGCTGAGGTGGATGAGTGGCGTATTGCCGATAGTTGCCAGTACGTTCTCGTATCGCATATAAGCTTGCTTTTTGCTCACGATAGGCTGCACGTTTTGTACAGCTTGTTTGATTTTAATAGGCTCGGACTTCGGGCGGAACGCCCAAAAACCAATTACAGATTTGCAGTCCCGATACGATTGTAAGAACAAAGGTAATAAATTTTTTGCCTCCAGAAAGCGGGGCTTTTCTATTTCTTCCCTGGCCTGAAAACTATTTCATGCGCAATGACCAAAATGACCCTTCAGGAATGAAAAAAGTCAACAATCAGAAACAAAAGCTGTTTTTGACTTATCTTGCTATGTATGCGCACAGTATGCACTGCCTGTGCAATATTGGCAAAACGGCATCAAATACCCATTTTCTTTATGGCAGACACACAGATTTCCTTTAAAGCCAGATTGATTCTTTATCATCGAGGCCGTATTCTGTTGCTTAAACAAACGAAGCCTAACGGGGGCAATTACACGCTCGTGGGCGGTACGGTGGAATCCAGGGAGTTCGCCCGTCAGGCGCTGATCCGGGAGAGCTTTGAAGAAGCAGGGATCATCCTGCGGGAGGAGGACTTGGAATTGGCGCACTTGCTGCACAAAGTGAATGGAGAAGAGCACCGCATTGTCTTTTACTTCAAAGCCTACCGCTGGGAGGGCGAATTAAAAGCCAAAGAGACACATAAGTTCAGGGAAGCAGAATGGTTTTACCTGGAGGATTTACCCAGAAACCTGACCTCAACGGTACGCCATGTCCTTGAGGCGTACCGTCATGGCCAGCTGTATTCTGAATATCTTAAAAAATAAGGTTTAGGAACGTTTAAATAATAACTTCACCATTTATGACTGCTTCTTTTTGCGCTGGTCTGCGTTGCTCATCAGTCAGGTAGCTTTGGCTATCTTCTTTCTTCGCGCCTTGCCCAGCACAAAAATAACCGACTCAAAATGTCGAATCTATTTTTTTAACGTTCCTTAATTTGCTACCACGGGTGGTTCCAGCAGCTGGAAGAACTGATCAAGCCGCGGCATAATTACAATTTCAGTGCGGCGGTTGAGGCTGCGGCCGGTTTCGGAATCGTTATCTGCTTTGGGCAGTTTGTCCGCCCTTCCGGCCGCGATCATGCGGGTAGGGTCTACGTAGTGTTCTTCCTCCAATGCCCTTACCACTGCCGTAGCGCGTTTTACGCTTAGGTCCCAGTTGTCTTTAATACAGTTGTTGGAAATGGGTACGTTATCAGTATGGCCTTCCACCATAAGGTTGAGGTCGCTGTGATCGCTGACCACCATAGCTACCTTGCCCAATACTTCATTCGCTTGAGCGGTGATTTTGGAACTACCGGACTGGAACAAGAGCTGGTCTGAGATAGAGACGTGCACCACGCCGCCCCGGACTTCCACCTTCACATCATCGTCGTTCAGGTCGGAAAGGGAGCGTTTGAGGTTGAGCACCAACGCCAGGTTGAGGGAGTCTTTTTCCTGCATCTTAGTCGTCAGGTCCTCAATGAATTGGTACTGTTGGTTGATGTTCTCGAGAGACTCCCGGATACTCGTGGCGCCTTCCTTGCTCACGATGGACAAGTCGGACATACGGTCAAGCAAGCTGGAGTTCGTAAACTGCAGGTGCTCGACCTGGTCTTCCAGCTGCTGGATTTGCTTGTCTTTTTCATTCACCTGCCGTTCCAGGCTTTCGACTTTGCCCTTGTTGCAGGCGGAAAAAGTGAAGAGGGTGATGGTCAGTAACGCGAAGAGGGTTGTTTGTTTCATCCTGTTTTAGCATTAATGGTGGATGGAAAGAACTGAATTGCCCCTCCGTTTAGTATATCCGGCGGCCATTTATCACTCTGTGGCAGAGCTGATTTTCCGGTGAACGCCCACGTAGTCGTCATCTTCTTCGCCATCTCCATCCCAGTCCAGTCGGGCTTTCAGGCTGATCAGACCGTTCTCAACGCCGGCTTCATAGTGGTAAGTGGCATTAGGCTCCACCATCATGAGCGTGTCTCCAAAAACATTCCACATGCCCCGGCTCGTGCTCAGTATGGTATCGGTAAGGCTGGTGAAGACCTGCTCATATTTATTATCCAGTTTATAATAGGTCTTTACCGGCTTAACTCCCAAACGGTTTACCCATTCTTCCTCCCGGACTTCAAAAACGTAGGAGGTATCGGTGCCGTTAGCCGAATTGATATCTACACGTAAAGAAACGGATTCCCAGGTGCCGGGCAGGGTCTTTTGCAGGTCTGCCTTTCCGCTATCTGTGGTGGAGGCCGGATCTGACGAACAACCAATGATCAGCGCCAGAAAAATAAAAAATGGTAGCTTATTCATGCTGCTTCAGTTAATTTGTAGCGCAAAAGTAAATCTTACTGGTGAAAAGGATGAGGCGCCAAGGGCAATTTAGCTAAAGGATGAAAATCCCCTTTTAGCCCGAGTGGTTGCTGATGCCGGATATCGTGCACAATTTCAATGGCAGGGCGGGCTGCACTCAGCGGGAATCCTTTGCCATCAAGAACCGCCTGGTAACTTTGGGTATGCAGGTCGGTAAATCCACCGCTGAACTCAAAGTCCTCCCCCTCAATGGTCAGCGCCCGGAAAGTACGCCCCCCGGCTGCTTCAACGGCTTTGGGCAAGGTATCTGCATTGATGCTTAGGAACCATCTTACTCTGGCTCGCTCGAATTCCAAAAAGCCCGCCGCCCGGTCGTGCGTATGCAGGTGGACGGTATTCTGTTGTACTGGTCCGAAAATCCACTGCAGCATATCGTAAAAATGCACGCCGATGTTGGTGGCAATGCCGCCCGACTGTGGTTCCCGGCCTTTCCAGCTGGCGTAGTACCAGTTGCCGCGGGAGGTAATATAGGTCAGGTCTACATCAAACTTGGAATCCTCTGGGGCTTGCTGTACCCGCTCCCGGAGTTGCTGTACGCTGGGGTGGAGGCGAAGCTGCAGGATGTTGAATACGGACCGCCCCGTTTCAGCCGCAATTTCCTCCAGGGCATCGAGGTTCCAGGGATTGAGCACCAGAGGCTTTTCACATATGACATCTGCTCCGTGGCGCAGCCCGAATCGGATGTGGGCGTCATGAAGATAGTTGGGAGAGCAAACACTCAGGTAGTGAAGTGGTGTGCCGGAGCGCTTCAGCTTTTCGAGGTGCCGGTCGAAGCGTTCGTATTCCACAAAAAAGGCGGCATCCGGAAAAAAGGAGTCGATCACCCCCACGGAGTCATGCTTGTCAAGGGCTGCAATGAGGTCATTACCGGTATCCAGTATGGCTTGCATATGCCGGGGAGCAACGTAACCCGCTGCGCCAATCAGCGCAAAGTTGTGTTTCATGTTCTTGCAGTTGGATTAGGAAAGAGGATGGATGCGGTCTCCGGTCTTTAGGTAAACAGTCCCGGTTGCCGGGCAGACGGCGCGTTGGTCTTTTCCAAAGGAAAGCTTCTCACCGTGGGCGCTCATCCAGCCGATTTGCCGTGCGGGTACACCAGCCACCAGCGCATAAGCCGGTACGTCGCGGGTCACCACCGCGCCTGCAGCTATGAAAGCGTAGGTGCCGATGGTATGGCCGCACAGTAAGGTGGCATTAGCGCCAACGGTGGCCCCTCTTTGGATCAGTGTCTGCCGGTACTCCGTTTTGCGCTCCACACCAGCCCGCGGATTGATCACATTCGTGAAAACCATGGATGGCCCCAGGAATACCTCATCTTCGCAAATGACGCCCTCGTACAGAGAGACGTTGTTCTGTACTTTCACCCGGTTGCCAATTTGCACCCCGGAGGCTACGAAGACATTCTGCCCGAGGCTGCAGCCTTCACCAATGACAGCACCGGGCATCAGGTGGCAAAAGTGCCAGATTTTTGTGCCTTTGCCAATTTGTGCCCCTTCGTCCACCCAGGCAGAGGGGTGGACATAGTAATCCTTGCTTTCCATACGTTGCGTAAATGATCTACGCCAAAAGTACGGTGCGCCAGCGGTAATTAAAACTTCGGGCAGGTAACATTCGTACGCCAGCGGGCAGGTCGTGTGTAAATAAAGCTGACCTCGAATGCACCACGGGAGTTATTGGCCGTAGCCAGTACAGAAGTGGTGATGTCGTAGCTCAGCCCAATATTCCAGCGTTCCATTTCAAGTACGGTGGTGGCTACGATGGCATCCATGGCTACGCCAGAATCCAGCTGATTGGAAAAATGGGTCCATCCGCCGGCCCGGATGGCCACTTCCCGCCAGTCGCGGTTGGTATAGCGGAAGTTGGCTCCTGCCATAACACTCAGGTGCGGGCCCTGGCTCATTACTGCAGCTGCTGGCAACAGGCTAAGCCCTTTGGCTAAAGGGAACTCTCCGCCCATATGGCCTACGAAGCGCATATCCAGAGGTGTAGCATCGGCACCCAGGAAGGAGATATTGGGCTCATTGAGGTGCATAAGGGAGCCGCCAATGTAAAAACTTTGGTTGTCTTCAAAGGTGATAAACCATAGCAGCCCGGCGTTGAAGTCAAGGTACATATTTGTACTCATTTCATCGCCGAAGGCTTCGCCGTTGTCGGCACCAAAGTCAATAGAGCCATTGCTGGCATTGAACTGCTGGGAGAACCAGAGCCGCTGCCAGTTCAGGCCGTGCTGCCCAAAGCCTACCTGAGCCCCGGCCACCAGGTACTGGGTGTAGGGCCGGTAGCCGGAGCCACCGAGCTGCTTCAGGAAAGAACCGCCGATATTGGCCTTGGTCCGATTGAAATTGGCCAGGCCGACCTCGTCGCGCATGGCACTGATGCCAAGCCCAAAGTAGTCATCATTCTGCACCCGGAAGCGCATGTCGAAACTGGCGGCAAGGGTGCGGTAAGGATTATTGTCCAAAATAGCCGGGTAAAGGTCCCGATAGTTGGCCACAAAGCGCATACGCCCTTCAAAAACCCCGATCATTGCAGGGTTCATTTCCAGAGGAGCCGCGTAGAACTGAGATAGTCTGGGGTCCTGTGCCTGCAGGGCAGACAGGGTGCCCAGTAACAATAGTATAGTGTAGATATAACGCATAGTCTGCTTTTTTCGGTTTGAGTGTGTCAAAATCGGGTGCCGTTATCGGATTAAAGTGGTCTGCCCTTCGAGGGCCTCCTCCCGCCCGTCCGGATAGGTGACGATGACCTGCCAGATGTAAACACCGGGCATAAGGGGTTTGCCACGGTAGTTGCCATCCCAGCCGTTGGCTTCGGAGTTGACTTCAAATTCACTGCGCTCGAACACGAGTTCGCCCCAGCGGTCGTAAACCCGGAAGGTTTCCACGAAAGTGCCTTCCTGCCCGTGGACGATCAGGCGGTCGTTCGTGTTGTCCCCGTTTGGCGTAAAGCCGGTGGGCACTTCCACGATCCTCGGTTTTTCCACGTAAATACGCAGCTGATCGCTATCCGTACAGCCCAGAGAGTCTACGCCAACCAATTCATACAAAATAGAAAATTCCGGTGAAGCGACCGGATTGAAACAGTCGGTACAGCTCAGGGTGCCTTCGTAGGGTGGGATCCAGGTGTAGGAAACGTTGCCCGTGGCATTCTCACTTGTTCCATAGATGCGTACACTATCTCCCAGGGTGATGGTGTAGCTCTCAGGACCGGCATCAATTTTGAGTTCAGGCGGATTATTGATGGACGTATTTTCACTGCTGATACAGCCATTGTTGTCCCGAACATAAACGATGTAGTCGTCTGCTTCCAGCCCGATCAGCATGCTGGAGCCGGAGAAGAAGTCATTGTCGAGGCTGTATCGGTAGGGGGGGGTTCCTCCTGTGGCATTAACCTGAATGCTGCCGTTTGCCTCATCAAAGCAAATCGGATTTTGAGCGGAGAGGTCCACCATGAGTGGTTCCGGAGCATCAACGCTATCGGTTAAAATGATCTCACAGGCGTTAGCGTCCGTTAGGGTTAGGGTATAGGAACCGGCTCCCAGGCCAGTTGCGGAACCGCTACTTTGCCCATTGGACCAATTGAAGGCATAACCCGGTGTGCCTCCGGACGGCAGGGCGGTCAGCGTGCCATTGAGGTTGCCAAAACAATCGATATCCTCGCCTTGCAGCGCCGCTTCAAGTGGAGTAGGCTCTGTAATCCGGAATTCTGCAATACCCGCACATCCGTTTTGATCATTGACGGTAAGGGTATAGGTGCCTGCGGCAAGGTCTGTAGCGGTTTCAGTGGTTTGTCCGTTGCTCCATTCGTAAGTAAACGGTGGTGCATCCCCGGTCACTTCCACTGCCGTAGCCGTTCCATCCATTCCACCGCTACAACTTACGCTGTCGGTAGCGACTTCCACGGTGATTGGAAGTGGTTCGGGCAGGAAGCGTTCTCTTATGCGCTCACACCCCTGTCCATCAGAAACGGTTACGGAATAGGTCTGCCCGCCAGCTAGCCCATCGGTAATCGGGCTGGAATCCCCTGTACTCCATGTGATGGTGTAGTCTTCAAAGGTTTGGCCGTTGCCGCCAGTGATTAGGTTGATGCCAAGCCGGCCGTCAACCTGCCCGTTACAGGAAGGCGGATTGGTGATGATCAGGAAGGAAATTTCCTCAAGGTCGGCAGGAAGGATGGTGTCTACCGCGGTACAACCGCTGTTATCTGTCACGGTTACAGTATAAGGTATGGTATCCAATCCGGTAGCCGTAGCAGTATTCTGACCGTTGCTCCAGCTGTAGGTAAAACCTCCCGTGCCGCCAAATCCGGTCACGGTTGCCTGATTGTCCTGTTCGCCAAAACAACCCTGCTGGGTCTGCATGACTTCAAGGGTTACTGCCTCTTCCGGTTCAGCCAGGGTTGTCGAAGATTCCAGCGTACATCCGTTGTCATCGGTGATCGTTACCTGCACGGCTCCGGCCTCCAACCCGTCAGCTGTAGGCCCTTCCTGCTGATTGCTCCAGCTGAAAGCGTAAGGAGCGGTTCCGCCTTCCGGCAGTGCAGTGGCGGAGCCATCTGAGCCACCGTTGCAGCTGGCATCCTGTATTTGAAAGGTCACGCTGAGCGGCTCCGGTTCAGTGAGGGTAACAGATTGCTCGGCCATACAGTTGTTGTCATCCGTTACGCTGACTGTGTAGGTTTGTGCGCTGAGCATGTTGGCGGTGGCACTGCTTTGCGCAAGGTTGTCGCTCCAGTTGTAGGTGTAGTCCCCGGTCCCACCGGTGACAAAAACACTTGCGGAGCCATTGTCCCCACCGTTGCAAAGGGGAGGCGTAAAGGTTAGTGAGTCGATAAGCAAAGCCGGGGGCGAAGTGACCTCCGCACAGGCGATCTGTTCACAGCCATTGCCATCGGTGATGGTCAGGCAGTAGTTGCCAGCCTGCAAGCCATCAATTTCGGGTGTTGTGGCTGTGTTGCTCCAGGAATAGTCATAAGGTGGTACGCCTCCGGTGACCACACTTTGTAAGGCCCCATCCTCCAACTCAGCACAACTGGCAGCCTGTGGGGCGAGTTGAATAATAATGGAGTCCGGTTGGGTGATTGTGACTGTGTCAATGGCCGTGCACCCGAGGGCATCAGAGACCTGCAGGATGTAGGTGCCTGCGGTGAGCCCGTTCGGTGTTGGCGTATCTCCAATGCCTGGGTCTCCCCAATCGTAGCTGTAGCCGCCATTGCCGCCGTTGGCTGTTGCTGCAATCGCACCAGTAGAGCCGCTATGGCAGTCGATGGTTGCTGTGATTTGAAGGCTGACCGTGAGCGTATCCGGTTCGTTGAGCCCAAATTGCAGGGTGTCCGCACAGCCATTAGCGTCATTTAGGATAACCTGATAATTGCCTGCGCTTAAACCGGTGAACGTAGGATCTGACTGAGGCGTGCCGCCATCCAAGCTGTAGGTGAGCGGGGCTATTCCACCCTGCGCTGAAATGGTCGCACTGCCATCAGCAGCACCAAAACAGGTGGGGTCGGTCAGTGCATCCGCTGTTCCGGTAAGGGTGCAAAGCGCAATGGAACAAACCGTTTCGCCTACGGCAACTTCACAATCCAGCTGCGCCCCTCCGGTGAAGACGCGCACTTCAAAGGTGATGTTGTCACTATTGCTCAGACCTGTAAGTTCATAGGAGGTACCCGTTACGGGCCCTTCCCAGTTGCCGGGAACGCCGTTGATCGTCGCCCGGATTTCGTATTGTGTGAAGTCACCAACAGCTGTCCAGTCAAACTGCAGCACGCCAGGACCAGTAACTAGACAGCTTACCTGCGGAGCCGGGATATCCGAAACCACGCCGACCAATACCGTATCCATATCTACACAACCGTAGCTGTCATTGGTCTCTACAATATAGCTTGTGGTCATGGTTGGGGTGGCAACGGGGTCCGGACAATCGGTACAGGACAAGTCATCTCCTTCCCAGCTGTAGGTCACCTCGTTATTGTTGTTGAAGGTGATGGACCAGGAAGTAAATTCGCCGACATCATTGGGTGCAAAGGCATCAGAAGCCCGTAGGATCCAGTTGCCATTGATATTACTGCCCGTCAGGTCTGTCCAGTTCCCTTCGGGCTGAAAGTCGCCGGTAAAGGGGCCTGTCCCTGCATTAATTGGAGTGGCTGCTGTGGGGGTAAAGCAGGTATTGGTGTAGTTGTCTGACCCACCACCGTTGCCAGTACTCAGCTCAAGGGTTTGCCCGGTTGGCGATTCCAGGAACAGGTTAATGTCTCCGTTCCAGTTGGTTTCAATGTTGACGCATACGGACTCGATCTGTGCAGTCGGATCCGTTAAAACCAGCGGGTTGATACTATTGACATTTATGGCCGATTCGTAAGGGTTATTGTTCGGGTAGTTGGCTGCGCCAAAGGGAATTTGCGGAATCTGCTCGAAAGTAATAGGCACCATACCTGCAAGGGGCGAAGTGGCATCGAGGGCAGCACTTTCGCCTTCACAGATGACGGTATCCGTTAGCGGGCTGTCTGAAAAGCCACAGCTGTAGCAGTCCGGATGTGTAGTGGGTAGCGCCTGTATATTGACCGTAGTGTCGAAAGTGCAGCCAAAGTCATTGGTCACCGTAAAAGTGTAGCTGGAGGTGCCCGCATTCTGAGGTATAGCAGAAATCGAATCCTGGCTATAGAAAATCATGTTGTCTGTTTCGATCCAGCCCCAGTCAGTAAGGACCGGCTGAAAAGTTTCCAGGTTGGCAAACAGGCTGGGGTCAAAATTCAGGCCCCACTGGAAGAGCCAGCCATTGTCTTGGGAGAGGTTGTCCTGCACCCGGATGGTCCATTCGCCATTGAGAGGGCAGCCTTCTAGGTTGGAAAAGTCTTGTTGGGGCAGGTAGCTCCCTTCCGGAAAGTAGGAGTCCATATAAGAAAAGGTCTGGCCGGTATTCTCACTGGGTACGGTCGTGTAGGTATACTGGTAGTCGCCGGCTTCCTCATTCAGTGTGCCATAATCCGTACCTGTCATGCTAAAACAGTATTCGTAGGGCACGCCGGGCGTCAGGTCACCGGACTGACTGTCCACACCTCCTGTGGCGAAGGGCTCGCCAAAGTTGGTGGAGCCGACGGATGATGCAACATAATCAAGGATGAAAACAGATTGCCCGTTAGGGCAGATCAACTCGATGTCCAGGTCACCACCGTAGGAATGTTCCATACTCAGGCATACGCTGGAAAGCAGGTCGGAATTGGTCAGGGTAGCCCCCGGAGGAAACTGATTCAGGCCTACCGAGGAGAAATAGCTTGTACCGTTGCCATCGGGAAGCAACAGGGTATCGGAACGGCTGCCCCCTTGCTGAAAGCTGCCTTCCACCGTGGAGGCGGCAACATCCACGCCACTGAACATACTATCCACGGTTCCAACCAGGCTAATGGTGTCTCCCACACAACCTGGCAGCAATGCGTCGCCAAAGTTGTACTCTGGGTAAGTCGAAACCCGCACCCGTTGCGAAATAAAGTTGGTGCTGGTACAGCCCTCCGTATCTGTGATGGTCAGCTGTACGGTATACCCGCCCGGTTCGGTGTATTCGTGGGAGACATTTGGCCCAACTGCCTCGGAACCGTCGCCGAAGTTCCACAGAAAGGTGGAGGTCAGGTCAGACTGCGGGTAGTCCAGGTTGTTTTGCGGATAAAGGCCCTCGCCTTCAAAGGAGACCCGGTCTCCGGGGCAAATATCAATATAACCAGTATCAGCCGGGACGATCGCGGGGTCAGAAAAAGCGATGGTGGAAAGAATCGTCTGGCAATCCTGGATACATTCAATATTGGCACTCCAGCCGACGTCTTCGCCGGTTGCATCAGAAGTGAAGGTTACCGTTACGCAGCCCGAGGGGTTAGCCGCCGTGGCCTGAATGATGATGCCGTTTCCGTAGGTAAGCTCATTGGAGCAAGCCAGCTGTGGAGCGCTCGTATCCTCTCCGTCATAAAAGCACAAAAGGTCGCCGGGCTGTATGTTCATTCCCGGAAAAGTCAGCTGAATGTTTTCGCCAGCGCCGGTCGGGCAGAAGGTCATTTCGAGGTCTTCATTAGGCCCATAACCATTCATGTTGCCGCCGGTATCCAGGAATAACCCGTCGCAGGCGTTGATCAGGGGCGACTCTCCCATGAGGAAATTTTGGGCCTGCCCAGCAGCGACAGACATAAAAAGGGCAAAAAATACGAGTAGGCGTTTATGTATGCTCATGAAGTGAGAATTTCTATTTGGTTTGAATGTAGAATTTCGAATGCTCCGAAGCCGGTTTGGCGAATTGAGCTGTAATTAACTGATAGCTAGTGTTCTGCCTCTGGAAAACTTCCGCGGAGTCACCTGCTACCAAGTAATCCAGCCTGGCCGCACCAGTATTTTGGCTTCCGTAAATTGGTGGGATAAGATAGATAGATTTAGCGGCTTGATGAAAGGGTGTTGCTGTTTTCAAGCAGGAATCACCGCCTGCCCTCCTGTAAGAAGCGCTAAACAAAAATAGCAATTTTAAATGGTCTTCAAAACAGCCTGTCTTTTTTTCTACAGGAGCTATTGCTGTTGGGGGGCGGTTCATCATCGTTCGGTGGTTGGCTAATCAGTAGGTATATGCAATATAAAGTGGTCACCGACGATAAATGTCGGGTCACTGATCCAGACATTCATCGTCTGGGGTCATTGATCCAGACATTCATCGTCTGGAATCTTGGATTTGCGACATCGACCCTTGAAAAGCATAGCTTGTCAGGGCAGGCGGAAGCCACTTAATCGTCAGCATAGAAACCTCTGCCCCAAACCAAGTGATTTGAAGGCAGGACTGCTGCAAAAATATTCTATTCCACGGGTAAATCCCCATTCAAAAGCTGTTAATTCTACTCCGTTGGCGACAAATATTGGGAAAAGTAGGGTTTGGGCTAAGCAAAGGCTAAAAAGACCACCGGTTATTCCGGGTCCATTCCCTGAGCAGAGCGGTCCGTTTGGCGGCAAGGGGAATACTTCGCTCATTGACCTTTATGCGCAGGATATCGTGCGGAAGGTATTGTTCGGTGCTGCTGTTCCACCGGTATTGTATCCAGATGCTGGCCCGGTCTTCCATGCCGTCCCCATCGTAATCCTGGCTGCCACTGTCGACATGCAGGTAGACGAGATCCGCCGGCTGATTGCCCGGCTGAGGCACACTGCGTTCAAAGTAGCCAAACAGCCCTAATATTTGTTGGTAGGAAGGGCCACGCCGTGCATAGACCTGCCCACTGCACCCACCGGAACCACAGTGGGAAGCAGAGTTGATTTCTATAAAAAGCAGATCCGGGTTATGGCGGCTTCCAACAAGCGGAATGTATTCAATATTGCAATTAGCGCAAGGGTCGCTCTCATAAACTTCTCCGCTTCGGGAGGTGAGCGCATCACAAAGCCCGAGCTTACTGGCGATCTCCAAGCCTGCCTTTTCGGGCTGCGCCCATCCCCACAGGGGCAATAATAGCCCCAACCAAATTTTCAGTACCGTTCTCAAAGGCATATCCGCTGTAGTATAGCCTGTCCGTCAGCGCAGCAGGCCTGGTGTAGAAATAAAGACTACGAAAACTTAGGGTCGTCTTAGTGATTGTCAGCGAAGGGTATAGGAGTTATACCGACGATTAAGCGGTTGGCCTCGGCAAACCTACTCAATTTCGGCATACGCTTTGAAGCAGTATGCCCTGGAGTAGCATGCCACTTCGTAATGCGTATATCCTTTGCCAGGCAAGCTACAAAAAAATCGCATTTTTCAAAGGGGGCTAAGGTGTTTTTCCCCATTTTCTAAGCTGATTTAACACCGCACGCAGGTCTTTGGGCAGAGGCGCTTCAATCTGCAGAGGTTGCTCATGGCTGGGATGGACCAAGGAGAGCCGGCTGGAATGCAGGGCGATCCGGCTGAGCAGGGGGCGTTCCTCTCTGGTTTTGCCGAGTTGAAAGCCCCGGGTTTTGATTTCAGAAAGGTAAAGGGCTTCGCGCCGCCCATAGAAAGCATCCACGGCAAGGGGGTGGCCAATGGCGGAGGCATGCACCCGGATTTGGTGGGTGCGTCCGGTCTCGATCCGGAATTCAGCCAATGCAAATTGACGGAAGGCCTCCAGGACCTTGTAGTGGGTAACGGATGCTTTACCTTTCCTAACGACCATCATTTGGCCGGGTTTGGCCGGGTTGGGGCCAATGGGGCGGTCGATAGTGCCCTCTGCTTCGGCTGGGCAGCCGTCCAAAATAGCGGTGTAGGCTTTGTCTACCGTGCGTTCCTGAAACTGCTGCGATAAGCTGCGGTGGCTCTCTTCGTTGAGGGCGAAGACCAACAAGCCAGAGGTTTCGCGGTCCAGCCGGTGCACCGTCCAGACCTTCCCAAATAACTGGTCGAGCTGGGTTTTCAGGTTGGGCTTTTCATCTGGCTTAAAGCGGTCAGGCAGGGTTAGCAGGCCTGCGGGCTTGTTCACGACCAACAGGTCATCGTCCTGATGCAGGATTTCGGGTTGGTGCTTTGGCATGGTAGGGTCCGTTAAAGGTCTTTAAAATGCTGAATGTTACGGGCGTAGAAGGCCCACACAATGCTTTTGGCGTACCGGCCGGCCAGATTGGGCTTGCCGGCAATGCTTACTTTCGCAATCCGGTCCTGATTTTCCCGCCGCTTGCGCCAGGTGGCCTTCCACTGCCCAAAGAAGGACCAGTGGGCCCGCACAATGGAGGCGATATGCTGAAATTTGCCCTGAGACAAAAACAGCAATCCGGCCACACCGTCGAGCAGGAGCCGGGCGGGTAAAATCCAGGCCAGACGGCTGGTCGTTTCATTCTTAACGAGGGTGAACAGGCTGTTGCGGAAATTCAGAAATGCTTTGCGGGGCGTATTGTAGGACAAAGTCCCTCCGCCTACATGGTAAACGACTGACCGGGGGCGTGCCATAACTTTATAGCCTGCCCGCTTTATGCGCCAGCACAAATCAATCTCTTCAGAATGAGCAAAGTAGTCCCCATCAAAGCCTCCGAGTTGCCGGTACAGGCTGGACCGGACCAGTAAAGCGGCTCCCGTTGCCCAAAATACTTCCTGTAGCTCATCGTACTGTCCTTTGTCCGTTTCCGTAACGGAGAAGATACGGCCCCGGCAAAAGGGATAGCCGAGGTTGTCGAGCCAGCCACCGGCAGCACCGGCGTATTCGAATTTTTCGCGATCGTGATAGGCAAGGATTTTGGGTTGTACTGCACCTACCGTGGTATCGCGCTCCAGGAGTTCCACCAGAGGCTCAAGCCAGCCGGGGGTCACTTCCACATCTGAGTTGAGTAGCAGAAAATAAGGGGCATCGACCTGGGCCAGTGCCTGATTGTAGCCTTCCGCAAAGCCGTAGTTCGTTTTCAGGTCGATATGCCGCAGCTTCGGGTGGGCTTCCGCCAAAAAAGCGAGCGAGTCATCGGTTGAGCCGTTGTCCGCAATGATGACCTCAACGTTGCCACCCGAATGTTCCAGGACCTTAGGGAGCAATTGCTCAAGGTAATTTCTGCCATTGTAATTGAGGATGACGACCGCCACGCGGGGGCCTTTATCTATTTTTTTTTTCGCATGCTCGCGCTCCCGGGATTCGATAATAGCTTGTGTTTCCAGCCGGTCCTGTGCAAGCCGCTCGCTGAGCTGCTCCAGACCGCTAAAAGCCTCGTCGTCCCGGGTGCGGGCTACCAATTCCAGCCGCAGTTTGTCACCGTAGATGTCCTTGTCGAAGTCAAAGAGGTTGACCTCAATGGTTTTGTTTTGGTATTCCTTTAGGGTGGGGCGGTCGCCAATGTATAACATGCCACCGTACCGCTGCCCTTTGTGGTAGGCATAGACAGCGTATATACCGGTTGGGGGGAGCAATTTGTGCCGGTTGTTAAGATCGAGGTTAGCCGTTGGGAAGCCTAGTTTTTTTCCGATTTTATTACCGTGGACTACCGTTCCGGTCAAGACAAAATAGTGCCCCAGGAGCCGCTGTGCCTGATCAACAGCGCCCTGCTCCAGGGCTTTGCGGATTTTGGTCGAGCTTACCGCGATGTCTTCCACTTCATGCTTGCCGATTTCCACCACCTCATAGCCGGATGCTTCACCGTGCCATTTAAGGTAGTTAATATCTCCCTGCCGGTTGAGCCCGAAGCGGTGGTCATAGCCGATGACGATGTAGCGGGGATGAAATTTCTCAACCAGGAATTTCTGGATGTACTCATCGGCACTTTGCTGAGAAAACTCTACCGTAAAAGGCACCACCACCACATTATCGATACCGTAGCGCCGCATCAGGTCTACCTTTTCGTCAATGGAAGTGATAAGCTGCAGGGTGTTGTCCCTAGGATAGATGACGAGGCGGGGGTGGGGGTGGAAAGTAATCACGATGCTCTCGCCACCGCATTGCCGGGCCAGCCCCTTGACCCGCTCCAGGATTTGCTGATGCCCCAGGTGGACCCCATCAAATGAGCCGATGGTGACAACAGCGTTTTGAAAATCCGGTAAATCATTCAGGTCATTGAAAACTCTCATGCGCAGTAGGCTAATGCATAAAACAGCTAGAAAACTGTTCTGGGCTTTTAATTGTTTGTAATTTTGCTTTCCTTCTTAATCCTATTCAATCTAAATAGAAATTAGCTCTAGTGAGTTTTGATAAAACAAAAATAGTAAAGGCGCTAACCAAAGTCACTGACCCGAACTCCGGCCAGGATATCATTACGATGAATATGGTGCGCGACCTCGAAATCGACGGCAATAATATCAATTTTTCACTGGAATTGCCATCCCTGGATTCCAGGAATAAGTCAGATATGAATTTTGCGTGCATGCAAGCCGTCCAGGAAGTGTACCCGGAGGCGAACGTGAACGTCCACATGATCAGCGCTGCGCCCGGTGTACAACAACAGCCCAACAGCCCGGTTAGCCACATTAAGAACATCATCGCAGTGGGTTCCGGCAAAGGGGGCGTAGGCAAATCTACCATTGCCGTTAATCTGGCACTGGGGCTCAAGCAGCTCGGCGCAAAGGTAGGCCTGATCGATGCTGACCTCTATGGCCCTTCCATTCCAACCATGCTTGGTTTGCAGGGGCAGCGCCCACAGGTTAAGCAAATTTACGATCAGCCCAAAATTATGCCGCTGGAGGCTTACGGTATGCCTGTGATGTCCATTGGCTTCATCATTGAACCAGAACAGGCCGTGGTGCTGCGTGGCCCCAGGCTGTCAGGCATCATCAAGCAGTTTTTCAATGATACCGTCTGGCCGCCCCTGGATTATCTCATCGTTGACCTTCCTCCCGGTACCGGTGATATTCAGCTCAGCCTGGTCCAAACCGTTCCTGTGACGGGCGCCATTATGGTAACCACACCACAGGAAGTGGCCATCGCTGATGCGATTAAAGCCATGAATATGTTCCTCCTGCCTTCGGTCAACGTGCCGATTTTGGGAGTTGTGGAAAATATGTCCTGGTTCACGCCGGCTGAACTGCCCGACAATAAGTACTTCCTCTTTGGGGAAGGCGGTGGCAAGCGGCTGGCCAGGGAGAGCAATTCTGTTCTACTGGGGCAGGTGCCTATTGTACAGGGCATACGCGAGGGCGGTGACGAAGGCAAGCCGGTTGTCCTGCGCGATGTGCCCCATGCCACGGAAGCCATGCAGCTGGTGGCTAAGAATGCCGCCCGTCAGATTGCCATCCGCAATGAAACCAAAGACCCAACCCGTATTGTAAAAATGAATAATTAAGCGCCATGTCGAATACCAAAAAGCAAGAACTGATTCAACGCGTCGACGAGGCGCTCAACGATGTCCGGCCTCACCTGGCTGTCGATGGGGGCAATGTGGAAGTGGTGGATGTCACCGAAGACCATATTGTTAAAATCAAATGGCTGGGTACCTGCGAAAATTGCAGCATGTCAATGATGACGATGAAGGCCGGCATCGAGCAGGCATTGATCGGCAAAATCCCTGAGGTAAGTGCTGTGGAAGCCATCAACGGGCTAAACGTTGGCTAACTACTGGCCGTCTACCAATACCACTACCGAACGGGCATTGACATAAACACTCCCGCCACGTATGACCGGAGCCTCCTCAAAATCCACGATATCCTGCGGGCTATCCGCTGCGGTATTGATGATACGCCTCCAGGGCTGCCCGCCTTTGGGCTTCGGTATCTGAAAACTCAGGTGCTCCCAATAGGCGTTGACCATCACGTGCATCCGGTAGGGGTAGTTGCTGTTCTTTAGGGTGTAAGATAAGGTGTGAGAATGGTGGCTCCAGTCAGGATGGTTGTTGCGTACCCCGCCAAATTTACAGCGGGAGCCACCCAGAGCATCAGGGCTGTTCCAGTAAAACTGCTCCTGAAAAAAAGGGGTATTCAGGTTGAGTTGTATCAGTGCCCGGGCAAATCGCAACACCCCTTGCTGCTCCTCAACTGCACTCCAGTCAAACCAACTGATTTCATTATCCTGGCAGTAAGCGTTATTGTTGCCGTGCTGAGTGCGGCGGACCTCATCACCCATAAGTAACATAGGGGTGCCCTGACTGAGCAGCAGTAAGGTAAGGTGGTTCTTGACCTGCCGTTCCCTGAGTTTCCGGATCACCGGGTCTTTGGTTGGGCCTTCCGCACCGCAATTCCAGCTGTGGTTGTCGTTGTGCCCGTCGCGGTTGTCTTCCCCATTGGCCCAGTTGTGCTTTTGGTTGTAAGAGACCTGGTCATTGAGGGTGAAGCCATCATGGCAGGTGACGAAGTTGATACTGCGGTTGGGGTCGCGCAGTAGCTTTCCAAATAAATCCGGGCTGGCATTGATGCGGTTGGCTGCAATACGGGTCATGCCCTGATCGCCTTTGAGGAAGCGCCGGATGTCATCGCGGTAAGCGCCATTCCACTCTGCCCATTTGTCGCCGACGAAATTGCCCAGTTGGTATTGTTGAACGTCCCAGGCTTCGGCAATGATTTTGGTAGGCGCCAGGACCGGGTCAGACTCAATTTCCCAAAGGATGGGCGGGTTTTGTACTGGCCGCCCGGCTTCGTCTCTCGACAAAATGGAGGCGAGGTCAAAGCGGAACCCGTCCACATGCATTTCGTCAACCCAGTACCGCAAGCAATCGCGGATAAGGCGGCGCACCACTGAATGATTGGCGTTGAGCGTGTTGCCAGTGCCGGAGTAATTGCGGTAGCGGTAATGCTCATCGAGCATGTAATAGGCCCGGTTTTCGATGCTTTTGAAGGAGAGGATAGGCCCATCAACGCCTCCCTCACCGGTGTGGTTGAAGACTACATCCAAAATCACCTCGATTCCTGCACGGTGCAGGGCCTTGACCATGTCCCGGAATTCATTGACGGCACCAATTGGGTCATCCGTACTGGCATAACCGGTATGTGGCGCAAAGAGGGCAATGGGCGCGTAGCCCCAATAGTTGGTCAGGTTGGAATCGGGCACGTCCGCCGGGTCAAACTGCTGTACAGGCATGAGCTCTACGGAGTTGATGCCCAGCGCTTTCAGGTAAGGGATCTTTTCGATAAGCCCCCGGTAAGTCCCCCGTAGTTTATCGTCTACGCCAGCGCTTTGGTGTTTGGTAAAGCCTCCGACGTGCAGCTCGTAAATGATGGAGTGGGAATAAGGATGGTTAAGCGGCCGGTCGCCTTCCCAGTCGTAGCTGCCATTGGCCACCACCACGCTCTTGATGGCTTTGGCGGTGTTGTCTCCGGGGCGATTTGCGGCCTGACGCTCATAGGTGTCCATCACGACTGCCCGGGCATAGGGATCGATCAGCAGTTTGTTCCCGTCGAAATAGTAGCCAATTTCCGGTGCATAAGGGCCATAAACCTTCCAGCCGTATAGTTGTCCCTCCTGCACCCCCTCCACAAAGATGTGCCAGTAGTAGAAGGTTTTGTTGGCTTCCGGGTCAAGGCGGAATACCTGCAACGGCGTGCTGTGATCGTTGGCGTCAAACAACAGCAGCTCAACGGCGGAGGCATGCTTGGAGAAAATGCTGAAGTTGGTGCCTGCCGGGTATACGGTCGCACCAAGTGGAGCACTTCGGCCGGTTTGGGCATAATAGGACATAAAGCGGAAGGGTTTGTTCCGGGCTGAAGATAAGGAAACCCGTGCCGATATCGTACAGGATAGCTGGCCTGAATTCCGGCTTACAAAATATCGTCAAACTCGTCTTCCGCTTCTTCGGGCTGCAGGCGTTGCAGTGCGCCCTGATGAATGCGGTGCAGGCGGCTCATTTCAGCCATTGCCTCTTCCATAAAGGTCGCATCTACCAGCCGGCGGATGTCATTGACGGAGTTGATGTACTCGCCTGTGCGGAATTTGTAGGCTTGTTCATGTTTCCCATCTTCAAACTTGACGGTGAAGCGGTTGTCCATCTGGAAAATGGTGATTTTCAGTTTGGGATGTTCGATATAGCCGGCGATGCGCATGCTTTAAAACGTTTGAATGTAAGAAGTGATGGCTTTATAGACGGTTGAAAGCTCCGGATGGTTCGCCAGTTGCCCAAGGTGGCGCTCAATAGTTTGCTGATCCCTGCGTATGGCCGGGCCCGTCTGAGCCTTTCGGGGCTCTTGCCGGGTGCCTTTTTGGATGGTAGCCCGGAGTAAGGGTTTGAGGATGTCACGGGGCAGGTGGGCTTCCTCTGTCAGGGTATGGCTGGCCTGTAGCATGGCGTTGGTAAAGTTGTTGATAAACACGGCCGCCAGGTGCAAAGTGGCGCGCTGCTCATCGTTCACCAGGTGCACCTGATGGCTGATCCGCCCGGCGATTTCCTGCAGTGCCTGCTGAATGGCGGGAGTCGCGCCATCTATGCACATAGGGATTTGTGTAAAATCAGCCGGCTGCCCTTTGGTAAGGGTCTGAAGGGGGTAGAATACGCCCCAATTCGCCCAGGCATCAGACAGGACAGAAGAAGGGGTAGCCCCTGAGGTATGAGCCAGCAACGTGGTTTTGGGCAAATGGGCAGACAGGCTTTGAGCCACTGTTCTGATCGCATCGTCTTTGACCGCAAGCAAGCAAAGTTCGCTTTCAGGGCTTACAGCACTTAGCTGATGAATGGGGGCGGCATCGACATGTTCGGCCAGCGGCCGGGCTTTTGAAAGCTGACGGCTGTAAATCTGTAGGATAGTGTAACCGGCCTGATGAAGCGTCAGTGCCAGGTGGCTGGCTACATTGCCTGCGCCAATGATGGTGATATTCATGGCGGAGGTATTTAGTTTCGAGGGCCAAATAGCAAGCTGCCGATGCGGACCATGGTGCTGCCTTCTTCCTGAGCAAGCGGGTAGTCGCCCGACATGCCCATAGAAATTTCCTTAAAATGAGGCTGAGCAGAAAAATACACTTCGCGGAGGGTGTCGAAAATCCGGTGCAGGGCCTGAAATTCCCTGCGGACTTTATCCTGGTCGTCTGTAAAAGTGGCCATGCCCATGACGCCACAGATGCGCACGTGCTCAAAGTTCTGAAAAGCGGGGCCTTCGAGCATAGCTTTAGCTTCCGGCAGATCAAAGCCAAACTTGCTTTCCTCCTCTGCGATGTGGAATTGCAGCAGGCAGTCGATCACCCGGCCGGACTGTTTAGCCCGCTTGTTGATCTCCTTGAGGACTTTCTGGCGGTCTACGGAATGCACGAGGTGCACAAAATCCGCCATGTACTTGACTTTGTTGGTCTGCAGGTGGCCAATGAAGTGCCAACGGATATCTTTGGGCAGGGCTTCGTATTTGTCTGCCATCTCCTGTACCCGGTTTTCACCGAAGTCGCGCTGCCCCAATTCATACAATTCCATGATCTGCTCATTGGGCTTGGTTTTGGAGACTGCGATGAGATGGGTGTCGGTTTGGGCAAGCTGCTGTTGGAGTTCCTTGAAGTTCATATTTGCGTGGATCGTCGTTTTTGCTTTTTGGTTCTAACACTTCAGCGGCACCAAGGTTGTCCGCTCTGCCGCCACAGAATTGGCCGGAGTCTATGGATTAATTCCTACCTTTGCAGCAAAAATAAGCCCTATGCAGATACTTGATGGAAGAGCCCTGGCTAAAACAATCCGTGCAGAACTGGCAGAAGAAGTCCAAAAGTTGAAAGCTGCCGGCAAGCGGGCGCCGCACCTGGCCGCCGTATTGGTGGGCGAAGACCCCGCCAGTCAGGTTTATGTACGCAATAAAGTCCGCTCCTGCGAAAAAGTCGGCTTCGAGTCTTCTTTGGTCCGCCTTCCTGCGGACACTTCAGAAGAGGAAGTCCTCAAAGTGGTGCATAACCTAAATGAGGATGCCGCTGTCGATGGCTTCATCGTGCAACTGCCCCTCCCGGGCCACATCAATGAGGAGCGGGTGACCCTCGCCATTGACCCCCGAAAAGACGTTGACGGTTTCCATCCGGTCAACTTCGGGCGCATGGCGCAAAGCATGCCTTGCTATTTGCCCGCCACACCCGCTGGCATACTGGAGATGATCCGCCGTTATGAGCTGCCTACTGAGGGTAAGGAGGTCGTGGTACTGGGCCGCAGCAATATCGTGGGCACACCCATGAGCATCCTGCTTTCCCGCAAAGGCTACCCCGGCAATGCTACGGTGACGCTTTGCCATTCCCGTACCAAAGATCTGGCGGAGCATACCCGCCGTGCTGATATCCTGGTGGCGGCCATTGGTATTCCGGAGTTTGTAAAGCCGGATATGGTGAAGGAAGGTGCGGTTATTATTGATGTCGGTATTAACCGTGTGGAGGCACCGGAGCTTGAAAAAGGCTATCGGCTCTGCGGAGATGTGGACTACGAAGCGGTGGCGGAAAAGGCTTCCTGGATTACTCCCGTTCCGGGCGGCGTTGGGCAGCTTACCGTGGTGTCGCTGCTGATGAACACGCTGCGGGCGGCTAAGGGGGAGGTTTATTAGGGTTTAGGTTTAGAGGGTTAGGGTTTAGGGGTTAGGGTTTAGGGGTTAGGGTTTAGGGGTTAGGGTTTAGGGGTTAGGGTTTAGGGGTTAGGGTTTAGGGGTTAGGGTTTA
>NZ_JALEGS010000010.1 GCF_022763345.1 Phaeodactylibacter sp.
CGTTTCAATTCCAATCTGGTGCGATTAAGCGGCCGGTAAGACCGATATGTAAGTAACTAAATATTAACCAATTGTCAAAGAGCATTGAGCCTTTTTGGCTCCGGTTTTGCTGTCGACCTGCAATAAGTGGATTTACCCCTTAGGTCGACGACTACCTCAATGCGTTGAAGTCCAACGGTATAGCTATAAATTAGCTGAAGCGTTTATGGTCTGCTGCCTTTTCAGGCGGCGGGTCGACGCGTATCAAAGAAACTGGTCGATCTCATTTTTCTCCAATCCGATGACCTGCTTGTCCAAACACAGCTCGTTCCTACTGCTAAAGATAATGATACTGTCGTAAGATTCATCCATAATCTGCCGGGCTTCGAAGATTAGCTCTTTCAGCTTGAGTTCGCTGATCGCGCCCTCGAAGACGGAGTTCTGAATCCAGTTGAGATAGCGGCAGCATGCCGTGATAAACTTGAACTATTAGCCATTTCTCTGTATTTTAGTCAAAAGTAGTGGAATGATTACCAGCATCGATCAATTGGACCTGTCCAAAAAGTACACTTACGCGGACTACCTCAGCTGGCAGCTTGACGAAATGGTGGAACTCATACGCGGGAAAGTCGTCCGCATGGCACCCGCGCCGGGCACTTCCCATCAATCGGCTTCCAGTAATCTGCACGTGATTATTGGCAGCTATCTGATGAATAAAGGTTGTAAGCTGTTCAGCGCCCCGTTTGATGTGCGCCTGCCAGTGCCCGAACCAGAACGAAAGCAGGATAAGACGGAAACCGTCGTGCAGCCCGATCTTTGTATCATATGCGACCTCAGCAAGCTTGATGAACGCGGCTGCAATGGTGCCCCCGACTGGATTATCGAAATCCTCTCCCAAAGCACCGCCCACAAAGACCTGCACGATAAGTTTGAACTCTACCGCCACGCTGGCGTGCAAGAGTATTGGGTGGTCCATCCGGCAGAAGGCACGGTGCTGCCTTACCAGCTGGATGACCACGGGCAGTATAGTTTGCCCCGCTCCACACCCTATACCCTGAAGGAACGTGTGCCGGTGGGGCTGTTTCCTGGGTTTGAGGTGGAGCTGGGGGCGGTGTTTGGGTGACCTTCGGGCACTTGGTAATCTCAAAGAGCATAGAACTTTTTCCAGCAACGGGGTTCACCTACTCTACAAGAACTGGTCGATCTCATTTTTCTCCAATCCGATGACTTGCTTGTCGAGCCAGCGCTCGTTCCTACTGCTAAAGATAATGATACTGTCGTAGGATTCGTCCATAATCTGCCGGGCTTCGAAAATTAGCTCCTTGAGCTTAAGCTCGCTGATCGCGCCTTCGAAGACGGAGTTTTGAATCCAGTTGAGGTAGCGGCGGCACAGTTTCAGCATTTTGCCGACCCGCTTTTGATGAACATCGTAGACCAGGATTACGTACATTACCACCAGATTTTGAAGGGTTCGAACTGAGGCTCCATTTTGAGCAGGTGTTTCGCGAGTTTGTAGCAGTCCAGGCGGAGCAGGTGCCGGTAACTAACTTTGCGTTCTAACTTCCGGTGTTGTATGGTTTGCTGCAGGCGTTCTTCCCAGGCTTGTACCACCTTTTTCCGCCCGGACGGTGAAAGGAAGCAGGCATTATCCACCCAATCGAAGTGTTCGGGGCGGATTTCCCTGCGGTTGCACAACCGGAAGATCAGCCGGTCTACCAGAATAGGCTTGAAAATTTCGGAAATATCCAAAGCCAGGCTGAAACGGCGGGTGCCCGGTTCGTGCAAATAACTCAGGGTCGGGTTAAGCTGTGAATTGTAAATGGCATCGAGGCATACGGTATAGCAAAGTGAATTGCCAAAACTAATGAGTGCGTTGAGCTCGTCTGCCGGTGGCCGCTTGCGCCTCCCCTTCCATTCAAAGGTGTCAATGATGCTATCAAATGACTGGTAGTACGTTTGCCGGGCATTGCCTTCCAACCCCATCAAATGCCCTACATTTTTTGCGTTTGGCAACTCTGCTTTCAGTTGCTCGACCTGCCTGATAATGTCGCTGAGCTCCCGGCCGCGGTTTCCGTAATACTTTAAGTTTTTGAGGATGTTAAACATACTGGCTTCTACGAAGGCCTTCGCTATGCCCAGGCGCTGCGAAGCCTCACGGTAGGCATCAGCCTGAGCAATAAGAAGCTGACCAGCGAGTAAATGTTCTTTAGGGGCAAAGCTTCCGGTGTAGTGTTGATAATAGTCAAAAAAGTGCACCGGGATGTGATTGCGTCCCAAAAAATTGTACAAGGCACTATTGGTATCCAAACTACCAAAAATATAAAGCGCACTTACGCCTTCTACCGGTAGGTACCTTGGCTTCAGGTCCGATCGTTCCTCGGTTGGCTGAGGTTCAAACTTCAGGGTGTTCTCGCGCCGGCTCATGCGCCCGGGATTGAACAGGTAATACGCTTTCTTCATAGCCATACGGTTTATACAAAACAAAAGTCCCGGTACGCACAATTTTTACAATAGGCTTTTTTGACTAAAGCCGGGCAGTGATCTTGTTTCACAATTCGTTCGATTTCAGCTTCCCAGCCTTGGATGTCTTGCCGGATTTCATCGGTAAGCCTTACTGTTCTGCTACGCCGTTGTTTTGGATATTCAAGTATACCCTGTACGCCATCAATACCTGCTTTTTCCAATACATACAGATAGTACTGGACTTGTGCCACATGGGCGTGCTCTAGTTTAGAGCTTTTCTTGACTTCCCGCACCAACTTTTCGCGTGGGTCGAAGTGGTCAATTTTCAGAAACCCCAGGTTGAGCTCCCGCCAGCGGGAAGCGCGGTGGGCGTAGGACTGCTTTCCAATAAGCTTGCCTTCGCCCACCGCAGCGCTGTTGTCCTCCTGCCGCATGCCCCGGTGGTGCAGCCACAGCTTTCGGTGGCAGAGGTGGTAGTAGGTGATGTGGGAGGCGGAGATCATGAAGTTTGCATGACTCCCTTCTGCAATTCTTGCAAAATGTATTGCTCTGCATTATTCATGGCATTACCGTCTACAACCACTTCGCTAACAAAACCTTTTACTGCTGGAGCTAAAAACAACTCAACACCGTCAATAGAATCGTCAATTACTGGTGCTGCCTTGTAAGGCTGCGTTGCGTCTTCCACAATATCTGCACGGATAGCATTGATGATACTATTTGCATTGTTGCTAACAGCCAAAGCTAATGTCCCCTGCGGACTAAAGGTGCGGCTCTGATTACTAGTTATACGCCAGTTGACAATTGCTTTTGCTAAAGCTTTAAGAATCTGACTTTGCCGTTCTGTAGGGGCGTATAAGCGGTCTCCAACTTCCCTCCACCCCTCTTCTTTCAACTCGGCTATTTGCTCTTCAGTAATTTCCGGATCATACTGGTTAGTAGAAACGGAGAAAAGCGTAGTTAAGTCAACAGCTATATCAAAAACAAACAATCCATTTGCTCGGGGGCCTAATTTGAGCCAGTTACGCATGGGAAGCGTTTTATCAGCTTCAGTTAAATACGCTTTTATTTCTTCAGGGCTGAGTTCATCGCCTTTTTCATCTGTAACCCTCACTTTATGATAGCCAGGTTGATCGCTGCGGTCAAATGTACCGCTTTCAGAATCTTCCAATCGAGCCAGGGACGGATGTAATGGCCTCATGGCTGAGATAGAAAGAGGGCTTCTTCTTTTTACAGCGGTAGCACCCTTTTGGGCGCGCATCCATCCACCTATAAGTTGATCGGCATATTTTGGGTCGCAAGGGTTCCAAGGCTCTTTTTGGTCAGATTGTTTGACTTCGCCTGCTTTAGCTTTTTTTAGCTGGTAGTTGAACGTGATAGGGGCACGTCGTTCCCCATCCATGGATTCTACCATAGCATCAAGTATAGAGCGTTTCACTTGTTGGCCACTTGAGTAGGGCTGGGGTTTGTTTGTCAATGCATCCCAATAGTGCTTTTGCCCGTCACTAACGCCAAAGACAGTATGTTCAACTTGGCGCAATCCTCGGATATAAATGAATCTAGACATAGTGATTAATTATTTTAAAGATTATTGTATGCATGCTTAAAGCGTACAAGCGTGATGAATAGCGGGACATTAGTTGCTGGCATCCGCATCAGTTCGTGTACCGTTTTCTCAAAAACGCCTTTCTGCTCAGCAGCAGGAGATTGTTTAAATTCTTCTTCTGTAATAAGGTCAGTCAGTGCGGTTATAAATTGCTTCTTACCGCCTGCTTCTAAGACTTTCGCAACAGCTTGCGAAAGGACTTTTTTACCTCTGGATGAGGGCCCTACCTTAGACAGGACTTCAGCCAGCTCTTGTGCAGTCAAGAGTAACTCTTCGTTCTTAAGCATAGCAATGATCCATGTTTGATATATTCTGAAATTAATGATAGTCTTTTCACTGAATTTGATAGCTTTTGGACTTGTATCCCTAGTTGCCATATATTGCCGGAGGTCTTTAGGCTCAACTGCTTTCAATCCAATTGCTCCCATGCGGCAAGCCTGAAAAAAGCTTAGTTCAGTGTCGTATAGCGCCTCTAAGCTTTTTCTTTCTCTGGTGAAATCCTCTGCGCCGAAGAGTTTCTCGTACAGTGTTGATAACTTTTGTATCTCACCTAGCTTGATCGGCACGAAACCGATGGAAGTATTTGTTTGTCCAAAGGAATAGATATAGGTCATGATATCTGGCTGCTTCGCGATTCGTGCTAAAGCAAAAAGTACGCTGATCCAGGAAGGGGTGACAAAAGCGCTCACTCCATCTTTCATACTCATTGCAGCCGGTGGTGGAAAGTGAGCTAATCGGTCTTTTTCTACTTTTCGATTAGCATTATGTATGAGCCACCAGGCATTCCAACTGTCAATCTGATGAGGTTTGAGGGTGTCATATTGATCGAGGAATTTTCTGTAATAAATCCAGCCCTCTACAATCAAGTCGAGTATTGCTGGCGTCTTTACGAGCAAAGAAACTCCTCCTTTGACCCCGATACCTGCCGCCATTCCAAGCCAAGAGAAGTAAGCATCGTCGGTATGAAAACTAATATCTATTTGACTGATTTGACTTGCAGTTGCAGAAGAAAGTTCTCGGCTAAAACCACCCATAAACAGGTGCCCTTCCCGCCCCTCCAATACTTCAACATCTTCATGAAAAGCAGATAGTGCTGCCTGCCTTACTTCTGCTGTAAGCGGCTTTTTCTTTTTCTGTTTGTATGCTTGATCAAATTTGGAGTTGTTGGCCAGCATAAGATAGCGTTCACTATCAAAAAACAACGGAAAGAACTCTTCGTCAAAGTACGTTTTAACATTGACCTCTCTCCCTGTACGTTCTTTCCAGCGGCTAAAAATCAACTTTCCGATTTCTGCTGAATACATAGACTAAAGGATTTGTGCGTTAGGAGATACTTGCTTTTCTGCGATGAGCCCTCTTCGGTCCTTTTCATCAAACTTATAGCGCTCATCAGGAAGAATTAATGGATAGCTTCCTGACTGCTCGATAGCCAATTTGTTATATCTGTTGAAGTTTCCAGGTACAGGTATCTCGTAAAGTGGCTTTTTATCATGTCGGGCATATCGGTACTCTTCTACTTCACTGGCTAAAACACAGCACTGCCCTTCAATACCCAGGGCTTCAATGATTACACTCCTGGGGCGGTGCTCCAACTTTTTCATCCTGCAGTGGTCGCCCTCTATAAACTGGTAATCATTGGAAGTGGGGATGGGGGCGCTTTCAGGATAGACTTGATCCAGAAGAGATTGTGTCATTTTCTCTTTAAATACATCTCCGTCCGGTAAAACCTCATAAGAGCGTTTAACAACTTCTATATCATAAGGCAAAACCTCCCTGGGTTTTTCAGAAGGAGCAAGGACGTGAATAGGTCTTAATGTCCGCTCACTTTTTGGTTTCCTTTTTCTATTGACTCTGCCGAAGCGCTGAATCAAAGCATCAAGAGGTGCTGCTTCTGTAATCATGCGGTCATAAGAGATATCCAAGCTAACTTCTACAACCTGTGTAGCCACCGCAATCGCTGCTTGGGTTCCGAAGCTGGAGTCTTGTAATTCGATTACCTCTTTTTCAAGTTTTGCTCGGTCCTTTCGCCGATATCGGCTATGAATTAGGACTGTTGGTATATTGCTGTGCTTTTGTCGTAGTGATTCGTAGATTTCTTGTGCTCTTTTTACTTGGTTTGCAACTATCAAGATGCGTTCTCCTTCGGCAAGGGCAAGGTCAACGATTGAATCCATAGCAGTACGATCTATGGGGCTACCTTCATAAGTTTTATGAATGACATGACGGTCAAAATCTTCAAGTATATGCTCATCTAGCTCTACTTGATATACAGAATCTGAACCTCCGAGTATAGTTAATAGCCGATGGGCAAGGGCCGTAGGTAGGGTTGCAGTTCCGATATGCACACTGCATTCCAGCGCAATCAATCGCTGCACTATTTCAAGTACCATTCGTTGTGCTTTATCGCTAAAGGTATGGACCTCGTCTAGAATCACATCTTGTCCACGCACATCTAAAGCTATACTTTCATGACCTGGCGTGCCAAAAACCAAGGCAGACAATTGGTGTGGCGTCATCACTTTAATAGAAGCTCCAGGATGATGCTGCATGTCAACATCTTCAGATGCTTCTTCTGCAATCTTTTTTCCTGCTGGTTCGGTTTCGAGACTGACTTTTGAGGCAGCATGCACTCTCCTTATATCTTCTTTTGGGAAGTCGTCCTTAAACCGTTTATACATGGCATTGATAGATGCCTGGAAAGGTAAAGTGTAGAAAATGCGCCCCTTACACCTTCGAACAAGAAAGTCGGTTTTACCTGCTCCAGTGGGTGCTGTGACCAGTGTATGCTTTTTGGCAACATCTACCTTTACCTGTGAAAGCGGGTACAAATAGGCACGTTCACTCTTCGTCCGCTGCTCATAAGGTTTTGTGTCAGGCACTTTAAATAGTTTAAGAGTCCTCTTTGTTGTTTCATCCTTGAAACCACTTGCAAAATGGTCAGCAGTCATGAGCAATCCGCGATGCGGCGACCAATCATTTGGCACGCTTTCTACATAGTCTATAGCATATTTTAAAGCATCCGATGCTTTTTCTTTAGAGATTTCAATTTTAGGCAAGCCAAATGCTGAAGCGACCTCAATTGCAGCGGGTGCCCATTTATCATAGTAGTTCAAGTGTGTTTCGAGTATCATCGATGGATCTCCAGCTTCTTCTTCCAAGAGGTCAAGCAAACCTCGGCCGGATTTATCTCCAACGATAGATTTGTGATGAGCTACAACCATTTCGACTAACGCCGGCCATTCATTTTTTGGGAAAAGCGGCAAAAATGCCAGAGAAGAGTATTCATGCCGATGCATGGGTACTTTATCCAGATCCCTCCACCTTAGCTCTTTTCTAATTGCTTCGCTTCCTGCCAGCTTTTTGAGCCATTCTTCTCTGTGCTCTTTTGGTTTATCAAGAAGCATCGCTTGAAATACCGGATGCCCTTTGCCCAAGTCATGTAGTATAGCACCTTTTATCGCCAATTCATGATCAAATGAATAGGCTTTTGCGAAAGCCTCAATGGCTTGAACTACATGCAAAGTATGCTCCTCCAGGAACAACAAACCTCTATCTGCACTTTTTGCCAGAAGATTACGCATAATCGTGAAATTGAGAAGCATCACCAATTATTTCAAGTCGACCGTACATAGGAGCGGCTTGATGATACCGATTGTACCCAACCAAAAAGGCTTCATCAAGATGTTCGCCGAACTGTAGCTCAAAGCCTACCAATTCCTCAAATTCAGTCTCAGGCATCGATCGTAGATCAGTAGGATATACTAAGTCTTCATTTCTGCAGAGACATAGGTGCTGTTGGGCCGCGATCTCCGCATCAGGTAGTGACTCAAAAGCCAAGTACAGTATAGGGTTCAAGAGTACGCTGCGGAAGAGAATGCCCTGCTGCCGTCTCATTTTGACTTTTGCTTTTTGACCCTTTATCTTTTTTGTCTCGTAATCCGCCCCTTGAATAACTTCCATTTGCCTTGCTAATCCATTATAGGCGAGCCTGTGACGTTTGATCTTGAATATACCCTGTTCTGAGAGCAATTCCGGGAATAGCTTTTTTTCCATTCCTTCGATTATGCTAGGCGTCAAAAACTGCTGCGAAAATGTCTCTCCATCCCGAACCGCCGTCCAAGGCTTAATAAACCCAAATGGCCCGGTATACTTCACGACATGATAATCCATGAATCAATTTTTTGAAACTAAATACTTTTGCAAATCTGTTGCTTATTCAGAGTGCAAGTTGCTATGGTTTCTCAAACCCGCACCTTGCGGAGGATGCCAGTATTGGCACGGTTGCGTAGGAATTTGCACTCATTATCTTCACCGCAACGCCCCAAACCCAATCCCCGTAGAATGCCCGGCCCCCACATCCCAGGCAAAGCGCACCGCTTCCGGGTCGCCCTCCACAATGACGGGGCAGAAAGTGCCGATCAGGTCAATCTTATTGAAGGTTATTTTTTTCGTCTTCGGGTTTTGATACTCCGGGTCAAAAGCTACGGTGGCGTTGCTGTCCAGACCGGCGCGTTCAAGCTTTTTTTGAAGGGTAGCAGTCATCAGGGCATTCGCATCTTCATCGCCGGGGAAGACAAACTGTTGCCCATTATCCTCTTCCCGCCGTTTCTTGATGAAGATGGGGCTTTGGGCAAAAAATCGCTGCCGCTCCCCAAAATCAGGTGTAGTGCGCATCCTTACTTCTTCTACACGCATGCCCCACTGTATCGTCTCATCCTTAAACAAACCTGATACAGCGCTTTTGTGCAGGCCTTCGAGTGGAGAGCTGATAAAGAACTCCGCGCCATGCCGAAAGTCATAGCCTTTTTTATCCCGGCGCATCTTCCCACCGTATAGCCAGGAAAGAGAATACAACGAAATCTCATCGTGCAGCTCGTTCTCACCGAGCCATTTGTGGAAGGCGCCCACCAATGCCCTTTGATAATTGAAAGGGACGATTTCTGTATTCGGTGTTAATCTCAAATATATCCGCATAAACCATCATTTTATCATCATACACAGTGGCAAAGCTACAGCCACCCCTGGGGCAGCTATCACCCCACCCTTTAAAAACTTTAAACAGAATACTCTTTTATACGCTCATCTACCTACAATGTTTCTAATTAGCGTATTATTGAAAAGCCCGGTTTAGGTGCGATTAAAATGAAAAGATTAAGAGTCACGCATATGTTTCAATTCCTTTAACCGGGCTATTTCCAGCATATTTAAATGCTAATCTTCAATACGCCTTTGTCACTTGTCATAAAGTACTTAATCGATGTTTCCTGTTTTTCAATGATTGCTTTAATCTCTTTATTGGTACAGTTCCCCAGTTGCAACCAGATGATCTTTGGAGGGTGTCCTTTTTGGTTCAGGAGTGCCACAAAGTCTTTATCTTTAGTCATTATGTGAAAGCCTTTTTGCTTGGCGTACTCCCAGACTTCTATATCTTCTGCCCTTTCCAATGATATTTGAGAAACATGTATTATACCAGGATAGACTTCTTCGAGTTCTTCGCTTAATCTCGGGGTTATGTTATTGTCTAAAAGAATCATTTTTAAATCATTTTGACGGTCAATGCCTCATTTACGTTTTATGTTTTAATAATACCATTTATGACTTCATATCTTTAAACGTCACTCATATCGGGTTAAATTTATAGAAAAATCTTACAACTACAACATTTTTGTTAAAAAGTCAGTCAATTCACCCTTAAACCAAAGCGTGTTATAGTCCCTACTACTCTACCCGATGGTTATGATTGAGATTTGAAAAAAGCGAGGAAAAGCAAGATTTTGTGGTTTACCACAACTACAAAACATACTTTTCCTCATGGA
>NZ_JALEGS010000108.1 GCF_022763345.1 Phaeodactylibacter sp.
GGAAGAAGGAGGGGCTCTGTGAAAAAGTATTATATTTAAGAATTGAATAGTGTTACCGATGTCCCTTGAACTGTGTGTAAGGTGTCTGTTGTAAACATAGCAAAAATGAGTAGGTTACTTATCATAGTACTGACTTTAAGTGTCATTTTAATTCAGTCCTGCAAAAACAGCTTTGACGATAAGGACATGATGATAATTAATCTTTACAGTGTTGGTGACACATTGATTTTCGAAAATGACAAAGGACACTATGACTCCATTACTATTGTAAGTAAGGAAATCCGATACAATGAGCTAAGTGAAGGATATTCAGGAAACCCTCAGACATGTTGGATTGAGTACCAAACGATACCACCAGGAGAACCTGAGTTAAAGAGCTTTAGAGGACCACAAGGTGACATCTATAACCAAAACAAGTCTTTTATCTCAGCAACAAAATGGGAAGACTCCAACCCCGCGAGAGTCGAGATCAAATTTGGTGGATTTGGTGGCACCCTTCCGGCATCTAATTCGCTAAGACAAGACGATAATCTTGGAGACCATTTCTTGATTGATCACTATTGCTATGACTGTATAGGAGTGGACTCGACAGACATAGTTCAAATTATTTGGACTCCCCAAAGAGGAGTTGTTCAGTATATGAAAAAGAACAAAACTGTATGGCGGTTAATTGAATAAAAAACGGCTGCCAACAACACTTGGCTGCAACGCTTCACGTAAAAATGAATGAACGAGTCTATTAATGGAGTATTATGAAGAAAGAATTCATTCTTAATGGCAGAAGGATTAATACAATTAAGCGATTTTATGAAGAAATAGAAAATGAGTTACTATTAGATTCTAATGCTATAGATAGTTGGTCTTTAGATGTATTTGATGATATTTTACAATGGATATGGTTTGTATGATTTGCAAAAAGAGACTATAATAAAGTGGGCTAATTTTAGGAGTAGCGAAAAAAAGATGAATCCCAAAATATTAGAATCAATAGTCAAAATTTTTCAATCCCATGAAAATATTACCTTCATAGCCGATTGATATTTTTAATAGCACTTTGAATTCACTATTGAATGAAGAAGAAAGAATCATTTTTGAGTACGAGGAGATTGATTACTCTAAATTTGCTACTGGTAATACTAATGACAAGTTGCAATAGTAATTTCAAAAAATACTATTATACAAGTTCAAAATCAGATAAGTCAAAGATTTACGAATACTCTAATAGAGAAGACACTACAGAAACACAATATTGGAAAATCAGTTTCAATAATGATAAAATGACTACGGATGCCTATAATTCTTCATTCGTAAAGTTTGAATCATTCACAGAGGAAATAAATAGCGAAGGAACTGAATTATTGGAGTATTTAAATTTTAATGAGAAAGGCGATTCAATATTCAAAGAAATAGTTAAGACTGATGTTGTAGACTTACGTAAAAATTACTCCAGTTTGATCTGATACATTTCGGCCACGGAGAGAAGCACCTGTGCTATATTTTCTCTGGGCAGGATTTTGAACACCGCCTGGATACTTTCCCATAGCTTTGCTCTGGTCTTTAGCTCTCGGAGGACTATCCTAAAGTACCGGCAACTGCTTTGCTGGATTTGGTCCACATGAAATGCTAGCATCATCAGGTAGGCAAAAATGGTACACAGGTTCTCCTGCTCATGGCCAAAGTTATGCTCGAAATTGTAAGACTGGTTCTTGAGTGTATCGAACGTCTCATTCTCAATCTTCCAGCGGCTGCGCCCCATACGCATCACTTTATACACTTCATTTTGATGAATTAAGCATCAAAGATGCAGCCGTTCCTTACGTTCAAGCAAGATCTCTTCAGACTCTCTGCGGTCAGGGTCATCTACACAACAATCCACCGGGCAGACAGCAGCACACTGTGGCTCTTCGTGAAAACCTACGCACTCCGTACACTTATCCGGTACAATATAGTACAGATCATCAGAGATAGGATTATGCTGAGCATCTGCATCAACCTCTGAGCCATCTTCCAGTTTATAAGAACCATTTACTCCGGTACCGTCAGAAATGGCCCATTCCACACCACCTTCATAGATAGCGTTATTTGGGCATTCCGGCTCGCAGGCGCCGCAGTTGATACATTCATCTGTGATTATAATAGCCATATCTGGATTGCTTTTTTTCTTCAGTTCCTAATTCCAACACGGGCAGTTCCGGTTGGTTGTCCAATAGGGCAAAAATAAGCCAAGGGGTTAGATTTTGCAAAGCCTTTTCAGGTAGTCTTATCTTTGAATAGCTTCCCCTTATGGCAACCCAAATGGAACAACTATATTTGTGGGCTAACGAAAACGATCCACATTGGCAAAGGCAAAGAAGACAAAGGGCGGTGGTAAGGTAACGCCTCTGATGCAGCAGTATTTCAAAGTGAAGTCTAAACATCCGGACGCCATTCTGCTATTCCGGGTTGGGGACTTCTATGAGACTTTTGGGGAGGATGCGATCACCGCCTCTCAGGTGCTGGGTATCGTGCAGACCAAACGGAATAACGGCGGCAGTGACATCGAGCTGGCGGGGTTTCCCTATCACTCCATGGACCTTTATCTGCCTCGCCTCGTCCGGGCAGGCTACCGGGTGGCCATTTGTGAACAACTGGAAAAGCCCAGCCCACAGAAAAAAATTGTCCGCCGTGGAGTAACTGAAATCGTCACGCCTGGCGTTGCAGTGGATGACAAGCTGCTGGACCATAAGTCTAATAACTTCCTGGCTTCTCTGTATTTTGGTAAGAAAGACCAGGTCGGGGTCTCCTTCCTGGATGTGTCCACCGGGGAGTTCATGGTCTGTGAGGGCAGCCTTACCTACGCCGATAAGCTCATCCAAAGTTTCAAACCATCTGAAGTCCTCTTCCCAAAAGATCGCCAAAAAGATTTCCTGAAACAGTTTGGGGACAAGCTTTACACTTTTATGCAGGATGAGTGGGTCTATACTTTCGATTATGCCCGGGAAAAACTGCTTGAACATTTCGAAGTCCAAAACCTAAAAGGCTTTGGAGTGGAAGAGATGGAGCTCGGGCAGATCGCTGCCGGCGCAACCCTTCACTACCTGGCTACGACTGAGAATAAAAACCTGCAGCACATCAATGCCATCAGCCGCCTGCAGCCCGACCGATACGTATGGCTCGACCGGTTCACCATCCGTAACCTGGAACTGGTCTACAGCAACCACGAAACCGGCGTGTCGCTAATCGATGTCCTCGATCAGACCGTTTCGCCCATGGGGGCCCGCTTGCTGAAAAAATGGGTGGTCTTGCCCCTGACCATCCCTTCTGCGATCGATAACCGCCTGAATATCGTTGACCATTTTTACAAGGATACCGAATTGGAAGGTGCTCTTACCCAATATATCCAGCAAATTGGCGACTTGGAACGCCTGATTTCTAAAGTCCCACTCGGAAAGATCAATCCACGGGAAATCAAGCAAGTGCAAAGAGCCCTAGAGCTTATCAAGCCCATCAAGGAGACCCTGCAGAACAATGACTTGGAGCAGTTGGCAAAAATAGGAGAGGGGCTAAACCCTTGCGCTCTGCTGCGGGATGAGATCGAAAAACAGCTTATCGATGATCCCCCCGTCAATTTATCCAAAGGGGGCGTCATGGCGGATGGCTTCAATGAAGAGCTGGATGAGTTGCGCAATATCGTCAACAACAGCAAGGACCTGCTACTGGGTATACAGCAACGGGAAGTGGAAAATACCGGGATATCAAGCCTTAAAATTGGCTTTAATAATGTCTTCGGCTATTACCTGGAGGTCACCAACAAGCACAAGAATAAAGTGCCAGAGGAGTGGGTGCGCAAGCAAACCCTGACTAATTCCGAGCGCTACATCACCGATGAGCTCAAGCAACTGGAGTCTAAAATCCTTGGCGCTGAAGAAAAAATCCTGGTATTGGAGGAAAAACTCTTCTCTGAGCTGGTCTTTACTCTGGCCGACTACATTCAGCCTATTCAGCACAATGCAGCCTTGATCGCCCGCATCGACTGCCTGCTCGGGTTTGCTAAAGTAGCACGCAAACAAAATTACTGCCGCCCGGAAATTAATGATGGTACGGTTATCGACATCAAACAGGGGCGGCATCCGGTTATTGAACAACAGTTGTCAATTGATGAGCCCTACGTGCCCAATAATGTCTACCTCGATACGGAAACCCAACAAGTCATGATGATTACCGGGCCGAATATGGCGGGTAAGTCAGCTTTGCTCCGGCAAACGGCCCTGATCGGTCTTATGGCACAAATGGGTAGCTTTGTCCCTGCCGAAAAAGCTTCCATTGGCCTCATTGATAAGGTCTTTACCCGCGTTGGCGCTTCAGATAACATCTCTTCGGGAGAGTCCACCTTTATGGTGGAAATGAATGAGACCGCCTCAATTATGAATAACATCTCAGACCGCAGCCTTATTCTGCTGGACGAGATTGGGCGGGGCACAAGCACTTACGATGGGATTTCCATTGCCTGGTCCATTGCTGAGTTTCTTCATAACAATGGCACCGCACGCCCCAAAACGCTCTTTGCTACCCATTACCACGAGCTGAATGAGCTGGCCAATAAATTTGAGCGGATTAAAAACTTCAATATCGCCACCCGGGAAGTCGGCCAGAAGGTCATCTTCCTGCGCAAACTTGTACCAGGGGGTAGTCAGCATAGCTTTGGTATACATGTGGCCAAAATGGCGGGGATGCCACGTACCATCGTGGAGCGGGCTGCTCATATCCTCACGCAATTGGAGCAAAAATCCATCAATAACGAAGAGAATGGCGCTGTAGAAGTGCAAGCTGCCCGGCCAGACACCGGAAAAATTTCAACGGAAACCCTGCAACTTAGCATTTTCGAAACGGTGGACCCAACAGCGGGTAAAATCAAGGAGGCGCTGGCCGACCTGAATATCAATAACATGACACCGATCGAATGCATGATGAAGCTGAATGAACTGAAAGGGCTGTTGGAAGAATAAAAAAGCCCCGGCTCAGCTGCCGGGGCTCCTGTCAAATGTCTTTGGGATTCATTTGGCTATAAAAGTTGTGTTTATTTGTTCAATGCCTGATGTTTAGACGAGCGCTTTTCGAAAAGTCACAACTTTGGATGAAGTTCTTTACCTTCGGCACTAAAAGGACCTGCCATGCCAAAGATTGCACTACTCGGTTATGGAAAGATGGGCAAAGCCATCGAGCAACTGGCGATCAGTGCTGGTGATGAAATTGTCATGCGGCTTAGCGCTGAGAATAAAGCGGCACTGACCACGCCCAATCTAAAACAAGCTGACGTCGCTATTGATTTTAGCCATCCAGATACCGGTTTCAGGCATATCGAAGCCTGTATGAAGGCCAACGTACCGGTCGTTAGCGGCACTACAGGCTGGCTGCATCGCTTTGAGGAAGCTAAGGCACTTTGCCGGGAAGAGAAGGGGGCTTTTTTCTATGCCTCCAACTTCAGTATTGGGGTCAACCTCTTCTTTGCCCTCAACCAAAAGCTGGCAGAGCTGATGAATGACTGGCCGGCTTACCAGCCTTCCATGACCGAAATCCACCATACCCAAAAACTGGATGCTCCCAGTGGGACAGCGATTACCCTTGCGGAGGACATGATCGAGAGGCTGGAGCGTGCAAAAGGCTGGCGGGAGGGTACAAATGCGGAAGCTGGGCACATTCCCATCGAAGCCATACGGGAAGGGGACATCAAAGGTACGCATGAAATCCGCTATACTTCGGCTGTGGATACCCTCACTATCCGTCATGAAGCACATAGCCGGGAGGGGTTTGCCAAAGGCGCTCTGCAGGCAGCCCATTGGCTGATTGGTAAGCAAGGGGTGTTTGGAATGCGGGATATGCTGGGGCTGTAAAAATATAGACAAAGAGACAGGCTTATGAAAAAATTAATCGCCAGAGTTGCTATTGCTTTTACCTTGCTTTTGGTAATCTATGTGGGCGGGGTGTTGCTTTATGGCACGCTCAACGACTGGGTGCCTGAATCAGAAGCCCCGCTGGATAATTCAGGAGCAGAGCCCATAGCGCTTATCGAAGACAGCGTACTGACTTTCGTGACCTGGAATTTGGGCTTCGGTGGACTTGGAGAGGAGTCGGAGTTCTTTTTCGACCACGGCAATATGTACCTCTCCAAAGGGCGAATGGTGCGCGCGCCGAAGGAAGCCGTACAAAAGAATAACAAAGGCGTTGAGCAATTCGTAGGTTCCACCGCCTCAGACTTTTTCCTCTTTCAGGAAGTCGATTTCCACTCCAAGCGCAGCTATTTTGCCAATCAGCATGAGCTTGTTAAAGGGCAGAAGCCGGATTACAGTGCTTTTTTTGCGACCAATTACCGATCGCCACTCGTGCCGATCCCCGTTTTTGAGCCATGGCATCTTTACGGAGAAGTGGAGAGCGGCCTGGGGACCTACAGCAGATACCAGCCCTTCGAGTCGGTCCGCTTGCAACTGCCCGGCGCATTCCCCTGGCCGGTCCGCCTTTTCCAGTTGGACCGCTGTGTGGCTTTGCACCGCTTCCGCGTAAAGGGCGGCAAAGAGCTTGTGGTCATGAATGTACACAACTCAGCCTACGATGCTGATGGGTCGTTAAAACAACAGCAGATGGCATTTTTGAAGGAATTGTTCCTCAAAGAATACCAGGCGGGGCATTATGTAGTAGTGGGGGGCGACTGGAATCAGGTGCCGCCTTTCTTCCGCTTTGATGGCTATATGCCGGGCCGCACACAGGGGTACACTCAAATCAATATCGACCCGGAATACCTGCCTGCGGACTGGCAGTGGGCTTATGACCCCAGGGTGCCCACCAACCGGAAGACCAAAACACCCTACCGCCCGGGCGAGACCTTTATTACTTTGATCGACTTTTTTCTGGTTAGCCCCAATGTGCAAATCAGGCAGGTGAAAGGGATGGATCAGAAATTTCGCTATTCTGATCATCAGCCTGTCTACTTGGAAGTGGAGTTGAAATAATTTTCCAAAACCATAAATCATAGTAGCATGTACAGATTCTTCATGATGCTTGCTTTGGCAGCAATTCTCACCACTTGTGAACAGCCCGCTAATAGGCCTCAGTCCGGCGCATTAACTGGCGACACCGCCAATAAAGCTGCGACAGAAGGGTATGAAGTCACTTACATTGAGAACTCTCCCGCACAGCGCCTGGTGAAGCGCAACGCAGAAGGTGCTATTATCGAAGAAGGAATGCTTTACGACGGCAAGAAGATTGGCGCATGGATTGAATACGGCCCGGAGGGTAAATTCCCGGCCAAGCTTACAACCTATGCAGATGGGAATTACAATGGGACTTATCTGGAGTTCAATACCCGGGGGCATATCACTCTTAGGGCTACTTACAAGAACAACAAACTAGATGGCCCATGGGCAGCCTATAGTTTTGGCCGGGTCGAGAAGCAGGCCCATTACAAGGATGGAGAACTCGATGGCACCTACCTGGAGTACAACAAAAAGACCGGTGATTTGCAAAAGGAAGTCAATTACAAGGATGGCAAGCAGCATGGTGCCTACCGCTTTTATGACGAAGAAGGCAATGTCATGCTGGAGTACGAATACCGGGATGGAGAGAAGGTCGAAGGAGGCGTAGTGGAGTAACCAAAAATACAAAAGCCGAAGCCCATGGGGCTTCGGCTGATGAAATGATGATAATTCTCCAATGCCTTAAAAAAGACTTAGAGACCTCAATTGTAATGATTTACCTGAGAATCTCCAATTTTTTCTGTTGTCCTTTTAAGGATATTTCTGATATTCTCTTTCTCAAGGTCATGCATAATAGTGGTCCTTTCCTTGGAATAACCATTGTGGCCGTTGAGCAGTGCTTCCATCGGCTCTCTTCTGGTATTGTTCACCCAAAAAGCAAAGCCGATCATTTCTCTGATACCGCTCATAACTTAAACTTTAAATGATGAAGCTTGCACTTGAGCAAGCCATTTGCAATTTTGCTACACTCAAGGTGCTGTTTATTAAGCGGTAAGGCAAGTTTAAGCGGCGGGGAAGGGTCCGTATTCGCGAATATGGAACAAAGCACTCATTTTCAGCGCTATTGCTTAAGGTATTTTCGGGGCGTCATCCCGGTTACCTCTTTAAATACCTTATAAAAGGTTGACTTGTTTTTGAAGCCACATTGCCGGGCGATCCCAAATAGCGTTAGGTTGTAAAACTTGGGGTCCTTTATTTTCTCTTTGACCTCTGTTACCCGGTAGAAGTTAATAAACTGCTGGAAGTTGCACTTCGCATTGTGATTGACCACCTGAGAAAGGTATTTGGTATTCGTGCTTAGTCGGTCGGCAACACTGCGCAGGGAAAGGTTAGGGTCCAAGAACAAGGATTCTTCCTCTATTGTCTGTTTCATGCGCAGATAAAGCCGGAGTTCTTCCATGCCTTTTAGGCTGCTTGAGCTGTACTTCTCTTCCAGATTCAGAAGCGGAATGGGCAGTTCTGTTTCCACCGCATTGCCATCAACTTCAAAGGCTATGAAGTTGGTCAGGTTTTGAGACTCATCGTACACCGGATGGATGACGAGGCGGCAGAGGTATTCCTCTCCGTTCTTGCGGTAATTGGTAATTTCTCCCCGAAATGGCAGCTCATTGGCTAGACCATGCCTGATTTTATCAACGGCTTCAGGTTCTGTTTTTGGGCCCTGCAATATTCGCCCGGGGCTTTTGCCTACGACCTCTGGTAACGAGTAGCCGGTAATGTGCGTAAAATCATCATTGACCCAGAGAATGCGCTTTTGAGCATTGGTTAATATGACGGCGATATTTGGAATCATGTCGTTTTTTGTCTGTTTTGTTTAACCTTTGACGGTGTTTGTTCTTAAAAGGTTAAACATTTGATAGCCAGTGGCTTATAAAGACAATATAGGGGATTGGAAGTCCTTTTCCAAGTTTTTTTAAAGCTTAGAATTATGCATTTTTCTGTAAAGGTATGTCTGGTGAATAAGATGACGCTGGGGTGACGAAGAGCGTGGGGAGATGAAAGACTTTCCAAAAAAGTTATAGGTTTCGGGAAAATGGCGATAAATTAAGACCCTAACAACAGCAAGCAATACAATGAAAATGCAGGCGAGTGCCCAGGAAATGATTCAGTATGCCTGGAGTGAAAGTGGCACACACCTTAATACACATCCTGATTTTGAGGTTGCCCTTGATTTTGTCAGCCTCCCGGACAAGCAGGGTGATTCCTTACTGGAGCAATTGATACAGGGAGATTTCCGAAGTGTCATTGCCACCGGCGTGGACCAAGAGCCTGGATTAAGGCAGGTATACTTTGAAGGCCGGGCTTGGGAACGGTCACGAGGCGGTGCAGCCGTTGGCGTTGGCTATCCCTTCTTTCAGGATGAAGAACCCGAATCCGGCAGGGTGGTTTTTGCTCCTCTGCTAATCTGGGAAGCCCACCTGGAGCCCGGAAACCAATACAATAGCCCCTGGCGCCTGTCCAGAACGCCGACGCACCGTCTGCGGCCTAATATCTATCTCATTTCGTACTGGAAAAATAAAACAGGAAAAGACCTCGCTCCGGTCTTCGATCGATTTCTTCACCGGCAGTCCTTTGGATTGAAACATCTGCAGCAATTTTGTCAGGATATAGCCAGTGAATTGGAATTGCCAGCACCAGCTTTAAAGGGGGCCCCTGTGATGGCCGACAGCCATACCTTCGCCAGGGCAGAGGTCAAAGGGGCCTTTGTGGAAGCCGCCATTCTGAGCTGCTTTCCGCATCAGCCGCCATGTACCATCGGACCTCCTCCGGTTAATTCTGCTGAGCGGGACCGCATATCGGATACTTTCGGCCCCTATACGCTTGACCCCTTTCAGGCAACGGTAGCAAAACTATTGCAGCAAAAGGGGCGTATATGGGCGGACGGCCACAGCGGGACCGGCAAGTCCGCTCTTGGTGTTCATCTTTTGTCCAATCAGTTGGCGCACGGAAAACCCTGCCTTGTGGTTTCGCCCCGGACTGGTACCCTTAAGGAGTATGAAGCAGCCATCGGTCAGCTGGGGCTTTCCAGGCTGGGTTTCCTGCTCCGCGACACTGCGGCAGATAAGATGCTTATGCTCGATATTCTGCGAGCCTCTGCGTCCAACCGGGGCACCCATCAGCCTGGCGATAACCGAAGGCTAAAGCAAATAATGAATAAAGGGCAACGCCTCCATGTTAAGCTCACGGAGAGCTATCGGGCTTACCGGTCGGCTACGGTTTGTGGCTTGCCCTGGGCGCAGACAGTGGGTCAGTACCTGGAGAGTGCTCAAACGGAAGGTAAAGAACTCCTGGGTACGCAGCTCAATGCTCAGGACTATACATTTAGTGCAGCGGCATATGATACGCTCTCTGAAGTGGTAGAGCGTTGCTATCAGCTGTTCACAAAGACCCACACGACCCGCAGTCCATTGGGAAAGCTTAGCCCAGGTTTGTTTTTGAGGATGGAGGAAGCCGAAGCCAAAACGTTTGCGGAAACGCAGGTCCGGCAACTCCTGGATAAAGCCACCCGGCTGCAATTGTGGTTTATCAACCGCATTGATGCTTACGCCGATCAGCTCTCGGCTCACTACGAACAATACTACCAAAAGTTTGCCCGCCAGCTTATGAAGCTAAAGGATACGATGGCAGAGCAGGAGTCTGAGTATGGCAAGGAGTTTTGGAGTGCGGGAGCGGGATCGCTTCGTGTAAAGCAGGTTTTTTCGGGCAGGGCAAAGGCGCTTCGCGCTGGCCGAAAAGAAATTCTGGAAGGATATCACAAATTAAAGGAAGACTTTCAGCGGCAGCCCTATTTCGATGCCGAATTCCCCAGGTGGGAGGAGGCAGAAATGCCCGGGCTGAACCAGTGGCTGAAAGCTTTTGAATCAAGACTACAGCAATGGCGGATGAATCTGCGGGAACAGGTACAGGATGAAGTAACCCGCCTCAGCCGTAAGTCTGTGAATCCCCGGTTGGGCTTTGAAAACCAGGTGGAGGAGTTAGAAGAAAGCCTCGACCGCTTGCTGGAAGACATTAATGAAACAGGGCTTTACCACTTGCCCCTTAGCCACAATACGCTCACTTTGCCCAAACGGCAGCGGTTTCTGGATGAGGTGGTGGAGCAGCTGGAGGAAACCAAGCGTGCCCTGCCTGAATTTGACAACTTCTACGCCTGGCAGCGCAATTGGCTGCAACTGGATGAGCACGCCCGGCGGATGGTCAAAGGCCTGCTAAGGGTAAAGCCTGATAACTGGATTGCCGCCTTCCGGACCTGGTTCCTGGATAATGCACTCAGCCAGTCTTATGAGGCGGTGTTGCCGCCAGATTTGGATACCTTGGAAGAATACGCAAAAATAACCGAACGTCTAAAGGAAGATCTGCCTGGGCATATCCTTCAGCTATGGCAGTCCAGAAAAGAGCAGGCGGTACAGGATTTACGCCGCCGCCGTAAAATCGCTTACAAGTGGCTGATGCAGGGCGGAGCAGTTGAGGAACGGATACAGTTTACCCGTCATCTGCGCACCCTGGGCGATGTCCCCACTGCCATCAGCCCGGCTTTGCTGACGGTGCCTCATTTAGCCGATGAGCTATTCTCAGAGAGCAAACAGCGCTTTGGCCTGGTGATCATCGAAGAAGCACACCTGGTGCCGGCTGCTATGCTGGAACGCTTATCCGCAATCGGGCACCGTACGCTTATGCTGAGCCCCAGAGGATGGGATGATCAGCCGCTGCAACCGCAGGAGCTTCAGGAGGAAGTACCGGCTTTTCAATTGCGGCACATGCACGGAACCAGCACTTTGCACTTTCGGAACGCGGCCCAACCTGCACCCGTATTACCCACTAAAGATCAAGTGGCTTTCGAACAAGTGGACGGGATGTACGATGAGGCGCTTGAGCAGAACGACGCGGAAGCCCGCTCGGTCCTGGCCATGCTGGCTAAAATCGAAAGGACGCCACAGCGTACCTACCCCTCAGTTGGTATCGTTTGCTTCACGACTGGGCAGCGGTTGTTGCTGGCCGATTATCTGCTGGGCATCAAACAACGGCGCAGCACTGGTGTAGAAACCATTCAGCAGCTCGATCGCAATGGCCTTACACTGATGGATTTATCTGAAGTAGAAGGGCAGAAATTTGATGTTTTGATCGTCTCTGCCACTTTCGGGCCGGTAGGGCCTAACGGGCCTGTCACCGGGCATGTGCACCGGCTGGATCAGCCTGGCATTCAGCAACAGGTGGAAGCACTGATGGGGGCAGCCCGGGAGAAAGTATGGGTGGTCAATTCCCTGCCTGTGGATTGGTTGGATGAAGGCGAAAAACTGTTCGAAGCCGGGCAGCGCTTGCCGGTTTACTTCGCCTTTTGGAAAGCATGCGCCAGCCAAAATATTTCTAAAATCGAACAATTGTCGGCTCGCTTTGCCGGTCAACTGCAACAACCGCCCGCATTTCCGCCTCCCTACAATTTGCTCCGGCAGGTACAGCATTATCTGAGGCCTTACCTTAGCCCGGGGCGACTGCACCTGGCTGAACGTATATCTGATGACCAGCTTGCTTTAACGGTAGACCCGGCATCGGGCTTCTCCAGGAAATTTGGGCTTTTAGTAGATGGCTTCAAGGCACATACGCCCTACACCAGTTTCGCCTGGGAGGCCCAACAGCGGCAATGCTGGGAGGGACAAGGTTACGAGCTCCATCAAATCTGGTCTCCGGATTGGTGGCGCAACCCCGAATTGCAGGCCCGGAAGCTGGCTAGTATTCTGATTCAGGAGGAACCCCCACTGCCACTTTTAGCAGCAGAAGAGGAAGAATAGGGCTCAGCATAATTAAATGCAACTTTAATCCTTCCTTAACGGCCGCCGGGTTTTATTTTGCGTTTTCTTTATTAGGTGAGTAACTCATTGCGGAGTTGCTTCGTATATTGGAATATAATCAGGCGGAAAGGATGATGAGGAATAAGCTGATTTTTTTGATTGTAGGATTGAGTTTGGCATGGTCATGCCAAAAGGAAGCCCCATTGCCCGATGTAGAGCTGCCCGGGCTGTCACTCTTTTTACAGTCTGCTCCCTCGGGAATCGATCAGTACCTGAAGGAAAAAACAACTGAAGAAAAGCTGCAGCAGTTGCTGGTATTGAAAACAAATGCTGCTGAAGTGAGTGCTGCCCGACTGGGCGCCTCCTCCGGTTGCTGGCTTACGGCTGCCGCACCGGATGATTTGGACCGTCTCGACCGGCTTTGGGAAACCCGGACTTCCTTTCCACCATTTAAGGTGACGGATCCTAATCGTTTGCCCAGCTATCTGTTTGGGTCCCAACAAGCCTTCCCCTCCTTAGAGGCGATTTCTTCAATTGGAGACGATAGTCTGCGTATTCGGTTGGAAGAAGCCTATATTCATCAGGCGAATGCACTACAGCTCAGCTGGCTTAGTTTGCCTGGCTACGGTATGGAAGGAGGCGCAACCTTGCTGCCGGAAGCCGGTATCCAAAATCAGGCGCGCTGGATCAATCAAATGAACAAAGCCCATTTGCTATCTGTGGCCGCTCCTTTTTCAGATACAGACTTACTTTCGGTAGACACCACCAAAGCTTATCTCAAGTCCTTAGCCTACCACAAAACTTTAATTGAAGCAGGCTTGGGTGGTTTCTGGCTGCCGGTGGAACAACTCGGGCGGAGTGGCCGCCTGGCAGATCTCTTTCGCAACCGGCTTCAGTTTGGGGGGCTGCTCATCGCAGAGGTAACAACTGAAGCTCAAATCGCCAACTGGCTTGAACAGGATGTTGACTTGCTGGTGATTGAGGCCGGTCAATACACAACGGCGCTGAAAGCGCTGAAACAATCCTATCGTAGGGGCGTAGTAAGCGATGAACAGCTCAATCAAAAGCTGACAAGAATTTTGAAAGCCCGCGCATGGGCAGGGGATAAACCTGAGCCCGAGCCCCATCCTGTAATTCAAAAGCCAGCTTTGGAGGCTTCTGTAGCGGGCGCAACGGTGGAAGCACAGCCCCAATGGCTTTCCAGAAAAGACTACTTCAGTGCAGTAAGCTGGCCAGTATGGCAGCGCAAAGCCTATGCTTCTTCGATTGTCCTGGCTGCTAACCCGGAGCAGCGGGTCCCCCTTGAAGCAGGGGAGAAAGGCTGGACAATTTTACACCTGCCAGGTACCGTCTACGACCGGCACTTTGAACAGCGCTTCGGGCACTATGCCAATTACCGGCTGGTGCGCTCCTGGGCGGAAGCAGCAACTGCCGATCGCCTCATCGTGCTCTTGGATCAGTATCGTTTGCAAACTCCTGACCTGGGGCAGTTGAACCGTATCCGGCAGCAGGCAGAAGTGGTGGTGGTCAACCTTGGGCACCCTGTTAACCTTCAACAGTTGAGCCGTAGTGAGGTGGTGGTACAGGCTTTTGGCAACAGCGATCTGGAGAAAGAACTGGCGGCGCAGCTCCTCTTCGGAGGCATTGCAGCAAAGGGGCGATTGCCCTTAACCTATAGCCCTGATTTCCTGATCGGGCAGGGGGAGAAAACAGAGGCCGTACGCCTGGAGTATGCCTTGCCTCAACAGGTAGGGGTATTGCCTCAACGCTTAGTAGGCATCGACGCAATTGTGCAGTCGGCAATTGATGAGGGGGCAACGCCCGGGGCACAGGTGCTGGTAGCAAAATCCGGTAAGGTTATTTATAATAAGGCTTTTGGCCATCATACCTATGATAAGGAACAAAAGATACAGCACTCGGATTTGTACGATGTGGCCTCCATTACGAAAATTGCGGCAACTACCCTGATGGCGATGCAACAGTATGAAGCTGGTCAGTTGGAACCGAAAGACAGGCTAAAGGAACATTTGGACCTGCCTTCCAACAGCCGCCTGCGCAACCTGACCCTTCAAAAATTAATGACCCATCGCAGTGGGTTACAACCCCACCTGCCAGTTATCCCATATTTGCTTGCCCGGGAAGCAGACAACGACAATTGCGCTGATTACTTCTGCAAAACGAGCTCACCGGAATTTGCCTTGCCCGTATCGGATAACTTCTTCTTTTCGACGAAGTTTCACGATAAAATTTGGGAAGATATGCAGCGCCTGCGCGGCCGCCGCACCCGTTACCGCTACAGCGACGCCAATTTCGTGCTGACCCAACGGGTGGTGGAAGCCCTCGGCGGGCACCGGCTGGACACACTCGCAGCTATGCACTTTTATGAGCCCCTTGGGTTACGCTTCACCCGCTTTCTGCCACTTGCGCACTATCCTGCAGATCAGATTGTGCCTACTGAAAATGATTACCGATGGCGGCATCAGCTGGTGCATGGGTTTGTGCACGATGAGACAGCGGCGCTTTTGGGAGGCGTGGCCGGGCATGCGGGCCTATTCAGCAATGCAGAAGACCTGGCGGTGTTGTTCCAGATGCTGCTCAATGGTGGTACGTATGGTGGGAAGCAGTTCCTGAAGCCAGAAACGATTGAGTACTTTACCAGTGCCGGTCATGGCAACCACCGTGGGCTGGGCTTTGATAAACCTGAGGAAGATGATATCGAAGAGGGAGGTTACCCGAAAGCCATCAGTGAGCGAACCTATGGGCATACCGGGTTTACGGGCACTTGTGTCTGGGTAGACCCTGAGGAGGAGTTGATCTATATATTCCTATCCAACCGGATCCACCCGGACCGCAGCAACCGCAAACTTTTCAAGGATAAAGTCAGAGAGCGTATCCATAATGTCATCTACGATGCCCTCGGTACGTTTGAGCCGGAGTGGCCGGAAATGGAGCGCCCGCTTGCCTCAATCCAAAATCCCCTCTAACAGCCAATCGGCGAGTGCCTGCCGGTTGCTTTCCAGAATGACCCTTTGCTGGTCGAACTTATTTCTGATATTGGCCAACTCGATGTAAACGGAAGGAGTCAGTGTTTCGCGGAGCATGTGCAGGTCGCGTGGAGTGACCGTGCCGTGGTACTGCCCATTGGCGCGGTACTTGCGGTACTTTTTGCGCAGTGCACGCTGTAGGTCGAGGGCAACGGTTTTGCTCTCTGAACTGGTCGGGTGATAGTAGAAAAAGACGTCTTTGCGTTCGCCTTTGTTCCTGGAATCTACGTGCACAATGATGGTCGTTTGTTCGGCAACGCCTGCGGCCTTGTTTTTTTCGTACAGCTCGTTAATAGCATTGGACCGCTGGAACAGCCGGGGCTTTTGTTGCCGCATGATTTTCTGCCCGCCCCAGACCACTTCGTCATAGTCACAGTCCAGGAATTTATCGCTTCGTATACCGTCGTTATCGTCGCGGATGATCATATAGGCAGTTGCACCGTGGGCTACAAGGTTCCGGCAAAGGCGCAGAGCTACATCATAGGCATATTCATCTTCACAAAGGCTGTATTCGCCACGCCGGCCTATGGCGCCGGGGTCCGGGCCGCCATGTCCGCTTACAATATAGAATACTTTGCCTTTGAGGCGGGTGCTTTCCAGAGGTGTGTAGGCATATTTGGGGCCAAAAATAGGGAACCGGCGATTACCTCCACCGGCTTTATCTGAAGCTTCTTCAGGCTGCCGCTCGGTTACCGGCTCCGGAATTTTGAGGTCCGGGTCCGGGCAATAAAGCTCATGGTAGGGTACCCAGAGGACCCGGTTGTCTTTGAAGGATTGCTCGCGCTGTTTTTCGGCCAGCATACGCTCGTTGTAGTCCTGAATCCGCACGGCAAGATTCCAGTCATCAATGCCGATAGTGGACCTGATCGTACGCCCGTTGAACTCATAGAGTAGGATGGGCAGCTCATAGGTCCGCCCTACAATCAGGTGCGCATTTTTCTTCAGGTTATTGAGGGTGTAGAATTTAGTGAAGTTGCAGGAGTTGCCGTCCAGCCCGTACCGTCGCATAAGCGCATAAATCCCATCACCAGATACGGCTTGCACCGTAAAATACCGGTTGCTTTCCGGTACATTAGCTTTTGGGAGTTGGGCTTGTGCCGGCTGTATAGTCAGCCAGTAAGCCATTAGTATTGTCAGGGATAGAATTTTCTGCATCATCGCAAACCCTTTGTAGTCCATATTAATGACTACTGGTTCATTTCGGTTTAGTTGGGGGGCAAAATATACTCATTAACCCCCAAATTCCCTACCTTCGCGCCATGGGATTGATGAAAGAAGTGGTTTTTTTGCTGCGTAAGGACCTCCGCCTGGAGCTAAGGTCGAGTTATGCCATCAGCGGTATATTGCTTTACGTGTTTTCCACGATTTTTATTGTCTACTCCTCTTTTCAGCGGGTGCAGCCGGATGTTTGGAACGCTCTGTTTTGGGTGATCGTGCTGTTTGCATCCATTAGCGCTGTGGTCAAAAGCTTTGTACAGGAGCATGGTGCACGGGAATTGTACTACTACACGCTGGCTAATCCGACCTCTATTCTGCTGTCCAAGATGCTTTACAATATCCTGCTTCTGAGCCTGCTGAGCCTGCTCACCTGGCTGGGCTTCAGCTTTGTGGCGGGCAACCCGGTCAAAGAAACGGCACAGTTTTTTGGCATAATTTTTCTGGGGGCAACGGGTTTTTCTATTACGTTCACTTTTGTTTCTGCTATCGCTTCCAAAGCAGACAGCAGCGCTACGCTTATGGCGATCCTGGGTTTTCCGCTTGTCATCCCAGTCCTGCTGACCCTCATCAAGCTCTCAGCCAACGCCCTGCGGCTAATGCGGGATACCGGCATTGAGAAAGATGTGATGATCCTGCTGTCGATTGATCTGCTATTGCTGGGTATTGCACTGGTCCTTTTTCCCTTTCTTTGGCGGGATTAGCAGGAAGGGGCAAGTGCCCCCTCCAATCGATTTAGGCTTTCTGCGCCACCACAAAGTAGCGGGTACTCTTACAGCTGTCTGCCTCTTCGGGTATAAGCTCAAGGCTGTAGGCATCGTAGAGCATTACATTACCTCCGAATGCGCGCTCAAAGTAGGTGCGTACCCGGTGCAAAGGAGGCAGGAAGCGCTTGTGCCGGCCGGCGTAGTTGAGGTCCATTTGGCCGTTCCGGAATTCAATATTGAGAATTTCGCTTTCCTGGTACATGCGCCCTTCTTCTTCAATGAGCCTGGGCGTGCGCAATGAGATGATGGACTGATCTTCGGCGTACATCACATTGGGATACCAGCGGATGTGGTCGGGCGTGATAAAGTCGCCCAGGAAATAGCCACCGGGCTTGACCAGCGCGGCGGTCTTCTCAATGGCTTCCTGCAGATGGCGGCTTGGCAGGTAGTGAAAGACATTCAGACCCGTGAAGGCGATGTCCCATTCTTTGCCATCTGCATCGAAGGCGAGGATATCGCCCTGTTCAGCACGGATGCGCTGCCGGGCCTCCTGTACCATTGCTTGCGAAAGGTCCATGCCGAGAAGTTGATCGTAGGGCAGTCCCAGTTCATCAATGATATACCGTTCCACCAGGCCTGTGCCGGCACCAATAGACAGGAAGCGCTTGGCTGAAAAATCTGGGGCGAATTTTTGTTTGAAAAATTCGAGCCCACCAGCAATGAAGCCTTTCAGGCAGGGGCGGCAGATAAGTTCGTCGTAGAGCGCTGCATATTTGTGGAATTGGTCGCCCTGTGTTGCTGTTTCGGCGAGCTCGTTCTGTAGTTGAGCAGCCGCACGAAGTTCCTGATTAAGGATACGCCAAAATACGGAGTTGTCGGTATGATTGTCCGCGTTGGTATGTGCTTTAAGGTCTTTGAGCAGCTGGGACTGAGCAGCATCAGAAAAAAGGCGTTGCGCAGCGGCTTCCAATTGCTCCCGGGCACCCGGCAGTCCGGCCTCTGCCATTCGCTTTAAGCGCCGGGTCAGCTCCACCTGATAGCGCAGCAGGGTGGGAAAGTCTGCTTTTGGACCGGGCTCTGTCCATTTAACTTCACTTTCCGGAAGCGCGAAGAACACACCGCCATCAACGCGCTGAATGGTTTGGTTTTGCAAATCGTACACCCGGGCATCGCCGGTGACATTCTCAATGTCTTCTGGCCTGCCATAGACATGCAGGGTTTGGAAAGGCTCAGCGGTAGGGTTGCCCATTTGGTGAACGAGGGTGTGGCTTACGCCAACGACATCACCGGGCTCAAAGGAAAAGCGTGCCAGGGTGGTGATTCGGCCCTCCTCAATCCGGAAGGTAGCATGCTCTGCGGGACCGAAAACCTGCACGGCGCCCCATTCTGTATATCCATGGTCGTGGATGCCGGAAAAATCGCCAGGCTGCCAGCTCATAGCCATGATTTCAAAATGATCGCCCTCGTAAATCAGTTTACGGCCGTAGCTGTCGGCAGCAGGATGGTCATAGTCGGCCCAGGGTGCTATATCTACAGGTTGAACACCGGCTTCCAGGACGATCCTGCGCATATCAGCAGGTTTTAAGGCGCGTTTGGCTTCCAGTTGCCGGGCGATGTATTGTAAGGCTTTGGGGAGTGCTTCGATGGTCTTCGCTGGGGGGAGTGGATGGCTCATCGTTTTTTGCATAGTTTATAAGTTTCGTTGTTGACGCCTCAATATCAGTAATTCAATATAAAGTTTTGGTGACGACAATCACAAATTGATGGGAGCGAACAAATTTCCGGCAGATAACATTTCCTATCTATTGAGTAGGTTTTAAATTTTCGCAGAGTGTGACTGCCGTCACTGAATGGAGGCGGGCATCGTCGCATCTTTGCACTGTGATCGTCAAAAAATACAATTGAACATGAGCAAGAAAATGTCTTTCAACGACTTGATCAACGGCGAAAAGCCAGTCCTTATTGATTTCTCAGCCGAGTGGTGCGGGCCTTGTAAGGCAATGGCGCCTATCCTGAAAGAAGTGGCAGGGGAAATCGATGGCAAAGCGTCCATCGTGAAAATAGATGTAGACCGCAACCGCGCCCTTGCTACCAAAATGCAGATTCAGGGTGTGCCCACTTTCGTCCTTTTTAAGAATGGAGAAATTATGTGGCGGCAGTCGGGCATGCAGTCCGCACATCAGCTAAAGCATGTGATCAATCAGTTTGCCAACTAAAGTACTGTTCGCCGGAGGCGTTGCCGTGCTGGCAAAATTGCGGCACCCTGACCGGAGTAAACAAACTTTTCGACAATACTAACAAATAGAATAATTATGAATTTAGCGGTAAATGCTTCATCCCTGGTTCAATTCATCAGCCAACCCTGGCACTGGGCGGTTTCGGGTGCTGCTATAGCATTGGTGCTCGCTTTGATGACCTGGATGGGACGCAGCTTTGGCGTTTCTACTACTTTTAAAGCCTTTTGCAGTGCTGCGGGTGCAGGAAAAGTATCTGACTTTTTCAAAATGGATGTCAAGGAGGAGTTTTGGAGGATCGCCTTCGTGATCGGTGGCCTGATCGGTGGTTATATTGCCACTCATTTCTTACAGAGTCCTGAGCCTGTCGCGATTAGCCCGGAAACAGTCGACTATCTGGCAACGATCGGGATCAATTACCCGGAGGCAGATGCCAAGGGCATTGGTTTTGTGCCGACTTCCCTGTTCAACTTTGAGAGCCTGAGTGGTATCCTCATGGCAGTGGGAGGTGGTTTTCTGGTCGGCTTTGGTGCCCGCTATGGTGATGGCTGTACTTCGGGGCATGCCATCTCTGGCCTGGCGCACTTCCAGTTGCCTTCGCTCATTACGGTGATCGGCTTCTTTATCGGTGGGCTGGCTATGACCCATTTCATCTTCCCATTCCTAGTGGGGTAATCATTTTTTAAGCAAAAAGTCGTAGAAACACAACGATATGAAAAACTTATCATTCCTGACAGTGGGCGTCTTTTTCGGGATTGTAATGGCCAAATCAGAGGCTGTTTCCTGGTTCCGTATTCACGAGATGTTCCGCTTCGAGAGCTTCCATATGTATGGCATTATTGGTACCGCAGTGGTATTGGGTGCTGCTTCCATGTGGCTGATGAAGAAAACGAAAATGACCACCCTGCGGGGCACACTGGTCGGTTATAATCCTATGAATTTGAACATTAAGCGGCATTTGCTTGCCGGCACGATCTTTGGATTGGGCTGGGCGCTGGTAGGTTGCTGCCCTGGGCCTATGTACGTTTTGCTTGGCAGCGGCTACACCATTATGCTTCTGATACTCGCAGGCGCTACACTGGGGACCTTTACCTACGGGCTGGTCATAAAGTACCTGCCGCACTAAAGATATTTTCAGTTGGGTGATTTATTGGGTTACGGATGGGCTGTGCTTATAGCTCATCCTCCATTAATTGGGCTCGCAAAGCAATTTGTGAGCCTAATTTTTGTGCTGCCGGTTGCGCCAGGCTCCGAAGAATAACAAACCTGCCCCAATCAGGCTGCTTACTAAACCTGCCCTTACAAAGGTGAGGCTGAGCGGCTCCTGCCCGAATTCACGCTCGATTTGTAAAATATCCTCAATGATCAGCTGACTGAAGCATACGGCTGCAACGCCAAAGAGCAACAGGAATAAACCAAAGGCAAAAAAAACGGTATTGTTGCGCATGTATTTGATGAGTATCAGGCACCCTCCAAAGAAGCTTGAAGCCGGAAGCATTGCCACTGCAGCTGCTGAAGAACCAGCCAGCTGTCGCAGAAAGCAGTAAGCACAAGCTCAGGAGTACGGCCCATTTTTTCGTATGGGATTTCTGTGGCAGCATTGCCTTTCGTAGTTGATTTCAGCAGCTTGCCGGCACGATAGTAGAAATAATGTTTGAACTCGAATTGTTCATCCATGGTGAAACAGAAAACATCAGTGCCGGAAGTACGGGTAAAGTCCTGTAGGGCTTTGTCTGTAGCATTCTTGCTTCCAGGCTCTGATTTTCGGATCAGCATAGGTTGTCCGTTATGTACGGTAGCGAGGAGGAAATGAGGTGTTGGGGACTGCGATAATTCCAAAAACCCTTCCTTGAGGGTCATCGTTTTTTCGGCAGGTTCGGCGTCGATGCGTACATGGTCTAGAAACCCTTCGGCGTTGAGTACGATATTTTTACCAGCTAGAATAAACTCATAATGGTCAGTCATGTAGCTCCAAATGGTTTAGTATTGGGCAAGCGTGGAGAAGCCCGCCCAATGTGGGTCCGAAAATTAGCGGACAATCCAACCGTTTCCGAAACCATCCTGCGGATGTACGAAGGCAAGTTCACCTTCCTGGTTTTCAGCCATCAAGACCATGCCCTGAGATTCTACGCCCCTTAGTTTGCGCGGGGCGAGATTGGCCACTAAGACTACCGTTTGCCCGGGTAAGTCTTCCGGCTTGAAAAACTTAGCGATACCGGAAACGACGGTCCGCTTTTCACTACCAATATCAACGGTAAGCTTCAGGAGCTTGTTCGCTTTTGGCATTTTCTCTGCCGCCAGGATGGTGCCGGTCCGTAAGTCCAGTTTAGTGAAGTCGTCAAACTCGATGTTGGGTTTGATCGGCTCGCGTTCCTGAGCCTGGTCGGCTGCTTCGATGGCTTCCAGTTTTTCCTTTTGCCGGTTTACGATTTGCAGACGGCTGTCGTCTTTGCGGTCGTGGATTTTGGCAAAAAGCAGCTCGGGTTGGCCAATCTTGTGACCGGCCGGGAGCAGCGGCTCTTTATTGGCCAGTTGCTCCAGGGCTTTTTGGAGGTCGCCGTTTTCCAATTCCGGTAAGCCCGCCAGCCTGCGTAGTTTCGGGCTGGTAAACGGAATGAAGGGGGCGGTTAGCAGGCTGAGCAGGGCAACGACCTGCAGGCCTGTAAACATGATATCCCGTATGGCCGGGTCTTCCGGGTTTGCCTTGTAGAGGGCCCATGGTGCTGCATCTTGCAGGTAAGCATTGCCCCAGGCTGATAGTTCCATCACGCCCTGAGCGGCCGTGCGGAAGCTGAATCGGTCCAGATCCTGTACGATGCGGTCCACAATCTCAAGGGCAGGGGCCAGGATTGTATGGGTATCGGTGTTTGGAGTAGGGACAGTTCCTTCAAAATACTTGTTGGACAATACAATCACCCGGTTAACAAAGTTGCCAAGGTTGTCTGCCAGTTCTTTATCGTGGAAATCCACGAACTCGTCCCATTTAAAGTCGGCGTCCCGGTTTTCCGGCATATTGCGGGTCAGGGCGTAGCGCAGGGCATCTTCCTTATTAGGGAAGTCTTTGAACTCTTCCAGGTATTGGTGCTGTTCGAGCCCCCAACCACGGGATTTGGAAAATTTTTCACCCTCGAAGTTAAGGAACTGATTGGCCGGCACATTTACCGGAAGGTTGTAGCCGCCGTATGCTTTTAGCATGGCCGGGAAGACGATGCAGTGGAACACAATATTGTCTTTGCCGATGAAGTGGATCAGCTCGCTGTCTTCGCTTTTCCAATAGTCTTCCCAGTTCTTACCATTTTGTTTGGCCCATTCGCGGGTGGCCGAGATGTAGCCGATTGGGGCATCAAACCAAACGTAGAGTACTTTGCCTTCTGCATTTTCCACGGGCACTGGTATGCCCCAATCCAGGTCTCGGGTGATGGCACGGGGCTGCAGCCCGCCATCCAGCCAGCTCAGGCATTGCCCGACTACATGTCGTTTCCAGGCCTTGGGGTCGTGGTGCGTTTTGCCATCCAGAATGCCTTTGTCGATCCAATCCCGAAGCCAGTCTTCGTGTTTGTCAAGCTTGAAATACCAATGGGTAGTTTTGCGCAGGGTGGGCGCTTTTCCGCTGAGGGTAGATTTGGGGTCGATGAGCTCGGTAGGGGAGAGATCGGAACCGCAGTTTTCGCATTGGTCTCCAAAGGCAGCGCCGTGGCCGCATTTGGGGCAGGTACCTGTGATATAACGGTCAGCCAGAAACTGATCGTAGTCTTCATCGTAATACTGTTCCTGCTCTCGCTCCTCAAATTCTCCACCTTTATTATAGAGTGTGGTGAAAAAGTCCTGAGCCGTTTCGTGGTGGATAGGAGCGCTGGTCCGGTGGTAAATGTCAAAGGAAATTCCGAGCTGCTGAAACGTTTGTTTGTTCAGCCCGTGGTATTTGTCGATAATCTCCTGAGGGGAGATGCCCTCTTTTTTGGCCCGAATGGTGATGGCAGCGCCGTGCTCGTCGGAACCACACACCCAAACTACGTCTTTGCCAAGCAGGCGAAGGTAGCGGACATAAATATCAGCGGGAAGGTAGGCGCCCGCGAGGTGGCCAAGGTGTAGGGCACCGTTGGCGTAAGGCAATGCGGAAGTAACGATATATCTCTTGCTCATGTTTAGTCGGCTTTGTCGGCGAAGATAATATTTCTTTCACCGTTTATTAATGGCTAAAGCAAGAGCAGAGTTCCCTGAGGTAGCTACATAAAAGCGCAGGTGCTGATTTCCCAGCGGTTGCGTGGCAGAAAATTGGTCAGCTTAATCAGCAATGCCTGACCTTCATAGAGCAAGACGTAATGAGCAGTACGAATATCCTTACCGATATTGCGCATACTCGTGCACCTCATACCAAGAAAGGAGCCCAAAGGGATCGGGCTGCCGTTGATGGACTGCCGGAGCCGGTTGAGCACTTCTTCAGGGGTGCGGCCGAAAGCGCTGCGGCTCATCGTCAAATGGGTAAGTTCTGTTTTCAGAGCTAAGGTGTTCATAGGTGATTTTTTTCAGATTAATCGGGTGAAACTTTTACATGTTACTATAATGACGTACGATGTGTAAAGGGGCGTTGGATCATTGGAGGGAATTTTTTTTCTTTGCGTTGCAATAAGATCTTTCAGTTTGCCGTTTTTCTATCTCCTGACGCCGGAGCCAGATTTGTCTGAAAAAAATTTAACATTTGCGAGGCAACAATCCGAAAATCTGAGGCGTTACTTAGGCGAAACAACTGAAACAAACAGCGTAAATTCGCTGACAAGAATTATAACTGGGGTTTAGTTTTTTAGGAGTGTAGCGGCGTAATGCTGCTACACTTTCTTTTTTTTGTAATTTCCCGCCCGAATTACAGCCATATAAAACCATTTATGCAGCTGCTACCATTCAGGGCAACTTTCCCTAAGCTTGAAAAAATACAGACTCCCGAACAATTCTTTGGGACCGTCAAACAGGAGTATGATAAATACTTTGAGGAGGGCTTCTTTCACGAAATAGAAGAACCTTCTATGTTTGTATACCAGATCACCAAGGGGAGCAGAAGCTTTACCGGGGTAATCTCCGGTGTACACATGGCTGATTGTCTGAATGACCGGATCCGAAAACATGAGGAGACCCTGGCCGAAAAAGAAGAGAAGCAACTACAATTGCTACTGCGCCGAAAAGCGGCAGTAAAACCGGTCTTACTGGCTCATCACCCTGTACCCGCCATCAAAAACTGGCTGGAACAGTACAAACAGGAGCAGGTGCCGCTCATGCAGTTTCAGCTCAGCGGGGACAAAGAGTACCATAAAATATGGCGTGTTGCTGCACCGGATCAGGTTGCCAGTTTGCAGGCGCTCTTTATGGAGCATGTCCCGATAACCTATATTGCCGATGGGCACCACCGCACTTCCACCGCACTTAGGCTGTTCGATCAGACCGGGGGCAACAAGGAAGACTACGCCAGCCTTTTTGCGGCATTCTTTCCTATTCATGATATTCAGATACAGGATTTTAACCGAGTAATCAAGAGCCTTAACGGGCATTCTCCGGCTCAGTTTATGGCGCGCCTTTCTCATACTTTTGAAATTGAGCCCATTGAGCAAGCCGCCAAACCCAGCCGGAAGTTCGAACTGACGATGTACCTGCGCGGGGAGTGGTACCGGTTGAGATGGAAAGAGCGCATCATGCTGGAGTACGCGAGCCAGCCGGTAGTGCTTGATGCCATGTTGCTGAATCATAAAGTGATGAGCAAACTTCTGGGCATCGAGGATGTGCGCAATGATCAGCGGGTCAAGTATATTGAGGGCCCCAAAGGAATAGCCGGAGTGCTTAAGCAAGCAGAAAAAGAACCGGATAGTGTCGCGTTCTGCCTTTATCCAGTACAAATGGAAGAGGTGATTAAAGTTGCTGATATTGGGCAGGTCCTGCCACCCAAGTCTACTTGGTTTGAACCCCGAATGAAAAATGGCTTGTTGGTGAAGCGGATTGGAAAACAGATCGGTGTAGAGGTGAAAGGATAATGTTTTGAAAAAATAAACCTATGCGAAAGCTAACTGCAGACTATGTTTTTCCTGTGGTGGGAACACCCGTAAAAGAAGGCGTGGTGGTCGTTGATGACCAAGGTATTATCCAGTCAATTGATGCCCGCGAGGCACATGACCCGGTTACGCTTGAGGTCCATCGTGGCGTCATTGTACCGGGCTTCATTAATACCCACTGCCACCTTGAGCTTTCTCATATGAAAGGCCGGGTGGATACCGGGACGGGGCTGTTGCCGTTTTTGCAGCAGGTGGTCAAGTTTCGGGATATTCCCATGGAGGAGATACTCGACGCTATCGACCGGGCCGATAAGGAAATGTGCGAGGAAGGCATAGTGGCTGTAGGCGATATCTCTAATAAAACGGATACTGCGGCCTGCAAAGCCGAAAGCCCGATCCGGTATTATACTTTCGTAGAGATGTTTGACTTCCTGCAGGATAGTATGGCCGGGCAAACCTTTGAGAACTACAAAGAGGTCTACGACGGACAGGCAGCAGGCAATGGCAATAAAAAAGCGGCTGTGCCCCATGCGCCTTACACCGTCTCTCCAACACTTTTCGAAAAAATCAATGCACTTAATCCGGATACAAATAGCACCGTTAGCATACACAATCAGGAAACGGTGCACGAGAACCAGTTTTTCCTGTCCAAGGAAGGAGGCTTCGTGGATTTTTACAATGCCTTTGGCTTTTCAGTCGAGCAGCTGAAGCCTACCGGGCGGCCATCCATCTACTATGCGATGCAGCATATGAACCCGGCCTGCCGTACGCTTTTTGTGCACAATACGATGACTGCGGCAGCGGATATTCAGGCGGCGCAGGAATGGAGCGACAACGTATACTGGGCGACCTGTGCCAACGCCAACCTCTATATTGAGAACCGCTTGCCCAACTATAAAGCCTTCATGGACAACGGTGCGCGCATGACCATCGGTACGGACAGCCTGACCTCCAACTGGCAGCTTTCGGTCCTTGAGGAAATGAAGACCATTGCTAAATATCAATCCTATGTGTCCTTCGAGACTCTGCTACAGTGGGCAACGCTCAACGGGGCTGAAGCTTTAGGATACGAAGCAGAACTGGGCAGTATTGAGCCGGGCAAGGCACCCGGGCTCAATTTGCTGAGCATAGATGAAAGCCTGAAACTTGAGGCTTCTACTCAGGTTCAGCGGTTGGTCTGAGTTGCCCCGGTTTGACTGAGCAACTGCGGATGGTCTTGTGACTCAGGTTCTTTGGGCAACTTAGATTGAAAAAAGTCAAAAGCCACTTCCTGTAAGTCTTCCAACTGGCAATCGCTGCAGGAAATTTTGAAATGGATACGCTCTGCCAGCAGCGTTTGCGCAGTGATGCCCTTTCGTTCAGGAAAATCATCCATCGAAGGTGGGGGCCCAAAGTTATAGGCTGTAAGCGGGCAGGGCGCGATCGGCCGCTCCATCAGTTCCAGGACCCGGATCAGAGGGGCGTTCTTTACGAATATCGTTTGCGGCCCGATGGCTAGCGCTGAGGCCTGTTGCTCAAGCGCTACCCCCACCTGAATGTTCATCAGCCCGTAGGCGGTATTCAGCTGGTGCGTGCCAAATAAATCCGTAGACGTTGCGCTTAATCCGGGCTGTGCCATAGGGCATGCGGAAAGCAGGGCAATACTGATTGCCTTCACAATTGTTAGGGTGTACATGGTTTTTTTAGGGTTGTTTTATACTTATTTGTCGCGTGGATGGTCAAATTCCATAATTGGATCGTGAAAAAAGTTGAATTTTAACATTTCGGGCAGGCAGAAACCGCAACTTCTGTACAGATGTACAAGCCATGCAGCCAAGTTCTCAGATTAACCCGTATCTTTGTGGGCTGTAAAAATTTGAATACAAAGCAATGAGTAATAATATTGTAGCGGTTGTCGGCCGGCCCAACGTAGGCAAATCGACGCTATACAACCGGTTGATCGGAGAGCGGCAGGCCATTATTGATGACATCAGTGGCGTTACGCGCGATCGGCAATACGGCACCAGCTACTGGAATGGGAAGACCTTCACGGTGGTCGATACGGGTGGTTTCGTGAAGCATTCCGAAGACATTTTTGAGGCGGCCATCCGCTCTCAGGTACAGATTGCTATCGAGGAAGCGAGGGTGATTGTCTTTATGGTCGATGTGACCACGGGCATTACAGACCTTGACGAAGAGGTAGCTAGTATGCTGCGCCGTACTGAAAAGCCGGTTTATCTAGCCGTCAATAAGGTAGACAACCACAATCGCATGATGGAGGCGAACGAATTCTGGAGCCTGGGCTTCGAGAATACCTACTTCCTTTCTTCTTTGACAGGTAGCGGCTCGGGTGACCTGCTGGATGCCGTAGTGGAGCACATTGAAGAAAAAGAAGAGGAGCCTAGCCAGCTGCCGCGCTTCGCTATCGTGGGGCAGCCTAATGTGGGGAAGTCTTCTTTAACAAATGCGCTTTTGGGAGAAGATCGTAATATTGTCACTGATATTGCCGGGACTACCCGTGACTCTATTCACTCTACGTACTCTAAGTTCGATAAAGAGTTTCTGCTGATAGACACCGCCGGCATACGGAAAAAGTCAAGAGTGCACGAAGATCTGGAGTTCTATTCTGTGATGCGTGCCATCAAAGCCATTGAGGAAGCCGATGTCTGCTTGCTGATGATCGATGCGCAAACGGGGATGGAGACACAGGATATGAGCATCTTCCGGCTGGCACAGCGCCGGAATAAAGGCATTGTCATACTGGTGAATAAGTGGGACCTGCTGGAAAAGGAAACCAATACGGCACGGGACTATGAGAAAGAGCTTCGCAACCGGATTGCGCCGTTTTCGGATGTGCCTATTCTGTTCATTTCTGTTGCAGACAAGCAGCGGATATTTCAGGCTGTGGAGACTGGTCTGGAGGTTTACGAGAACCGGAGCCGGAAGATCAAAACGTCCACACTAAATGAAGTCATGCTGGAAGCCATTGAGCGGTATCCGCCACCCTCTCACCGGGGGCGTTTTGTCAAAATCAAATATGTTACGCAGTTGCCGACCTACTACCCGGCATTTGCCTTTTTCTGCAACAACCCCAAACATGTGAAAGATAACTACCGGCACTATCTGGAAAATCAGCTTCGCAAAAAGTTTAATTTCTCAGGCGTGCCCATTGGTGTGTTTTTCCGTAAAAAATAGTGATTTACCGCTGTGCTTTGGGAAAACCCGCAAGCAGCAGCTATATTGCAGGCGTAAAGTCAAACTAATATGCCATTTCTGGATACGCCCATCGAGGGGTTGAAGATATTTGAGCCTCAGGTTTGGAAAGATGACCGGGGTTATTTTTACGAAGCTTTCAACCAACAAAGGTTTGAGGAGGCAGGCATTACGGTGCCCTTCGTTCAGGACAATCAGGCACGCTCAACCCGAGGCGTGCTGCGGGGTTTGCATTATCAGGTCGGAGATATGGCTCAGGCCAAACTGGTCCGTGTACTCGAAGGGGAGGTCTTGGATATGGTGGTGGACATCCGCCCCGGGTCAGCAACCTACGGCAAGTGGTTCAGCCTTCGGCTAAGTGCCGAAAACAAAAGGCAGCTTTTCGTACCTCGTGGCTTTGCGCATGGATATCTTGTGCTAAGCCCCACGGCGGAGTTCTTTTACAAATGCGACAATTTCTACTCTAAAGCGCACGAAGGAGGAATCCTATTCAACGATGCCGAACTGGGAATTGACTGGGAGTTTGACCTCAACGAGGTTATCCTGTCTGAAAAGGATAAAGTGCAGCCTGCATTCGGGGAGCACCGCCCGGTTTGGTAAACCCGCATCAGTCGATTTTTTTCAATTGCTTAGGAGGGTACCACCGCAGGGTTAGCCTTGATACGATTACGATAGTGAGTAATCCGGACAGCATCGCTGTAGTGCGGAAAGGGAATAGCGACACCCCATCCTCCACCATTGGGTAAGGGAGCAGCAAGGGTATGCCGAGGGTGGCATCCCCCCCTCCAAATCTCAGAAAAGCTGCAACCAATAATCCGGCAACAGCCCCGGTTGAATTGGCTTTGGGGTCGAATAACGCGCAGACCAGGGCCGGGAACAGCAAGCAATACACAAAGTCGCTGCATAGGAACCACAACTCATAAACACTCTGGATATTCAAGGCAATCAAGGTGGCAGCCACGCCAATGATCCAAATCATACGTTGTACGACCTTACCAAGCCTGGCTGATGAGGCTTCGGGCTGTACCAAGGGCCGGAAAACATTCCAACTTGCCATTGAAGAAGCTGAGAGGATAGACGAATCGGCCGAGGACATAACAGCTGCCGCGATGGCGCCCAGCCCAATGATTCCTACCCACGAGGGGGTAAGGTACCGGACTACCCACGGCAGGGTGGAGGCCGCGTCAGGTGGGGGCGGCAAACCCAAGGCAGTCCAGTCAGCCGCATGGGCAGCAATACCAATCATGACGGCAGGCACCGCAGCCAGTAGGCAAACTGCTCCTGCAATCAGGGACAGCCGGACAGCAGTATCTGCATCTTTAGAAGAGAGCACCCGTTGAAAGTATACCTGCCAGGGTATACCGCCAAAAATGAGCAGCAAAGCATAATCCCACCAATTCCAGTAGTAAGCTCCAAGTGCTTCGCGGCTAGGCAGTAGGCTCGCGGCAGCACCGTAAGCCTGCTGGTAATCTGCCCAAGCTGCCGTCCATCCGCCAGTCTGTTCTAGTGCGTAGGGCGTGACCAGCCACAATCCACCAAAGAGCAAAAGAAGCTGAATAACATCAGTGAGGGCCACTGCCCATAGCCCGCCCAGAGCCGTGTAGGCGATGGTGATGATGGCGGAAACCATTATTGCAGTTGGGGTGTCCAGCCCTGCAATAGCGCCGAAGGTTGTGCCTAAGGCTGTCAGAATAGCAGCGGTCCAGAAAAGCTCTCCAGACAGGGCGGGAAGGAACAGCAGGGCTGTGGTCCGTTTTCCAAACCGTTGTTCAAGCGGGTCCAAAAGGGTGTGAAAGCGGTAGGTGCGCATGCGGCGGGCGAAAAACAGGCCACCGACAACCAAGCTAAGCGCATAGCCCCAGGGCGCCTGTACCCACACTAGCCCGGCACTGGCCGTATACTCTGCGGTACCGTTGATGTAGCCTCCTCCAACCCAGGTCGCACTCATGGTGAAAATAGCCAGAAAAAGGGGCAGTTGCCGCCCGGCCAGCATCAGGCTTTCACTATCATTGCCCTGTCTCAGGCTTGCGGCATAGGCACCTACACCGAAAATGAGCGCGTAAAAAAACATCATGGCCAGGTAAGCCGGCCAGCTTAGTGGCTGCTCAGTGAAAAAGTGGAGATAGGCTCCGCCCAGTCCAAGAATGACTAATAGAACGATGGAGGGACGGAGTAAACGCCAAGTCTGAAAGGGCATAGGCTGGTTATTCTGAAATGCCGAAAATTACTCATATTTTAGCGCTGCAGCAAGATCAATCTATGGGGAAGCCGTACACCACTGGTCAACGAGCTCAGGCTTGGGCCGTCCACCTCTTTACCGCAAGTGGCATCATCACCGTGTTTATGGCAATGGTTGAAGGTACACAGCACAACTATACCAACGCCATGTGGTGGTTGCTGGCTGCTCAGGTTATCGATGGAGTGGATGGTACACTGGCCCGGCGCTTCAAAGTCACTGAAGTGCTGCCGGAAATGAGCGGCAAGAGCATAGACTTTGTGATCGACTTTGCCGGTTACGCCATAATCCCGGCATTTCTCATCTATCAGGCGGGAATTATCGCCTCCCCCTATGATTTGTGGGCCGCTTTTCTCATCTTGGTCACTTCGGCCGTCTATTATGGAAAGTCGGGCATGATTTCGGAGGATTACTACTTCATTGGTTTTCCGGTGATGTGGAATATGGTGGCTTTCTATCTGCTTTTCGTATTTGAGTGGGAAAGTACCATTAACCTTTTGTTTATAATAATACTGGCGGTGCTACAGTTTGTACCGGTGAAGTTTGCCTATCCAAGCCGGACAAAACGCTGGCGGGCGGGCAATCTGACAGCGACGGTGGTCTTTATTGTCTCTATGGTAGGGCTGCTTTGGTATCAGCCCCGTGAAATGCCAGTCTTTTGGTGGGGCAGTGTATCGTCCCTGCTCTATTTTGGCATTTTTGCTATACTGGCTACCTTTTGGTTTGACCGCCGATGATAATTGGGGGCAAACGGGCTTAACGGCGCAGTTTCTAAACCCAAAACCAGCATTCGACGTTACAAATTCGGCATTTAGGCGTCTCAAAGGCAAATAAGTGTCGAAGTCGATATCATTGTATATATTTTTAAACTAACAAAACGTGTTTGTTATCGTGAAAAGAACAATAATTTTAGCAGGTGTTTTTGCAATTTTTGGACTGTTTACCAATACGCTTAATGCACAAGAAGAAGAACAAACGGCTTCGGCTGCCAGCCTCTACAACGATGGCCTTGCTAAGCTGAAAGCGAAAGAGTATGATGCAGCGTTTGAGCTAATGGGACAGGCCCTGGAAACAGCAGATTCTTCCTCCGAGACTGATATCAAGGTTATGCAACTGGCCAAGAAAAATGGTGCCATTGCAGCTTATTACGTAGGTACTAATGCACGTAAGGCTGATGACCATGAAAAAGCGCTGGAGGCTTATCAGCAGGGCCTAGATTATAACCCTGGTTTCTATGCTAATTATATCGGTAAGGCACAAGCCCTTGAAGGTATGGATATGATGGCCAAGGCTGTTGGAGCTTACCAAACGGCTGGTGTGGCTTGCGAAAAGGCAGGCAAGGCCGACAAGGCTGAGCAAATGAACAGTAAAGCCGAGAATATGGTTGCTGTTGCCTGGGGGGACAAAGACTGGGCTCTGGTCAAGGATATGGCCGCAGCTTATCTCGAAGGCGGGGAAAGTGCTGATGTCCATTATTACCTTAGCGACGCATTGCTAAGCGATGGCAGCAAGGATGATGCGCTCATGCATGCCGAAAAAGCCATTGAGCTGGCAGCTGATGGCGCAGACAAGTACCTGATGCAGAAGGCGGAAATCCTAAAGTCTAAAGGTGATACTGCTGGCGCTATCGAAGCGTATAAGATGATCACAGACAGTAAGTACGTTGAGCGTGCGAAATACGAAATCGGACAGCTGGGCGGCTAATAACAGGCTGGTTGCTGTGAAAGAAAAAGCCCCGGGCTGCCTGATTGGTTTCCCGGGGCTTCTAGTTTGAAATTAACGGCTGTTCCGTATCAGCTCAATGTAGCCCTTCAGGATTACGGGGCTGGGCTGAATGCCGGTAACCCGCCGCTCGAAGTAACGGCAATTGTAGAAGTAAGTGCCGTCCTCCAAAGCCTGCCCCTGCAGATTAGTGCCGTCCCAGTTGAGGTCAGGGTCGTTGGTAGTGAATACGATCTGCCCCCAGCGGTTGAACACGGTGAATTCCACACGGTCAATGAAGCAGTAGGGGTAAGGGCGGAAGATATCATTTTGGCCGTCCCCGTTGGGCGTAAAGGCGTTTGGGAGCTGGTAGAACGGGCAATTGTCGACGCAAATGATATTGCTGAATTCACTTTCGTTGGCAAAGGTGTCCACCGCAGTAACGGCGTAGCAGCCTGCAATGCCTATTTCTGGCTTATGGTCATAGACGGTGAGCCTGGAATCGTCAATGGAAGCGATAAACTCAAAGTCACTGCCTTCGAATGGGGCATAGTAAATCCGGTAGCCAACCACATCGTCAGTTTCCTCGCAAATATCCATCGGGTTGACCCAGTCCAGCGTATTGGCAAGGGCTTCTTCATCCGAGCAGTCGGTCTGGGTATCACAGCCATTTGTCA
>NZ_JALEGS010000109.1 GCF_022763345.1 Phaeodactylibacter sp.
CAAACGCTGACCAATCAGTTCGGATGCGATTCTACCATCATCACCACAACGAACCTGCTGCCGAGTTATCGCACCACGGTTGTGCTGGACCTTTGTGCAGGAGACAGTGTACTATTTAACGGAACTTATTATTCAGAAAACCAGCCTACCGGAATAGACACCTTAAATACGGTCAATGGTTGCGATAGCATTCTGGAGGTCAGCATCAGTGTGCTGCTACAGCCCGAAATACGGTATTTCCGGGATACCCTCTGCGCAGATGAAGTGCTGGAGTTCTTTGGGACGACTTACACCATTGATCAGCCTACCGGACAACACATCATCCCCAGCATTGAAAACGGATGCGATTCTGTGATCACGAATATTGAACTCACTTTTAATCTTCCTGAGGCAGAGCTGGAACTTACGGACCCGGATTGCCCGGACAGTACCGGCCATTGGTCGATCAGTCGTTTATCCGGAGGGCTGCCGCCGTATACTTACGCCATTGACGGCATCAACTTTGAGGTTGCAGAAGGGCTACCCCTGCGCGGTCCGATCGTGCCCGGCAATTATGTGCTGATCCTGAGAGATGCCTTGGGTTGTGAAGCACAGCAGTTCTTCGAGATAGAAGCGATGCCACCCCTTACCCTGGACCTGGGCGGGGAAATCGAAGTCCGACAGGGAGACACCCTCACCCTGAACCCGGAGCTCAACTTCATCCCAGACTCCTTGATATGGAGCCCCAGTGACCTACTGAATTGCACAGACTGCCTGAATCCTACACTCGTTCCTGTGAACAGCACCACCATCACCCTGCGGGCATTGATGGATGCAGGTTGTGAAGTGAAGGACGACTTGTTGGTTCAGGTTGACAAACGCATCCCTGTCTATGCGCCTAATGCCTTCAGCCCTAACGGAGACAACAGCAATGATTACTTCACGCTTTTTGCCAAACCGAACCAGGTATTGGAAATCAGTGCCCTGAGTATTTATGACCGGTGGGGCAATCAGGTATTTGATGCTACGTCTTTCCCGCCTAATGAGGAAAGCCAGGGCTGGGATGGCACAAGCCGTGGGCAATTGCTCAACAGCGGAGTCTACGTATACATGGCCGAAGTCACCTTAATAGATGGCCGAAAGTTGCAACTGGAAGGCGAAGTGCTACTAATGCGTTAAGGCTACCGGTGCAAATTAGGCACCAAAACCCCGATCAGGGCCCCGATACCATAGCCAACAATCACATCGCTGGGAAAATGCTTGCCGGCTTTGACTCTCCACAGGGCGGTTAGTGCCGGGAGGGTTGCTGCTGTAGCCCAAACCAGTCCTTTGTTTTGCATATCCGGCCGGTTTTGCACCAGCGTTTGAGCCGTAAAAAAGGACATCGCAGCGGTGTTGGATGCATGTCCGGAAAAGAACGAAAGGCGGGCTTCCGGATCAATTTTTAGTTCTTCGCCCGTTAAGGGGTTGTAAGTATACGGGCGGCTGCGGCGGGCGCCAATTTTGACCAGGCGGGTTATGCCGTTGGTGATGAGCAGGGTTTCCAGCCACATCACAGAGACTACTCCAAAATTATCGCGGCTATTGGACTCTGCCAATAACCCCAGAGGCAGGATTAAAGCGGTACGTAAGGTAATATCAGAAGCGAGGCGCGCCTTTTCGCTGGCCTGCAAGGTGGCAATCCGGTCTAAGCGATTGATTCTGAGAGGATCCAGCAGATCGAGATCGTCCAAAGACATGCCCGGCATTTTCTTCTGGAGCGGAATACTCAGGCCATAGGTCAATGCGCCTGTTCCGAGCAGCCCACCATCCACCGGCCAACTGAGCTGATGAGCCTGACTCTGCGCCAGAGGGGACAACAACACCATAAAAAAAATACAAAAACAAAGACGCTGTATGGATGTAGGTGGCATAAAAGATTGACTTTAGACTGGTAAAGTAAAAATTTCCACTAAAAATCCCACCCAAAACAAAATTTCGGCCCTAACTTGGTGGGAAATAATTGCCTCTACCGCTATGCAACCGAAAACCTGGACGCTCGACCGCATCATCGATATCCTACTCTATCTTGGCGGCATTGCCCTTTTCTTATGGCTGCTGGATTACCTAAGCCCTTATCTGGCTTCCTTTTTCATTGCCCTTTTCGTCGCCTATCTGCTGGAGCCGATAGTTCGCTTTTTCCAGCAACGGCTAAAAGTACGCACCAGATGGGTGGCGGTACTGCTTACCCTTTTCAGCCTGGTTATATTTCTAGTCCTCATTGGAATGCTGACCATCCCGGCTATCAATAGAGAAATAGCCAATATGCAGAATCTTCTTGGTGGCAGTTTGGACTTTCAGATGCAATCCTTACTCCCGCCAGAAGTCCTTCAGGAGATAGAGGCCTACCTGCATAGTGAGGAGGTCAAAGCCTTACTCACGGAGGAAAACATTTACAATTACGGGGTGATGATCCTGTCCTACATCTGGAGTGGCCTGAGCAGTGCCATGGGCATTGTGCTGGGGCTGTTCAGTATTGTTACGTTTCTGCTTTACCTGGTATTCATCATGCTGTTTTATAATGATTTTGCGGACAACTGGGAAGCGGTGATCCCACCCACCTACCGGGAGCCGGTTGTGATGCTGGTGCATGATGTGGAAGATGGGATGCAGATTTACTTCCGGGGACAGGCGCTGATTGTCTTCTGGGTTTGTATTCTTTTCGCAGTTGGCTTCAACCTGATTGGGCTGCCCCTGGGTATACTGCTGGGCATCTTCGTAGGGTTGCTCAATTTTGTGCCTTATCTTCAAATCCTGGGATTAGTTCCCGCTCTGCTACTTGCCGGTGTGCAGGCCATTGAGACCCTCGAGGTTTACTGGTTTTGTGCAGGTATGGTCATCCTTGTCTTCATAATTGTTCAAGCCATTCAGGAAATTATACTTACGCCGCGAATCATGGGAAGCGCCACGGGCCTAAACCCGGCGGTCATCCTGCTGGCACTGTCGGTCTGGGGCGGGCTGTTTGGGGTGATTGGGATGGTCATCGCGTTGCCGCTCACTACGTTGCTGATCAATTATTACAAGCGGTTTGTGCTTCAGGGACAAACCTTAGGGGAAGAGGAATAGCTATAGCTCCATTTTTGCCTGCGCACAAAGCTCTGCAAAACCAAGGGCCTGTCAAGGCTGAAACTTTGGGTGCTTGTGGTTGTTTTCAGACCTTCTTTTCCTGGCTCAAACCCAAAAAGCGCTCCCTTTTTATCCGCGGCCCCGACAACTGACAGGCCACGCCTGTTAATCTCTCTGCGGCTCCTCTAATTCGCTTGTTCTTTACCAAAGGCCGCAGCAGTGATCGGCCGGAACTGCCACCACATTGACAGCGTGAAGGCTGAAATCAGATGCCACACCCCCCAGAACGCAGCCACCAATGCCATACCGCCCAGCCCGTCGAAGAAATTGAAGATCAGAATCAGGGCCAGCCCGGAGTTTTGAATACCGGTTTCAATGGAAATGGCCCGGGCATCTGCCTGTGGAAGCCCATTTCGGTAAGCCCATTGATAGCCGGTAAAAAGGGCCATGGCATTGTGGATGACCACGAGGTAAAAAACGATATACAGGTAATTGACGATATTGCTGTAATTGGCGTACAGCGCGAAAATCACAAAGCCGATGAAAATCGCCATCGACAGCATTCGAACTGGCTTTTTCAGCATCGCAGTGGTTTTGGGAAAGCGGGCATGGAGCCCCATACCGATCAGCAAAGGCACCAAAATCAGTTGCACAATGGTTGTGACCATACTCATTGGGGAAACATAGATATCGCCCTGCAACCCTTCTGATCCAGGCACGATTGGCGCCAGCATGGTAAAGTACAGAGGCGTTATCACCACCGCCGCCAGCGTGGATACACTTGTCATTAAGACCGACAAGGCAGTGTTGGCTCTTGACAAATGCACAGCGAAATTAGATACATTGCCCCCCGGGCAGGCGGAAACCAGCAACATGCCCAATGCTATACTTGGTGCCGGCCGAAAAAGATAGATCAGCCCTATCGTCAGCAACGGCAGCAGGACCAGCTGCGAGCTCAATCCGATGAGCGGAGCCTTTGGGCGGCGTAGCAACTCCCGGAAATTATCCACCCGCAAGTCCAATGCAACGCCAAACATGATGAAGGCCAGACATATGTTCAGCAGTGTGAGCTGTTCGGGGTTAAAGTTGATCTTTATGGCATCAATAGCATTCATTTCTGCAACTTTGGACACCTAAAAGTAAGAAGAAAAACAAAAAGGCAGGAGAACACCTCCAATTGCTCTATGGTTTTTCTTACATTATTCATCATATGAATACCAAAACGATGAAATACCTGATTCTGACCGCTGTACTATTCGGTTGCGCCATAGCCTTGCCTGCACAGGGCGCACTGGATGCCCTGAAACAAGAGGTCCGGGACGACCGCACTTTTTTATCTGCAACAGATGACCCCTACGCAGGGCTCAAAGCTTCCGTCCGGAAAGATTATGCTTACCTGGAAGACCTGTACCGCCATTATCACCTCCATCCGGAACTGTCCTTTCAGGAATCGTCGACCTCCAGGCGCATGGCAGAGGAACTACGACAGTTGGGATTTGAAGTCACCGAGGGTGTCGGAGGCTATGGGGTTGTAGGGGTCCTGCGCAATGGTGAAGGCCCAACGGTGCTTGTACGTGCGGATATGGATGCCCTGCCGATTGTAGAAGACACCGGCCTGCCCTATGCCAGCACTGTCACTACAAAGGATGATGCCGGAAATGAGGTAGGCGTCATGCATGCCTGTGGGCACGACATACATATGACGGTTTGGACAGGGGCTGCCCGGCAATTAGCGGAGCGGAAGGATCAATGGAAAGGCACCCTTGTCTTCATTGGCCAGCCGGCAGAAGAACGGGGCGGAGGGGCTAAAGCCATGCTGGCAGATGGGCTTTACGAGCGGTTCCCCACACCAGACTACGCAATCGCACTGCACGTCAGCGCGGGCATGGAAGCTGGAAAAGTAGGTTGCCGGAGCGGTTACAGCCTGGCCAACGTGGATATGATGGATATTACCGTGTACGGGCAAGGCGGCCATGGGGCTTACCCCCACACTACCAAGGACCCTGTGCTTTTAGCATCCCGTATCGTAGTGGCGCTGCAAACGGTTGTCAGCCGGGAGCTCTCTCCCCTTGAGCCTGCGGTGGTTACAGTTGGATCCATTCATGGCGGCACTAAAGGCAATGTCATCCCTAATCAGGTGCAGCTCGAATTGACACTGCGCTCCTACACCGATGAAGTCCGCGCAGCCATTATTGAGAAAATCAAACGCATATGCCAGGGCGTAGCGATGTCTGCCGGCTTAGAAGCCAATCAATACCCAAAGGTGGAGCTCCGCGATGAGTTTACACCAGCTACATTCAACGACCCGGAACTAGCACAGCGCGTACAACAAGTGTTTACTGAAGCATTGGGCAAAGACCACACCCTTAACGTAGATCCGGTAATGGGTGGGGAAGACTTTGGCCGATACGGACGCACTGAAGAAAAAGTCCCCATTTTCATGTTTTGGCTGGGTGCAGTAGCTAAGGAACAAATGGCTGCCGCTGAACGGGGAGAATTACAATTACCGTCTCTGCATAACTCCGGCTTTGCTCCTGACCCCGAGCCGACCATTACGACAGGTGTTGTGGCGATGACTGCAGCAGTACTGGACCTCCTAAAATAGTAAATGCCCCGCCTGGAGCTTTTTAGCATCAGGCGGGGCATTTACTTTAATGCCAATTTGGCTTATTCTTCAAATTCAATTGCCTTCATATTATACGCACCCTCGTCAATGCGAAGGTCATTGTCTAACACCATTTCAAAGGAACCGTCATCTTCCTGCAAGTAAACGATGTCATTTTTGACCAATGTTTCTTCATCCTCGGCTTCTATCCGGCGGAATTTGGTCAAAATGTCAAGGTCGGTATCACCATCCAGATCAGTAATAAAGCTATCCTGCTGATAACAGAAATCTCCCTTACAGTAGGCATAGGCCAAAACCTGTACCGGCTCCATCACCTCCCCGTTCAGGTCAAATAAGACGATGGTGTTGGGCCCTTTGTCGGAGGGCGTACGGATCAGGTAGTGCTCCGCCCTGTTGCCTTTGATACTGTAAATACTGTGAGCGGAAGCTGCGTCATCTTCCAGCAAATCGCGGTGGGTGCCAGCAAACATCTCATAATACGATTCCGGTATCTCCTCACCTTTAAATGGGTATTCGTAGGGCAGGTCATCATCGTAGTGCGAATAGACGCGCAGGTTACCAACGTTGCTTTCCTCGAAAAGGGCAATGAATGAAGCCGCTTCCGGGCTGACCGGTACGTTGGTTGCCGGATAAGGGCGTACGTTATATTCTTCGTAGGAAGTATCCCGCTCCTGCCCGAAAGCAGTAAGCGTTAAACAAACAAAAAAGATTAGCAGACTAAGAACTCGCATATTTTACAGTATTAATTTTTTATTCATCTGTAAAACAGTGGCTTAAATGGCATGTTCGATCCGCTTAGGCTTCCCGCATTTCCTCCTGATACTCCTGCAAAAGCGCCCACTCTCCTTCCACGGCAAGACGGGCTTGTGCCGGCCAGGTGGCAGGGTCATGCATGTTGTAATTGGGCCCTGAGGCTTCCAGTATCTCCCGCAGGCGGTCCGTATCCGCCGCTGCGAGCTCGCCCCAGCTGCCAATTCCGGCTGTCTTGAGGGCATCAGCTACCATTGGCCCAATGCCTTCAAAAATGGTCAGATCGGTAGGATCTTCAGAAAATGGGGCCACTTTAGACCTGAAATCATCCGGATTTTCCTGTTTTTGAAGAGCAAGCTGAGCGGCTTGTTCCACCCATTTGTCTTTTTCAATTCGGCCTTCAAAGTAGCCAATCGCTTCTGTCACCTGTTGAGTACGCTCAGCGCCCCAAGTGCTGATTTCTTCGTAGGTGTAGACGCCGATATCATTGAGTTGCTTTTCCAAAAAGTTACCAATTCCCTCAATTCGGGTCAGGTCATCGCGCTCTGCGACCTGCTCCCGGATTTTATCCATAAAGGGCTTTGGGGTGGTAAACCGAAGCTCAGGCTCTTGCTCCACCACCGTAGCATCAGGCAGGCCCGGCATAGGGTGCACTTCGGGGTAGGTGGTGGCTTCCGGATTGGCTATTCCACGGGATACGGCCCCACCCATCAAGGTTTTTAATTCAGAACGGAGCGCGGCATTATCATGGGAAAGATTATCCATCTTCCGCTCAAGGATATCCAGCCGCTCCGGGCTTATCACGGCAGCGGAGGGCGTTTGTCCACTGTTCCCTGAAGCTGCTTCCAGAGCATTGGCCAACTCCTGATTTCGGGAACGCAGAGCCGCCACCTCATCGTTGAGGTCATCAACGATTTGCTGATACGAGTCCCCGCTGTGACCGCCTTCCTCCAGCTGTCGCCTGAGCATAAACAACTCTTTATTGAGCTGTTCCTTTTCTTCTTCCAAACGCTGTTGCCCGGCTTCTGCTTCCTGCAGGGAAAATCCCAGCTTTTTAAGGTCAGCATCTTTTAGGGACAGCTGCTCTCGCAGCGTTTCTATTTCTGCCCGTGCATCAGCTAGTTCTTTTTTTTTATCGTTCAGTTCGCGCCGCAACTCGCGCACCCGCCGGTTCCGCAACAGGTAGCCTACCAGCAGCCCGAATAAAAAAGCGGTTAACATGACGATAAGTATAAAGATGCTTTCGCGGGCGGTAAATTGACTAAATAAATTGCTCAGGTCCATGGTTCGTTGGTATTGATACGGGCAGATGCCCAAGGTTATTAATTCAGTTGCCTTTCTGTGCAGCAGTGGAGTCTGCAGCAGTACTCAAGACAAAATTGACCCTCCGGTTCTTTTGCCGCCCTTCCGGATTATCGCCACCGCCAGGCAGGGAATTGGGGGCTACAGGGCGGCTCTCTCCTTCGGAATCGATCTGAATACTGGCGGTCACGCCCAGGGAGTCCTGAAAGTAAAAGCGGGCATTCTCGGCCCGGCGCATCCCCAAATCCAGATTGTAGGCATCTGAGCCAATACTGTCCGTATGCCCAATGATAGCCATACTGGCCTCCGGGTTGAGGTCAAGGTAGGTTTTCACCGAATCCGCATAAAGTTGCAGGGACGGCCCCGGCTTGAAAACGGCTGAATTATACTCAAAGTTAGCATCTGAGAAAGTCATGTTCTTAAAGGTAAACAACACTTTTTCAAAGCCCCCTTCCACCGCCGAAGGGTCATAAAGGTCAAACATGACGGGTTCGCGTAGTTGGCGGTCTTCACTAATCCCATAATCGAGCGTGAAGCGGTTTTGGTCAATGCCCCTGCGCATCATCAGCTTCCTGATTTGATCGGCCCGTGCCAGGCCCAGGTTTTCAAAGAAGCCGGGAGCTACGGTACTTTCGCTTTCGCGAAAAAGGGCAGTAAGGGTCACATTCCGGTCCGTACGCGCTTTGAGCATAGCAGCGAGGGTGTCCAGAAAAAGCTGATTGTTGTCGTTAAGGCGCGGCTGCAAAGCAGCAGAGTCGAAGGCAAATTGGTCATACCCCCTTAGCAACACGCTATCCCCCTCAGTGAGCCGGAGGGTCTGCAAACGGGCATCTACCAGCTCTCCGGGGCCACACTGCTGCCGGAGCTCACAAATGAAGTACCAGCGCGCCAGCAGAGCGAAAGCCAGAAAGCCCAGAAAAACCAGAAAGGCCAAAAAACGCATAGTGTTGAAATTGGTTATTCGTTAGTGCAAAAGGGTTTTCCTCCTTTGCTTATTGCCAAAGTAATACTTTTCTTCAAAAAATGCCTGAAGCGGTTTGGGAAATTAGTAGCCGGAGCTGATTCCACCATTGGCTGGCAGCTATGTGTTTGCTGAAGTTATAAAGGCCTCTTTTACCTCTGCGCATACTTCCGGCTTACCACGGCAGCGTGCACTGAATTCACAAGGGGCCACTAAAGCCTTTCGATAAAAAGGTCAAGGTCTCCGGTAGTATTCAGCCCTAGCTTTCTGCTTAGCCGATGGCGGCTGCGCCATACACTTTGAAGAGAAATGCCTAATGATTCGGCAGCCTCTCTGTTGTCAAATTTTAGTTTCATTAGCAAGATGAGCCGTGTCTCACCAGAGGTCAGTTTAGGGAACATCTCTTTCAGTTTCTCAAGAAACCCCGGAAAACACTCCTCATAACGTTCCTTGAAAACGAGCCAGTCCTGGTCTGTCAGAATTTTCATACTCTTAAGCTCAGACGACTCCTGAGGCGCATGGCCGGCTGAGGAAGGAGAGTCCGGGCCAGCTTTCTGGCTGAGTTTAATTTGTAATTCCCTGATAAGCCGGCTTTTAAGTGCCAGTGCCTGCCCGGTTTCATCAAGCTCTTTTTTCGCTTCCTCCAGTTGGTTACGGGAATGCATTAATGCTTTTGATTTTAACTTTTCCCGTGTGTTGATCAGTTCTTTTTCCTGCGATAATAAGCGGTTTTGCTGTACTAAAATAAGCCGGTGGTTGTGCTGCCGGATGTAGAGTATCGTGAGCAGGAGAATCACCGACAACAGGGCGAGTGCCCAGATGAATTGCCGAAGCCTTAAGGCCAGGTGCTCCTGCTCCAGGCTTTCGATACGATGCTCTTTTTGGGTATTTTCATATTGTGCTTCCAGCCTTACCACCTCTTTGGCTTTATCCGAGTCTAACTTGATTCTGTATAGCCGGTGGCTTTCATTGGCTTCCTTCAATGCTCTTTCCCACTCCCCCTTTTCCGCATAGATATTGCTTAGCAGATAATATGCAAAGGAAAGGTTGCCTGTGTCAGGTGAAGCCAATGACTCCTTTATATAGCATTCTGCTGAGTCCAGTTGCCCGAGTTCGAAATAACATTGCCCAAGTGCCATGGGCACCTGAAAAAAAACCATCCGCTTGCTGCCAAAAGGATTTTTTTGGTAAGCTTCTTTAAATAAAGGTAAAGCCTTCTGGTAAAGACCTGCTTCGAAATAAGACCGGGCGAGCCTGTAGCGAATAATGGGAGGTATCTCCTTTTCAGGGTTAGCCTCCCGAAATATTTTTTGCATTTCCTTTGCCCAGTAAATACTGGAGTCAGGTTGAGTTTTAAGGTAGTAGCCGTTAAAGTGATTTGCTGTCTTTATCCTAAACCTCCAGGGTTCATGTATTTTGGAAACGTCTGCCTTCCAACTTTTCTGTGCCCACTCCAGGTACTTAACCCTGTCCCTGCTACGCTCATAGGCCACACAGATATCAGAGTAAAGGTTTGCATGCCGGTCTGAAAAATGGTTACTCGCCTTATCCAGAATCTCTAGCAAATCGAAGTAAATTTCCAGTGCTTCCGCAAACTTGTTCTGGTAAATATAACTGCGGGCCTGAAGATATCGGGCATCTTCAGCATCAAGAGTCCGGCCCAGATCCATATACCGGCGGTAGGCGTCTTCCGTATACTTTTCGGCAAGGTCGAATTCGGCAAGGTCGATATAAAACTCTGCACGCATCATCTGACAAAATGCAAATACCGTGTCGTGGGGGTAATTCTCTTCGTAGAGCTCTAACAGGCGAAAGTTGACCTTCGGGCTATCCCTCGGCAAATGGTACCACAAAGACAGACAAGCCCATGGTTGAAGAGCTTTCGGCACTTCCTGCTTGAGCCGGGCAATGCAGGAATCCGGGTCTGAAAGTGGATAAGTAGCGATATAGCCTCCATCATGAACGGCATTTTGGCGTTCGAAGAAATCATCCTTTGCCCCGTTTCCTGCCTGATTACAGCCTGATATTGCTATGGCAATGACACACCATACAAACGGTTTGAGTTCCCTTAAAGCAATACTCAAATCAGGAACAAATGCACAACGGCATTTCCTACTTCTAGCTTTATAAGGGCCAAGCATCTTCATTGTATTGAACATAGCATTTGCTTCCAGACAAATTTTTCGGGGTAAAAGTAAGGTTTTAACCTGCCGAAACGCCTAGTATTTCTTGCATATGGCCCGATTGTCCGAGTAATTGTCCGATTAAAAAATATGAAAATCGGGTTAATCAGTGCGTGATTTGCATCCGGAAGCAATGATGGTATTGCCTATGCCTGACAAGCAACACAAACAAATATGCACTTTATCATTCCCGGTATTTCACCCTTTAAACCGATTATACAAACGTCTCTTTTCTGCAATGCCTTCTTTCTGCATTTCATTTTAGGCAGCATATACTGACGATTAAGTGGTTTGCCACAGCAAACCTACTCAATGCCTGCCTTCGTGTCGGTACTTCGGCAGACAGGTCAGCATTTACGCTGGGAAG
>NZ_JALEGS010000110.1 GCF_022763345.1 Phaeodactylibacter sp.
AGTAAGCCAGCCCACCGCCGTAGCCGTCCACCGTGGCAGCCCGTTCGCCTTTGGCTTCCTGAAATTCACCCTCCAGGCTTGCGGTGGCTTCCTGGTAGGCGGTTTTGATCTCTGCCAGTGCTGCCTTATGCTGTGCCAGCAGTGCTGCGAGTGCTTCGCCTTCCTCAGCCTTGATGCCTGCAATGGCTGTGGCTTCCTCAGCCTCCAGGTTGGCGATCTTCTGACGGGCCGCATCTTTGGCGGTGGCAAAGGATTGCCCCGTCCGGCGCTCCCGGTTGTAAACGTTACTCAGTTCCCGTTTGGCGGCTCCGATTTTACCGGCATACGCGGTTTGCTCAGCTGCCAGGCGTTCCTGGTATCGCTGAGCGGTAGCGGTGCTGTCACTCCGGTAGGCTTCGGCGGCTTTTGCCTGGCTTGCGTTGTAGTCGATCTGTGCGCCTTGTATCGCCAGGCTGTCCCGCTCCGGCTCCACCACTACGGCATCCACAACGGTCTTACTGTTCTGGTAGCTCAGTATGCCGGACGTAGCCAGCAGCACGAAGCCCAAAATAAAGACGGCGATGGACATCGCCAGGTGCAGCCCCTGCCATCGCTTGTACAACACGGCATCCACTGCCTGGGGGATGGTCACTCGCAGGCCGATCTCCAGTACAGCGGTGCCGATAATGGCCACCGCAGCAGCTGGATAGATAGCCAGCTCCTGGAGGATGGGGTAAAGTACGCTGAGTGCAGCCGCAAAGATGCCGGAGACTTCCGTCAGTGCGCTAACGATTTGGGCAAAGTAGCCGCTGGATTTGATGGTTTTGCCCAATCTTGCATAAGTAGCAAAGAATGCCCTATCTTTGGGAGTAGAACGTAAATATTTCATTGCTTTAAGTTTTGAAATGTTTCAAAATTGCCCGCTTCGAGTGTCCGCTCGGGGTGGGCTTTTTTAATGGTGGTTACGAATTGCGCAATACTTGCTTTAGCTCTGACCGCAGCCAGTAAATTTGTTTGCCCTTCCGGTAGGAGGGTTCCAGCTTCCCGTCTTTGTGGTATCGGCGTACCGTAGTCATGGAAACCGACAATATGTCGCACATCTCTTCCAGCCCTACGATCTCTGTGCCTGGCTTGCCATGCTTGTTGGCATCTTCGATCACGGCGGCCAATTCCGTCAGGTCTGCCGTCACCGCTGCCAGCTTTTCGCGGGCTTCCCTGACTACTTTTGAAAGGTTGACATTCATACATCGTACTGTTTTAGTGGTAAAAAAAAAGGGTTAATGAATCCGCTTTCGTTGTCAAATGTACGCTAATGAATTGGTATTAACGTAACATTTTTGGTAAAAAAAGATTATGGGAACAAAGACGCATCTATGATATTGGTTACCATCTTTATATCAATAGTGGTTTTCTTTAATAGGTTGATGACTTGAATAGGTCCTTTTGCAAATGGGTCATCAGAAGATAGTTGTAAATCCTCTTTCAGATACTTTTTATGGGTCAGATAATTGATAAAGTCTATTTTGGTTTCACCACATACCCAATCAATTATTTTGACTTTGGAGTCAAAAGCCTCATGTTCATCTTTAAACCAAAACCCCATTTTTAAGTAAGAGGAAAGCAACACAAAACTGAAAACAGAGTATTGAAGGATAAGTGGCCAATCCGAAAAACTAGTTTTCTCATCATATTTAAAAAAACTGCTCAACGCAAAGTATGGGGTTGTGGGGAATACATCCTCAGCGTAAAAAACATCTCTAAATTTATCTGGACGATGGTCTATGACGTAATCCCTAATACCTTCTCGTACTTGGAACGAAACCCTGAAAAGAAGTGGCGTAACTTTATATTCTTTATGAGTTTCGCTAAGTCCAAGTAAAGAAAAATCGTCACCAAACTTTTTATGCCATATTCTGACTATTCCTTTGACTTCCTTCTCGTATTGTTCAATTTCACTAATGATTTTAGGGTTTGATTTTTCAACAATGTATTTTTCAAACTCTACTTCACTCATTAACCCATCAAAGGTATTTTCAAACTCAAAAGGTGATTGGTGGTTTTTTCGATTAAATGTAACTCTGGAGTAAACAGGATATCTTTTAACCCCTGCAAAAACCTTAGGTTTTAACCGAGTATTCAAAAAGAACTTTACCCCTATTTTCTTTTCCTTAGCCATCTACTGCCATTCAATTTTTTCGAGTTCCCGTTCCACCTGCGAGTTAGCCAGGCGAATGTAAATCTTAGTCATATCCAGCGTGGAGTGATTAAGCAGCCGTTGCAGCACTGGCATCTGTACCCGTGGGGCCATCTGCGTGGCGAAGGTGCGCCGGCTGACGTGAAAACTCAGCTGCTTATCTATGCCGGCAAGCCCTGCCAGCTCCTTCAGGCAACGGTTGGTGTATTGGTTGGTGAGCTTGAACAGCGGGAAGGCTTGTAAATCCTTCCGGTTGTCGAGCTTCTGCGCTGCCAGGCGGTCACGAATGATCTGTTCCGGTTTGCTCCATTGGATGCCGTCTCGCTTGAATAGCAGCCACAGCGGTATGGTGTGTTTGTTCCTGGTCTTCTCAATCCGCATGGTGATCTGCATTCCCTTCGCCGTCTCTTCAATGTGCTTCCGGGCCAGCTTCACCACATCCCCGAATCGCAGCCCGGTATAACAGGCAAATAAGAACATGTTCCGGATCTTCTCCAGGTACTTGAAACCGGCGGGGATCTCCAGCTGCTCCAGGAGGTGCAACTCGGCTTCGGTCAGGTACTCGCGGTGGGGTTCTTCCTGCCGTGGCTTGAACTTCCGATAGGGGTTGCCATCTATCGGCAGGTAGTCATGCTTGATAGCCAGGTTGATGTAAGTGCGCAAGCACTTATGGTGCCGGTAGGCGGTATTCAATCCCATAGGGTGGGAGAGTAGGTATTTGTTGAAGGACGACAGGAAGGAATACTTCAAATCTGAGAACAGCACGTTCGCCTGGAACCGCTTGAGGTATCGCAGCGTTACCCGGTGCTGACGCTTGGTGCTTTCCTGAAGTTCCGGGCGCTCGATCTCCCGCTCAAAAAACTCCGTGAATGTCAGATAGGGATTAAGGTCGGGCGCATCCTCAGCTGCGGGGTTTTCCAGGAGTCGCAGCGGTGCCGCTCCAAACCGTTGAAGGAGTTCCAACTCCCGTTTTTTGTAGCCCTTAATTTGTTCGTGGATCAGGTCGTTTAGGTGCAGCTCAGAAATATGGTTTTCTGATACCCGCCGGTGCGTGGTGTCCCAGTGGTCCGGCTCGATGTAGATGCCGGTCGAAAAAAAACGTGTCCTCTGCTCTGCTGGAGAGTAGGCCCTGACCTGAATGAGGGCTTCCCCATCCTGGTTTAAGATGTTGTTGCGATTGTAGACCACTGAGAATTTGATCTTTTTGAAATGCGTTGCCATCACTGATTAGAATTGAAAGGTTAAGTAATTGCGGATCATTAACCCTTTCAATACGAAAACCAGTACAAAAGCAGACTATCCGTTGATAGTCAAAAGTTGCGTTTTCGCGCTCAATCCGTTGATTGTAGGTAAGTTGTGGTTGTCATTTGACAACCAACAACCTACGTTCGTGATCCCGGCAGGATTCGAACCTGCGACCGTCTGATTAGCTTACCAGCTACGGCTTTCACCGCTCCTGACGATCAATGTCAGGATTTGTGGTCTGGACTATCTCTTCGCCATTTCAGGCGCGCCACGTATAGTCTCTACGGAACCTTGCGAAAGTTCTCCGCCCAATGCACTCCATTGGACTGGTTGTTTCGAGGTATTCCTACCCTAAGCGAAACGGATTGGGAAAAATGACTGGGATCTATGTAGTAACATTGATCCGTTTCCGGGCAATAGATAGCATAGATATCAATCTCGTTTTTATCTATTGCCTTGTTGACTAAACCTCCGGAGTATGCATAAGAACTTCGGAAAGTGATTTCAACAGTATCATTTTTTTTTAAGCTTTCTGTATTTGACCTGCACTCTTCTGAAGTTACCTTTTTTGTAGGCAACGATATCAAAAGGGGCATGTTCCGTCTCCGGATTTAGGATCAAATAGCCTTGCTCAAATAAATCCAGCTTAGCCTTCAAAATACCCAGGTCTCCTTTGCTTTTAGTGTGATGTTTGTACATAACATTCAAAATACAAAGAAAATCTCAAGTTTCCTCGGGATTGCCATTTTGCCGCAGCAAAGAAGGTTTCCCCGATACAGTGGCGTCCACTCTGCAGGTTTTGTTTCCCCGCAAAGGCTCCTATAGCCTGCCTCTTATGGCAGGCTGCTTAAAGTCAGATGCTCTATCCCCTGAGCTACGGGACCATTTTTTTGAGTTTGCAAAGCTACAGTTTTTTTCATTAGAGTGCAAGATGAAAGCAAATAGAGGCAACCATCAACTGGCCTTATTTGTTTACAAGGTTGTACGTTAATGCATTAGCTTATAATTGGACATCCCGTGAAAAAAATTGTCAAGAAGAAAAGAATCTACTTCTCTTTCGCATTTCTCCTCCTCCTCATTTATGGATATGACTTTATGGAAATGCGGATCAGTACGCCTACCTACCAGAAAATTTTGGCTGAAAACCCACTTGGTCTGCAGGCCGAATTTGGTACCCTTTCCACCGAAGACCGTGATTTGCGTTACCTGGAAATTGGGCAGGACTCCCTTCCCTTAGTCGTTTTTATTCACGGTGCGCCCAGTTCCTCTTCCTTCTGGCGAACTTTTCTAAAAGACACGAGCCTTCTGGCAAAGGCCAAGCTGATGGCGGTTGACCGGCCAGGCTATGGCTACTCCGGTTACGGAAAGCCCGAAATCTCTGTAAAGAAACAGGCTGCTCTGATCGCCGAAGTAATTAGGGCAAAACGGGGTCAGCATCCTGCTGTTATCCTCCATGGGTCGAGTTACGGAGGGACCGTGGCGGCTCGTATTGCGATGGATTTTCCGGACCTTGTCGATGGTCTATTGCTGCAATCCGCTTCTCTGATGCCCGGAAAGGAAAAGACTTTCACCTTCACCCACATTACTAGGCACTGGCCATTTCGCTGGCTTTTGCCGGGCTCTATTCATGTGGCGAATATGGAAAAGCTGAGCCACAAGATGCAGCTTGACTCCATGGCCGGTCTGTGGGACCGGATAAAAAGTGCAGCTATCATCCTGCACGGCGATGCGGACAATCTTATCTACCCTGAAAATGCTATCTTTGCCAGTGAGCGGCTGGTGAATGCTTCCTTTTTAGAATTCAAACTGCTGGAGGGGCGCAAGCATGACCTGCTTTGGACCAAAAGGCAATTACTGGAACAGTCCCTCGAGAAACTCATTCAGGTCACTACAGGAAAGTATGCCGGAACGAACGGATTCTCTTCTGTACCGCACTAAACAATGATCCGCTAAGCGCATGAGCCAGGTAAAAATTGAAGAAAGCTGGAAAGCGGTATTGGAGCAGGAATTCCAACAACCTTACTTCCAAAGCATCGCCACTTTTCTAAAAAAAGAAAAAGCAGCCGGGAAAAAGATTTACCCACCCGGCAGTCTGATCTTCAATGCCTTTAATTCCACGCCCTTCGATAAGGTAAAGGTGGTGATTTTGGGGCAGGACCCTTACCACAACCCGGGAGAAGCTATGGGGCTGTCGTTTTCGGTGCCCAAAGGTGTCCGGGTGCCGCCTTCTTTGCGCAATATTTATAAAGAGCTGCAGTCTGATCTTGGCGTTGCTCCACCCAATCACGGCGACCTGACGGCATGGGCAGCGCAGGGCGTCTTTCTGCTAAACGCTATGCTCACCGTAGAGCATAAAACAGCCGGCGCACACCGGAAAATTGGCTGGCAGGACTTTACGGATGCGGTCATCCGTAAATTGTCTGAGAAGCGCGAGGGGCTGGTGTTTATGCTGTGGGGTGGTTTTGCCCGCAAGAAAAAAACATTGATTGACGCGGACAAGCACTTAATTCTGGAAGCTGCACACCCTTCCCCGCTAGCAGGGGGCGCCTTTTTCGGAAGTGCCCACTTCTCAAAAGCAAATGCTTATCTTAAGCAACAGGGTAAGAATCCCATTAACTGGCTACTGCCCTAACAATGCATTTCCCGTTGCCGCAAATTAGTTGATTGAGAATATCGTAATAAGTACTCTACCCGATGGTTATGATTGAGATTTGAAAAAAGCGAGGAAAAGCAAGATTTTGTGGTTTACCACAACTACAAAACATACTTTTCCTCATGGA